>JAGNNV010000079.1 GCA_017990495.1 Vicinamibacteria bacterium
TTCACCATGTCGAGGATCCGATATCCCGCCGCCTCCACGGAACGGAGCATCGCGGTCTGCTCGTGAGTGAGGCCGGGGGTTTCGAGGAGAATCTGAGGGATGGAGATGACGCTGGTGAGAGGCGTCTTCAAGTCGTGGCGGGAGAGGCGTTCGACGTGCTCTTTGAGTCGGAGGTTCTCCGCCAGCACCTCCGCCTCCTTCTCGAGGCGTTTGTGCGCGCCACGCAGTTCGAGGTGAGTGCGCACCCGCGCGCGCACGGTGGGCGGCGAAATCGGTTTGGTGATGTAGTCGACCCCGCCGGCTTCGAAGCCGCGGGCCTCGTCCTCCACTTCGCCCAGAGCGGTGACGAAGATGACCGGAATGGCCCGGGTCTTCTCGCGGGCCTTGAGAGCGCGGCAGAGATCGAAACCGTTCTGCTCGGGCATGACCACGTCGAGAAGAATGAGATCCATGCCCGAAGCGGCAAGCTCGATGGCCCGATCGGCCGATGTGGCCGCGAACAGCTCGTAGCCCTCGCCCAACGCTTCGGCGAGCACGTCGATGTTCGGGGCCTGATCGTCGACGATGAGGACGCGGGGGCGGGCGGGGCGCATGGCGTTTCGGTCTAACGGCTCCAGGACAGCTCGACGAAGGCCTTGGGGAACTCGTAGGGCGCCACCACGGTGGTGGTCGGCAGGACCTGCGGAAAGATGACTCCGCGCCCACGGGAGAGCCGCACCCCCGCGCGGAGGTCGAGTCCGCGCGCGAGGACGCTCTTCTGGGTGGCCGTGAGGGAGAACTCGCTGTACGCGGGTGTGGCGGCCGCCCGCCGGTCGCCCACGTACAACCAGCGCGCGGCGAGGCGGGTCTTCGGACGGGGTGCGGCGATGAGCGCGATGTTCCCGAGAAGGCTCGGGATGGTGTCGCGCTCGACGAAGAGATTCTGGGCGTTGCGCGAATCGCGGGTGTCGAACCACGAGGCGTTGACCACCGCCTTGAGCCTCTCTCCGATCTGACGCTCGAGTTCGATCTCGCCTCCCGCGACGCGGGCCTTCCGCCGATTCTCGAACACCGAGCGACGCTGGGCGTCCGCCCCCACCACAAAGATGAGATCGGCGAGCTGCGAGTGGTAGGCGGTGAGGCGCAGCACCGTCTCGGGTCGACGGTGCACGTAGTTGAGCTCGATCGTCCGGTTCACCTCGAAGTTCAACGCAGTCTGCCGGAAGCCCCGGGAATAGAGCTCGAAGAAGTTCGGCGCCCGAAAACCCTCGGCGTACTGGAACTTCACGATGTGGCGATCGGAGGCGCGGTAAACGAGAGAGGCGCGCGGGGTGACCCGGGTGTCGACGTCGCCGTAGCGATCGAGGCGACCGCCCACGGTCAGATCGATCTTCGATGAGGCCTCGATGGTGTTCTGGGCCATCACGCTCACGAAGGCCAGCTTCTCGTCGTCAACGGTGAATCCCACCGGCGGAGGCGGAGCACCGGGCATCGGTTGAGGAGAAGGCGTGCGGAACACCGCGCGGTCGATATTGGATCGAGTGAACGAGGCGTCAAGAAGCCAAGACTGCCTCGACGCGCCATTCCAGGTGAGACCGAGCCCGCCTTCGATCACGTCGCCATCGAGGTCGGAGGTTCCGCTGCGAAACGGCTGATTCGATCGTTGAGACGCACCTCGGCACGCGCGGCCCTGGAGAGATCGAAGGCGTAGCGGACGTCCAGCACGGTGTGGGTCTGCTGGCCGTCGACGGGCGGAAGGGTCGAGCTCAAATCCTCGACTTCGCGAGTGGCCACCGAGGCCGCGATCGAGAAACCGCGGTAACGGAGGGATCCGAATCCGAACCCGCGCCCATCATCCACCTCGCGGCGAGCCGGCACATCGGCCGAACCGCCCGCGGATCCGGCAGCGGAGAGCGCGTACTCCCATCCGGAAGCAGTCCGACCACCACCGAAGAAGCCCCCCGAGAAGCCCCCCGCTTCCTCGAGCCGCGCATGAAAGCCGTGACCGGTCTTGCGGGTGATGATGTGTACGAGGCCCATGTAGGCGAAATCGCCGTAGACCACCGACCCCGGGCCGCGGATCACCTCAATCCGTTCGACCAGCTGAATGGGAAGGTCAAGGACGATGCTGTTGATTCCCGCGTTGTCGCGGGTGGCGGGCATGGAGTCGATCAACACTTTCACGTTCCCCGAGTTGAACGGGAACTGAATGCCGCGCACCACGAGGGAAGGGACACCCGCAGGGTCGCGCACCGCCTCGATTCCAGGGACCATCGAGAGCGCGTCCCATACCGTGCGGGCGCCCATCGAGGCCATCTCGTCGCCATGCAGGACGGTGACGATGCCGGGGACGTAGTCGCCGTTCATGCGCGTCTTCGTGGCCACCGCGGTCTCCTCGCTGAGGATCTTGAGCAGCCCTTCGAGTTCGGCCTCCTCCGCGGCCTGGGCAACCAGGGGCGATGGCTTTGGCTGCGGCTCGACCGCGCTGCGGGTTTGCGCCCCGGCGTTTCCGCTGGCGATGATGGTCAACAGAACCATGGCCATGGTCAGGTCGCGGATTGGTATGGGCGGGGTGAAGGTCATCATGTCCTCTTCAGAATTCCGGGAGCACCGTCGAGGAGACGCCGGTTTCGAGGTCACACACCACGCCTCGGCGGCGGCCGGCCTGCTTCGCCTTGTAGAGCCCTTCATCGGCCACCCGCAGCGCCTCTTCCGCCGAACGGAGAGGCGAAGGAATCAGGGTCACCGATCCCACGCTCAAGCCAACCTGACCGGGCAGGGCCAGTCCCTCGATTTCGACGGCCAGGACCGCGCCCAAAGCGCGGATCACGAACTGCCGCGCGCCATCGGGGTCGACATCGGGGAGGAGAAACGCGAACTCTTCGCCGCCGTAACGCGCCACCAGCTCTCCGGGCCGGCGGGCCAGACGATTCAGGGCCTGGGCCACCCGCCGCAGGCAGGCATCGCCCCCCCCGTGTCCATGTTTGTCGTTGAAGGCCTTGAAGTGATCGATATCGGCGATGGCCAGAGTCAGGACCTGCGAGTTCCGCATGCAGCGACGCCACTCTTCATCCGCGGCTTCGTCGAACCTCCGGCGGTTGGCGATTCCGGTCAGCGCATCCACCTTGGCCAGGCGCTCGAGCAGATCGCGGGCCGCCTTGAGTTCGAGATGGGTACGCACCCGCGCGCGCACGATCGCGGGGTTGATGGGTTTGACGATGTAGTCCACCGCCCCCGCCGCAAAGCCCTCGGCCTCGTCCTCGGTTTGCTCGAGCGCGGTCACAAAGATGATGGGGATCGGCCGGGTAGCGTCCTCGCCCTTGAGCCTGCGGCAAACGTCACGGCCGTCCATGTCCGGCATGATCACGTCGAGCAGGATCAGATCGGCCTTGGACGCGAGTTCGAAGGCGCGAGCCGCGGTGGTCGCAACGAGGAGCTCGTAGTCGTTCCCGAGCGCCTCGGCCAGGACGTGGACGTTCGTGGGCTGATCGTCCACGATCAGAACGTGGGCCTTGGGACTCATGACCGAACCTCGGAATCGAGCAGGGGGAGAAGTGACTCGATCTCCCGACTGGCAGCCGGGAAGTCGAGATGGGACACCGCATTCTCGAGGTCGCGCAGGGGGCCGGGAAACGCCCCACCCAACGCGCCTTGAAGATCAGCGAGCGACCGGCGGGCCGCGAGATTGCCCGAGGCTACATGGTCGGCGAGCCGCCGCAGCGCCTCGAGCGCCTGCAACCGTCTCTCTGGCGTGAGGCCGACCGTCGCCGCATCGTTCGTGCCGAGGGTCAACGCGGGGGGCGGCGCGGGCGCCAGAGCGCCGAGCCTCCCCACCGCGGCCAGAAGCGCGTCGAGGTCGTCAGGCGAGGGCAACTCCGCCGCCCTCTCGAGCCCTCCTGCCAGCGTGGCGATCTCGAGCGCGCTCACTGTGGCCGCGTTCCCCTTTAGGGTGTGCAGGTCCCGCCGGACCGCCTCGGCATCACCACGGGCCGCGCTGCTGCGCAGGCGATCGACCAGATCCGGGGCTTCGGTCACAAAATTGCGCACCAGCCGGTCGTACAGGGCGCGATTGCCGGCAGCGCGCCGAAGACCCGCGACGCGATCAAGCGTGTGAGAGAACGACGATTCCTCCGCCTGGCGGGCGGGATCCGTGCTTCGCTCGGGAATTTCGGGAGGGGCCACATGTCCCGACTGCGAACGAAGCCAGCGCCCGAGAACACGAAAGAGCTGGGCTTCCTCGATGGGCTTGGCCACGTAGTCGCTCATGCCCGCGGCCAGAAAGCGCTCGCGATCGCCCATCATGGCGTGCGCGGTCATGGCGATGACCGGGAGCGAGGCAAGCTCCGGGTCGGCGCGAATCAAGCCCACCGCGGCCAGCCCGTCCATGTCGGGCATCTGCACGTCCATCAGCACAACGTCGGGGCGGCTTCGCCCGAGTTCGTCCAGGGCAGCGCGGCCGTTCGTGGCCTCCCTCACTACGAGCCCGGCCTGAGTCAGGAGTTCGCGGGCCAACTCACGATTGATGACCTGGTCCTCGACCAGGAGAACGGTCTGCCCGGAAGCGAAGTTCGCCAGGGAGCCGCCAGGCGTCGCAGCCCGCAGCCGCTCCCAGGGCAAAAGAGTGGTGACGAGTGCGTCGTGCAGGCCGGAGGGCGAGAGCGGTTTGTGAAGGACGGTGGCGATACCCGCGCCTTCACCCCGCTTCGCCGCTTCCTCCCAGTCGTGGGCGGTGACCAGAATCAGACCGAGCGGCGATTCGCCGGCCAGCGCGCGCAGACGTGACGCGGTTTCGATCCCATCCATACCGGGCATCTTCCAGTCGACGAGAGCGATGCGATAAGGCGAGTGCTCCCGCGCCTGCTCGAAGGCCCGCATCGCCTCCTCGCCCGAAGCCACCGCGTCCACCCGACAGGCCAGCATTTCCAGCATGCCGGAGAGCGCTACCCGCGCGCTTTCGTTGTCATCCACCACCAGCGCATTGACTCCGGCGAGCGCCTCGGGCAGGCGGCGCGACTCGGACGCCCCTTCGGGAAGGCCGAAGGTGGCGGTGAAGGTGAAAGTGCTGCCCTCGCCGACGCTCGTCGCCACCACAATGTCCCCTCCCATCAGGCGCACCAGCCGCCGCGAGATGGCAAGGCCAAGGCCCATGCCCCCGTAGCGCCGGGCGTTGGAGTTGTCGACCTGGGTGAAGGGTTCGAACAGGGTGTTGAGGTGCGACTCGGGAATCCCGATGCCGGTGTCGGTGATGGTGAAGCGCAAGACCGCGCGATCACGCCTCATCTCCGTGGCTTCGATCCGGGCCACGATGTCGCCGCGCTCCGTGAATTTCACCGCGTTGTTGAGCAGGTTCAAAAGCACTTGCTTGAGCCGCACCGGGTCGCCCGAAAGATGTCGGGGCAGCCGGCCCACGGGCTGGAACGTGACCTCGAGCCCCCTCGCCCCCGCGCGCACGCCGATCACGTCGCTGATCTCGGCGAGCATTTCCTCGAGGTCGAAGGTCTCGAGGACTAGCTCCAGCTTTCCCGACTCGATCCGTGACAGATCGAGGATGTCCTCGACGATCTCCGCGAGGAGGCGGGCGGAGACCCGCACCTTCTCCAGGTAGTCGCGCTCCCTTGGCGCCCGAATCGAGCGGAGAGCGAGACCGGTCATTCCGAGAATGGCGTTCAGCGGGGTTCGGATCTCGTGACTCATGTTGGCGAGGAAGCGGCTCTTCGCCTGGTTCGCCGCTTCGGCTTCGTCCTTGGCGTGCTGGAGTTCTTCGCGGAAGCGCCGCTCCGCGGTGGCGTCTCGGGCGATGCCATCGATGGCCACCAGCGCTCCGTCCTCTCCTGAAACCGTCACCTCCGAAAGTTCGATGCGGTGGCGATGGCCGTGGGCATCCTCGAGTTCCACCTCCGATCCGGACTGGGCCGTGGAGTTAGACGAAGCCAGGCGCAGGCTCTCGGTGTGCCGGGCCGCGAACTCCGCGGGAGTGAACCCGAGAACGCGCTGCACCGAGTCGCTGACCGAGAGGAGGCGGCCCTGCGCGTCCTTGCGGTACACAAAGTACTGGTTCAGATTGTTGACGAGACGCTCGTAGCGCTTTTCCTGGCGCGACAGCTCGCGCTCAGCCGCGAAGCGTTTCGCGGTCTGGCCCTCGAGTTGGGCCAGCACCATCATCAAGGCGATCCACAACACGAACAGCAAAGCGAGCACCGCGAGGGTGACCCGGAACAGTTCGTCGCCCACCTTGGCGGAAAGCTCGCGGAACAGGCGACTGCTCACTCCGAAACGGACAAGACCCAGGACCTCCGAGGTCTTGGGATCGTAGAGCGCGACCGAACTGGCGAAGGCGGAGCTGGACGAGAGATCGCCCTTGCCGCGATCGAGAGTTTCGGGAGGAGCGCCGAGCGCCTCGTGGTCAAGCTCCACGGCCACGAAGTCGAAGTAGGCCTGGTTCGAAGCAGGGTCGCGCAGGAGGAGCAACTCATCGAGGGCCGCGTCGAGGGCCTCCTCTCGCCCCTCGGGTGCGGTGTTGCGAAGCACGCCCGCGATCAGGCCCGCCTGAGAGCGCGACAGGATCTCCGCCTGGGCCCGGGCCTCGTCACGCAGTCGCGGCTCGAGGACGGCGGTGCGGTAAAGAGTCATCACCGTGGCCAGGGACAGCCCGAGCACGATGAAGATAAGGGTGGCCGCCACCATGGCTCCACGGCCGAAGTTCTCGCCTCTGGTGGTTTCGCGCACGGTCATGGGAAGGCCTTGGCGACCTTGAGGAAGAACTCCTTGAGCGTCACCTGGGACGCCCGGAGCGCCGCGGTATTGACGAAGGGCCTCACCTGGGCCTCGATCGACAATCCTCCCGCTATCCCCTGCTCGACGTCGCCCTCGAACGGGGAGTAGATGATGACATGGCGCTCGACCCCGAAGCGGATCAGCGCGCCAATCGCCTCACGGCGAAGCGGCTCGGCGATGAACACCGCGGCCACGGCCCGCGGACCGGTCGCCTGCAGCTCTTCGACCCGAACGAGTTCGGTGCGCATGGGGAGGCCCCTGATCGCCTCCGATGCGCGCTTCGCATCGCGTCGGGTCACGAGATCACCCAGGCTCTTCGCCCGATCCACATCACCCGCGTGGACGATGGCGATGACCAGGGCGCCCCCGGCATCGACCTTCTGCTCGAGTTCGATGTCGGCGGCCAGCATGGCGCGGAAGAGGCGGGCCCCGGACTCGGCACGGCCATCACCGTAAGCCGAAGCCCCAACCGCGGGGGGAGCAGCGGCCCCAAGCACCGCGGCGAGGAGGAGGAGGCCCAGGGCTAGGGGCAGCTTCGCTCTTGGCTTCCTGTTCCTGATCATCCGGTCTCGTTGCCTCGATTCGAACAGATCCGGGTAAGGAAAGCGTGAAGGCCGCGCGATCTCTTTGTAAGGACGGCGTAAAGATCAACGCGTCACGCGGTCTTTACCGAATCCTTACGAAAAGAAGGGGCATCTCCTACACGGCCTTTACGCCTCTTCGGTCTACTCCTTCATGAACCCTATGAAGCTCCAAGACCAAACCCCCTCTCAAAAGCCACGGGCCCGAGCGATCGTCGGCCTCGGACTGACTCTCACCCTGCCCCTGGGCGCTGCCGGCTGCGGCTCCAGTTCGCCTACCACTCCTTCGGCGACCGCCACGACCACGGTCTCGGCCACGCCGACACCGACGCCCGCCACCGCGGCCTCGAGCCTTCCCGCCCACTACTCGCAGTTCTACGGAGCGCAGGCCTCGATCGACGGCAACTTCGTGGTGCTGCGGGCCACCTCGGTGCCCGACCACTCGAGTCCCTACTTCGGTTCGGGCAACACGGGTTATGAAGCCCCGCACGCCGGCATGGCCGTGAACCCCAATCGCATCGTGGCGCAGAACATCGTGCTCCGCGTTCCCGTGAACCCGCAGGTGGGCACGGCCAGCGACACCCCCATGGGCGTGATGGGGGTTTCGATCAACGGCGTAGCCCTCTTCAATCAGTACGCGGCGCAGCAGGCTCCCCTCACCCAGGAGATCCAGAGCTTCGACCGCTACAACGGCCATCCGCAGCAGAACGGCATGTACCACTACCACATCGAGCCGCTCTACCTGACGGCGCAAGGTTCGAGCCGACTGCTCGGCGTGCTGCTCGACGGCTTCCCCGTGTATGGAACCCGTGATGCCGGAGGCGTCGTGCCTTCCGGGCTCGACACCTGCAACGGCCATGTGGGAGCCACGCCCGAGTTTCCGAGCGGGATCTACCACTACCACATCGTTTCGGCGCCTCCTTACATCGCCGGCTGCTTCCGCGGCGCTCCTGGAACCGCGAGTTAGCCATGGTCCGCCTCGCTCTCGCAGCCCTTCTTGGCCTGTCTTCCCTGGCCCAGGCAGGAAGTCTGGTCCCGGGAAACCCCGATCGGATCGTGCAGACCTTCGACGACGACGGAACGCTGCTCGCTCAAACCACCTGGCGCCTTGGCCGCAAGTCCGGCCGCCACGTGGCCTTCTGGCCGGGAGGAACACCGCGAGTCGAGGCCTTCTACGAGGGCGACATGATCGAGGGCGCGTACCGGTCATGGCATCAGAACGGCCAGCTCGCCGAGCTGAAGAACTACGAGGAGGGACGCGAGGCGGGCTCGCAGCAGGCGTGGACTCCGCAGGGCGAGTTGTTCCTCAACTACGAAGCGCGGAACGGGAGACACTTCGGCCTCATCAACTCGAAGCCGTGCCTGCCTGTGCAAGGAGGAATGTGATGCGCACCCGCGCCGGCCTTCTCATCGCGGCCCTCATCGTCGGTGCGGCGTTGGTCGCCCCTCTCGCGCGCCCGGCCGAGTCCTCGGCCTCCGCCTTGCCCTACTACGACTCGAGGGACTTCACTCCGCGCTGGTCGGAGGTCTCCCATCGCGTCGCTCCCTTCGAACTCATCGACCAGGAGAATCGGCGATTCACCCAAAGAGACCTCGAAGGGAAGATCCACGTCGCGAGTTTTCTCTTCGCCTCCTGTCCCGGCCTGTGCCCCACCCTGGTCCAGCGGCTGAAGCCGGTGCAGACGGCTCTTCAGGGCCAGGACGATGTCGTGATGGTTTCCTACACCGTCACGCCGCTGACCGACACACCGGCGGTCTTGTCCGAGTTCGGAAAGCTCCGGGGCATCGATCCTCGAACCTGGCGTCTCGCCACCGGCGAGCTGAGCGAGATCCGCAAGGTGATCGCGGATTCGTATTTCGCCGACGACCAGCGCGAGACGGGCGCGGCGGCCGGCCCGGGCCGCCTGCTGCACACGGAGAAGGTGATCCTCGTGGACGGCAGCGGACGCCTGCGCGGCATCTACAACGGAACCCACGCGTTCGAACTGGAGCGCCTGGTCGAGGACGTGGGCGCCTTGCGACTGGAGAAGCGCGAGTAGAAAATCGCGGACGGGCCCCGACTACAATTTCGCCATGGCGGATCGAAGCGACAGCCGCACCCTGCTCCATTTCGCCGGCGGCGTGGTGGCGGGGATCGCCGGCTCCCTCCTGTATGACGCGCTGAAACCGGGCCGGCGTTTCAGCCCGAAACTGCTGCGCGAGTCGCGTGAACACCCAGACCTCCCGGCGACCGTCATCCTGCCCGGCATCATGGGCAGCCGTCTCGAGCGCCCCGACGGAACCGCGGCCTGGCTCAACGTGGGCAACGTGCTGGGTCATCACGACCTGCGCCTCCCCGCCATGCTTCCCCTCCACACGAGTCGCGACAGCCTGAAACCGTTCGGCCTGATCGGCGTCGACGAAATGATCCCCCGTCTCTTCGGATTCACCGAATACGCGGATCTGCTGGGACTGCTGCGCGACGCCGGCTTCCACCGCAACGAACGGGGCACGGGGACGCGGGGCGCCATCTTCCATGTCTTCACCTACGACTGGCGGCGCGATCTCGTCGAATCCGCGCGGCGGCTCGGCGAATACCTCGACGCTCTGGCGGTGGCGCGACGCGAACCGGAGGCCCGCTTCAACCTCGTCGGGCACAGCATGGGCGGTCTCATCGCTCGCTACTACCTGCGCTACGGCGACGCCGAGCCCGGCGGCCCCGTGACCTGGGCTGGTGCTCGCCGCATCTCTCAGCTCATCCTGGTGGCGACACCCAACGCGGGCAGCATCTTCTCCCTGGACGCCGCGTTGAACGGCAATCCGGTGGGCATGTCGAACACCACTCTCGCCGCGCGGGTGATCGCCCACATGCCCGCGATCTATCAGTTGATGCCGCCTTTGGGCGCGAACCCCCTGGTCGACGCCAAGGGCGAGCCGCTCGGTGTCGACCTGCACGAGCCCTCCACGTGGCAGCGCTTTGGCTGGGGTCCTTGGAGCCCGCACACGCAGAGCAGCAACGAGGATCGGGCTTTCATCACCGCCCTGATCGACCACGCGCGAGCCTTCCACCTGGCCATGGCAAAGGCGCCGGAAACGGTCTGCCCCCGCCCGGTCACGGTGCTCGGCGGGGACTGCTTGCCCACCCTGACCCGCGCCATCGCTCCGGCCCGCCCCGGACAGAGTCCGCTCTTCGCTCCCCGAACGGGGGCGGAGGCGGAGGTGATGTTCGAGGCCGGGGATGGCCGGGTGGCCCGGTCGAGCGTGCTTGGCTCGCATCTCGACGTTGACGGCTCACGCGACTGGGGACTGCCGGAGATCTCGCACGTCTTTTTCGGAGACGCCGACCATCACGGCATCTACGGCGAGCCGACCTTCCAAAGCGTTCTGCTCCGCCGGCTCCTCCGCCCCCAGAGGCGAACCACGGCCGCCGAAGTCAACGGCGGTAGTTGAGGGCCAGCTCCCGGTTGAGGTTGCGTGCCCGATCCTGGGCGACCGAGTGATCGCTGAAGAAGAAGTTCAGGAGCTTCGAGTCGTTGCCGTACTTCTCCGCGAACCGGTTCCACACGCGGGGCCCTTTGCGCACATCGAAACCGGCCTCGTTGGCGTAGCGCATGCCCACTCGATCGGCCTGATCCTCGTGGCTCCGGCCGTAACCGCTGGACCAGGCGCTGGCCCCGAGCATAGCCGCCACCTGAATCACCTGGCGCTTGTTCTTGCCGTCGACCGCTTCCTCCGCGATCGCGGCGATGCCCAGGGCAGCCAGCTGAATGAGCATCGTCTTCTTGAAGCCCTTGCGCGAATGTTCGTGGGTGGCATGAGCCAGTTCATGGCCCAGGATGATGGCCACCTCGTCGTCGTCCATGTCGTCGAGCAGGCCGGTGAAGATGTAGAGCGAATCGTTGGGCGCGGCCATCGCGTTCCATTCCTTGTTCTCCACCACGTAGATCCGGAAGTCGCGCTCGGCGAGATAGCCGGGGATCAGACGATCGAGAATCCCGCGCACCCTTTCGACGCGCTCGCCGCTGGTATAGAGCCGGCCGTAGTCCGCGCGCTTGCCGTTGTCTCCTTCCTCATACATGCGGCGTTCCGAAAGGTACTTCTGCTCCATTTGATCGAAGGCGGTGCGGAGGTCGCCTTCGAACAACGCGTCTCCGTTCGGCTTCGTCTCCACCTCGTCGGCGACCAGTACTCCCTGGGCATCGCGCCGGCCCTTCACCTTCACCTCGTGGCCGAGGGGAATGTCGGAGAAGGTCTTCGCTTCCTTCGACCCTTTGAACTTCGCTCCCGCGCCGAACCGAACGCGCTGGCCATCTACGATGAGCAGACCATCGCGACGCCACTCGGCGTAGCCGTCGAGGGACTCGCGTTTGCCGTCGGTCGGGATAGGGGCCGGTGGCCGACCCGGGCTCGAATCGGACGGGGTGTCCGGCGCCGTGGTCGTTCGTGGGGCAGGCTCGCTCGGAGGCGCTCCGCCTGACCGACGAGGACGAAGGGCGCCTTTCGACTTCACCACCGGCTCAGGTTCGAAGTCCTCGGCCTCTTCGGCCTCTTCCGCCTCCACGTCCTCGTAGAGAACGCTCGTCACCTTGACCGTCTGCCAGCCATCGGGGCCGTCAATCGGTCCGAACGACCCGGCGTCGCGAGCGTCGACGGCGCAATCGGCCTCGCAGGGGATCGTGCTCTTCTCGAGGACGGCCTTGCCCTTGTCGTAGAAGACCACGACCATCGACGTCACCCGGATGTTCGTATCCGACCCGTTTTCCACGTCCACGTAGACCCGGTTCTTCTTTCCAAGCCGGGTGGCATAGCTGACATCGCTGTCGGCGGCGATCGCGAGCGACGGATGGGCGAGGGCGACCACGACGAGACAGGAATAGAGGAGGCGAAGGCTCATGGCGGCGGAAACTACCGCCGGGGCTACCACGTGGTCAAACCGCCCCGATCCCTCTCCTTCCCGGTCGAAGGTCCGCTAGGATCCGGCGCGGATTCCGCCACATCGCCTGAGGAGGCCCCTTTGTTGCCACGCTCCCGCTTTTTCTCCACGCTCATCCTCGCCGCCGTTGCCTTGGGGGCCGCCGCGGAAGACGCCCCGAAGCCGCCGATCGACTTCCCCGGCCTCAAGTACCGGCTGCTCGGGCCCTTCACGGGCGGGCGCGCCACCCGCGCCGCCGGGCTTCCCGGGGATGCGTTCACCTACTACATGACCACCGCATCGAGCGGGGTATGGAAATCGACGGACGGGGGCATCCAGTGGAAGCCGATCTTCGACGACATGGACATCTCCTCGATCGGCTCTCTGGCCATCGCCCCCTCGGATGCCAACATCATCTATGTGGGCTCGGGTGAGGCCAACATTCGCGGCAACGTGGCCGCGGGCAACGGCATCTACAAGTCGACCGACGCGGGCAAGACCTGGACCCACATCTGGAAGCAGGAAGGCCAGATCGGAACCATGGTGGTGCATCCGAAGAATCCGGATATCGCTTTCGCGGCCGTCCTCGGCCACGCCTTTGGACCGAATCCCGAGCGCGGCGTCTATCGCACGCTGGACGGAGGGAAGACGTGGCAGCAGATCCTCAAGAAGGACGCTGACACCGGAGCGTCGGACGTCTGCATGGATCCGAACAATCCGCGGATCCTGTTCGCCGGACTCTGGCAGGCGCGGCGCAAACCGTGGGACATGGTGAGCGGCGGCCCGGGCAGCGGCTTGTACGCCTCGCGAGACGGCGGAGACACCTGGAAGGAACTGGGCGAAGACGAAGGGATTCCCGCGGGGATCAAAGGCAAGATCGGCTGCGCGGTGGCGAAAACCGACGGCCAGCGCGTGTATGCCCTCATTGAAGCGGAGAAGGGCGGCCTTTACCGGTCGGATGACGGCGGCGAGTCATTCACCCTGGCGAATCCCCACCGCGCTCTGCGTCAGCGCGCCTGGTACTACTCGACCATCACCGTCGATCCCACGAACGCCGACATCGTGTGGTTCCCCCAGGTGCCTCTGCTCAAAACCATCGATGGCGGCAAGACCATCCAGAGCGTGACCGCGCACCATGGCGACTTCCACGACGCGTGGATCGATCCCAAAAATCCCGCGCGCATGATCCTGGCCCACGACGGAGGTGTTTCGGTGAGCGCCGACGCGGGCAAGACCTGGTTCACCCCGGACCTTCCTCTCGCCCAGTTCTACCATGTGGCCACCGACACGTCGGTCCCCTATCGCGTGCTCGGCGCCATGCAGGACCTGGGCACCGCGTCTGGCCCTTCCAACTCCCTCAAAGGCGGCGGCATCGCGAAGGGCGAGTGGTTCGACGTGGGTGGCGGCGAAGCCGGTCACGTGCAGGCCGAACCGGGGAACCCGGATGTGGTCTACGCCGGCGAGTATCTCGGTATCTTCACTC
>JAGNNV010000080.1 GCA_017990495.1 Vicinamibacteria bacterium
ATCCACGGCTGGCCGATGGTCCGCCACGTCTATGAACGCGCCAGACGGGCCGAGACCCTCGACGAAGTGGTGATCGCCACCGACGACCCGCGGGTGATGGACGCGGTCGCGGCCTTCGGCGGACGCGCCCTCATGACCTCTCCCTCCTGCCCCACCGGCACCGACCGGCTCGCCGAAGCCTCGCGACAGATCGACGCCGACATCTATGTGAATGTGCAAGGCGACGAGCCCATGATCGACCCCGCCACCATCGACCTCGCGGTGAACGGACTCAAGAACGACCCCGACGCCGCCATTTCAACCCTCTCACTCCCGCTGCGGCACTTCGACGAGATGATGTCGGACGCGGTGGTGAAGGTGGTCGCCGATGCGCGCGGCCACGCCCTCTACTTCTCGCGCAGCCCCATTCCCCACGCCCGCACCACCGAGCGAACCTTCGAAGCCGCGGCCCGGGCCGCCCTCGCCTCGGGCCAGACCCGCAAACACGTGGGGCTCTATGTCTTTCGTCGTGACGCCTTGGCGAACTTCGCGGCCCTGAAGCCCTCGCCCCTCGAACAACTCGAGCAGCTCGAGCAACTCCGCGCCCTCCATCACGGCCTGAACATCCTCGTCGTTCCCGTCGATGGCGAATCTGCGGTGGCCGTCGACACCCCGGCCGACCTCGAACGCGCCCGTCTTCTCATCTCCCCTGATTCCACCGCCGCCCGAAACCATTGAGGCCCGAGACACCAATGCCCAAACCAACCAAGTACATCTTCGTCACCGGTGGTGTCGTCTCGTCGCTGGGCAAAGGCATCGCCGCCGCCTCGATCGGCTGCCTGCTCGAAGGTCACGGCTTCCGGGTCGGCCTGATGAAGTGCGACCCCTATCTGAACGTCGACCCCGGCACCATGAGTCCTTACCAGCATGGCGAGGTCTTCGTCACCGAAGACGGCGGCGAAACCGACCTCGACCTTGGTCACTACGAGCGTTTCACCCACGTCACCACCTCGAAAAAGTCCAACATCACCACCGGCCAGATCTACGGGCAGGTCATCAGCAAGGAACGCCGCGGCGACTACCTCGGGCGCACCGTGCAGGTCATCCCTCACATCACCGACGAGATCAAGGCCGCCATCAGGGAGTGCGGCGACGGGGTTGACGTGCTGATCGTGGAGATCGGCGGCACGGTCGGCGACATCGAAAGCCTGCCCTTCCTCGAAGCCATCCGCCAGTTCCGCCGCGATGTGGGCCGGGACAACGCCATGTTCGTGCACCTCGCCCTGGTGCCCTTCATCAAGACCGCGCAGGAGATGAAGACCAAGCCCACACAGCACTCGGTCCACGAACTGCGCGGCATCGGCATCCAGCCCCAGGCCCTGCTGTGCCGCACCGAAGTGGATCTGCCCGCCGACATCAAGGCCAAACTTGCGCTTTTCTGCGACGTCCCCGAAGAGGCCGTGATCTCGGCCCAGGACGTGGGCACGATCTACGAGGTGCCCCTGCACTTCAAGTCGCAGGGTCTCGACACCTTCATTCTTCGCACTCTCGGCCTGTCCTCGGCAGGCTGCGACCTCGCCCACTGGGAGCGCATCGTCAGCACGATCAAGAATCCCAAGGCCGAGGTGGAGATCGCCATCATCGGCAAGTACGTCTCGTATGAGGACTCGTACAAGAGCCTCAACGAGGCCCTCACCCACGGCGCCCTCGCGAACGGGGTGAAACTGGTGCGGCGCTGGGTGGAGTCGGAAGAACTCGAGGCCAAGGGCCCCTCGCTCCTTCAGGGCGCGGCCGGCATCCTGGTGCCCGGAGGTTTCGGCGCTCGCGGCACCGGGGGCATGGTGATGGCCGCGCAATACGCCCGTGAATCGGGCACGCCGTTTTTTGGCATCTGCTATGGCTTCCAGTGGGCGGTGGTCGAATACGCGCGCAACGTTTGTGGCATCGCCACCGCCGACTCAACCGAAGTCAACGAGAACGCGGCCGATCGCGTGATCTACAAGCTCCAGGATCTGCTCGGGGTCGAGGACATGGGTGGCACGATGCGCCTCGGCTCGTATCCATGCGAACTTGACGAGGACTCGCTCGCCCACCGCGTTTATGGCGCGCGGGAGATCCGCGAGCGCCATCGCCACCGCTACGAGTTCAACCAGGAATACATGGCGCGACTCGAAGCGGCCGGCCTGAAGATCTCGGGCAAGACTCCCGACGGCAAGTTCGCCGAGATCGCGGAGATCAAGGATCACCCGTACTTCATCGCCGTGCAGTACCACCCCGAGTTCAAGTCCCGGCCCTGGCAGCCCCATCCGCTCTTCGCCGGCTTCGTGGGCGCGTCCCTCGCCCATCAGAAAGCCGGACGCGCCGCCTCCGTCGCCCAGAACGCGGGCGTGAAGGCGTGAAGACTCCCAAGACCCCGCCGATCCGTGTGGGCTCCCTGAAGATCGGGGGCGGACCGCTGTTTCTCATCGGCGGCCCCTGCGTGATCGAAACTCCCGCGCATCCCCTCAAGATCGCGCGAAGGCTCAAGGAGATCACCGACGAGCTCGGAATTCCCTTCATCTTCAAGGCGAGCTACGACAAGGCCAATCGATCTTCCATCGGCTCGTACCGCGGAGTGGGCCTCGAGCGCGGCCTCGACATCCTGGCCACGGTGAAGGCCAAGGTGGGCGTGCCCATCCTCACCGACGTGCACGAAACCTCGCATGTCGAACGCGCCGCGCAGGTGGCCGACGTCCTGCAGATCCCGGCCTTCCTCTGTCGCCAGACCGACCTCGTGCTCGAGGCCGCCCGGTCCGGACGCGCGGTGAACATCAAGAAGGGCCAGTTCATGGCCCCCTGGGACATGAAGGGTGTGATGGCGAAGGCCGCCACCACGGGCAATCCCAATCTCATGGTGACGGAACGCGGCGCCTCGTTCGGCTACAACACACTCGTGGTCGACATGCGGTCGTTCCCTGTTCTGCGCGGCTTCGGTTATCCCGTGATCTTCGACATTACCCACTCGGTCCAGCGCCCGGGAGGGCTGGGCGATCGTTCCGGCGGAGAGGCGCATTTCATCGACACCCTCGGCCCCGCCGGTGTCGCCGCCGGTGTCGACGGCGTATTCATGGAGACCCACGAGGATCCGAGCCGCGCCCTCTCCGACGGACCAAACGCCTATCGACTCGACCGGATGAAGCGCTTTCTCACCCATCTCCTCAAGGTCCATGCCCTCGCCCGGGAGCGGTCGTAGCGTGCCTTACGAAACCGCGCGCAAGGTCCTGGAGATCGAGGCCGAGGCCATCCAGGATCTCATCCCTAAATTGGGGGAGAGCTTCGGCCAGGCCATCGACATGCTCTACCGCTGCACCGGCCGCGTGGTCACCACCGGCATGGGAAAAAGCGGATTCATCGCCCAGAAGCTCTCGGCCACACTCTCGTCGACGGGGACGCCGTCGCTTTTCCTCCATCCCGCCGAGGCGATCCATGGGGACCTGGGACGCATCGTCAAGGGTGATGTCGTGATCGCCATCTCCTACAGCGGCGAGACCGAGGAGATCGTGGCCTTGCTGCCCACGCTCAAGCGCATCGGCGTGCCCGTGATCTCTCTGACCGGCCGCCTCGACTCGGCCATCGCCCTGGCCTCGGAGGTCCACCTCGACGTGTCGATCCGCGAAGAGGCCTGCCCTCTGCGGCTCGCCCCCACCGCGTCCACCACCGCCGCCCTGGCCATGGGTGACGCGCTCGCCATGGTCCTCACCGAGAAACGCGGCTTCACCGTGGAAGAGTTCGCCGATCTGCATCCGGGCGGACGCCTCGGCCGCAAGCTCATCCGGGTCGAGGACATGATGCACAAGGGAGACGACACCCCGCGCGTCGGTCCCGACACACCGCTCAAGGGCGTGCTGTTCGAGATGACCAAGAAGCGCCTGGGCATGACCACGGTCACCGACGAAGGGGGCGTGTTGCTCGGCGTCATCTCCGACGGAGACCTCCGCCGGCTGATGGAGCGGTTCGGCGCTTCCGTCCTCGATCTGCCCGCGGAACAGGGCATGACCCGCACCCCTCACACCATCGCGGCGAGAGAAATCGCCACCCGCGCCCTCGACATGATGGAAACGAACAAGATCACCGCACTCGTGGTGATCGACGCCCAGCGCCGCGTCGAGGGTGTCATCCATCTCCACGACCTGTGGAAGACGGAGATGGTGTAGTTACGCCTGGTAGTCGGGCTCGGCCTCGGTGGGCGCTCCAAACGGGTAGCCGGTAGCCTCGAGCAGGTGCATCCGCCGCAGTTCAGGGCGGGCGCTGATCTCGCGGATCTGATCGTCCTGCTTTCGGATGAAGCTCGGCCCGTCCTCGTCCGCTCCCATTTCCAGATCGAGCGCAGCCTGGTGGTTGCGGGCGATGATGCGGTCGGAGAGCGGCTTCTGGATGCGCTGGTAGTTGAGCAGGGCCTGTCGCACTTTCTCCGCGCTCGAAACCTCCGCCACCGAGGGCAGGCACTTGATGAGGGTGGGTAGACTCGTGATGCCGATGTTCTGGCCCTGGCCGCGGGCGGGATGGATGGTGTGGGCGGCGTCGCCCACAAGGACCACGTTGCCGCTC
The DNA here is from genome assembly GCA_017990495.1 of Vicinamibacteria bacterium. Taxonomy (GTDB): domain Bacteria; phylum Acidobacteriota; class Vicinamibacteria; order Fen-336; family JAGNNV01; genus JAGNNV01. Next base: position 4,567 of record JAGNNV010000080.1, read on the forward strand.
ACATAGTCGAACGCATGGGTCATGCGCACGGGATAGTAGCCCGCGATCACGGACTCGAAGCCCTTGAGGATGTCCGCGCGTTTTCCCAGAACGCAGGCCCGCTCCTCCGGCGTGCTCTTCTTCCACCAGGGGATGCCTTCGGCGCCGATGGGCAGGGTCACCTTGACGTGGTCGTCCATGCGCTGCTGAATCATGAGCGTGCCATGCGGTCCCGAGTACCGGAAGAGATAGTTCTCGGGTTTGAGCTTGGGGGGGCGCTTGCCGAAGAGGGCGACCATGGGGTGCCGGTAAGGATGGTCGAAGGTCGCGAAACCGAGGGTGGAGCGCACGATCGAGTTCGATCCGTCGGCGCCCACGACGATGTGCGGCTTGATCAGGATCTCTTCATCGCCCACGTGGATCTTCAGTGAGCGGACCCTGCCATCCACCACCTTGAACTCCCGCGCCACCGCGGGGCGGAAAAGTTCGAAGTTGGAGCCCTCGGCTGCGATTTCGAGGAAGGTCTCGGCGATGCGGTCGTGGTGGTAGACGAGGAAGTAGGGATGAGGAATGGGAAGTTCCGAGTAGTCGGCCTTGAGCAGGGTCTGGCCGGTATCGGTGCGGAACTCATGGCCCACACGCTTGCCCGCGCCGCGTTCAAAGAAGCGATCAAGCACCCCCCAGCGGGCCAGGGTCTCCACAGTGCAGGGTTGAAGGTGATCGCCGCGGGCGGTATCAAGAGGGCCCTTGTGTTGTTCGACCAGCACAACCCAGTACCCGCTGTCGCGCAGAGCGCAGCCCAGCGCGGAGCCCGCGATGCCTCCTCCAACGATGAGCACGTCGGTCTCGATCGTTTTCACAGATTCAAAATAGGTCTGGTAACCCGGACCGGCAATAGTGCATTTGGCCTAGAAGCAAAAGGGCACCGGTCTTTCCGAGAATGTGAGTGACCTCGCGTCGTCCCGGTAGAGTCAGATGCAACGTGTGGTTACTGCTGCTCACCAGTGTCGCCGCCCTCTTCCCCGGAGCCACCCTGTCCCTGGATCTGGGATGGAAAGCCGTCAGCGTCTTCGACATCTTCTTTGCCCTCGTGCTGCTCAACGCGGCGCTTTCAGGAGGCTTCACCAGGGTGGATCGCCGGCTCCTTCTCGCCGGCGGTCTTTTCTGTTCGATGGCCTGGCTGACCCTGGCCCGGGCCTACACTCCGGCCGGACTCCGCATCGCCAGCGCGACCACTTATTCCGTGCTGGTGCTCCTGGTCATCGCCCACCTCCGCATCGACAAGGCCCACACTCGAAGGTTCATCCTGTGGGCCAGCGGGATCGCGACATCGATCGCCTGGCTGACGGTGGTCGCGGAAATGACCCTAGGCCTTCGCTTCGCCGGCAACCACTCGGGAGCCCTGCCCACTGAACTGCCGCGGCTGGGAGGCTTCACCGGCGGCAGCGTGCTTGGTCTGTTTCTCGCCATGGCCGCGCCTTTCGCGCGCCAGAGCGCGCTCGCCCAGGCCGCGGTGCTCTTCTCGAGCTACGCCACCCTCGCGCGTTCGATGGCGGGAGTCGGGGTAGCGACGCTTCTTTCGCAAGACCCGCAGGCCCGGGAACGGTCACGCGGCGCAATCATGGTCAGGGCCCTTTCGCTCGTCGCCATCACGGCCTCCGTATTCGCCTACACCTTCGCCATCGCCAAGGATCCGACGAATCCCACGGCCTTCGCCTCGCGGTTCGAAGCGGGACCCTATCGTGTCCTCAACCTGGCGGCCCTGCGAATGATCGCCGACGCTCCGTCGCTCGGCCACGGTCTCCACACGTTCCCCGACCTCTTCCGCGCCTACACCTCACCCCACGAACAAAGACAGGTGGGGGGAAGCCGTCCGCCGGTTTGGGATCCTCACTCCGCGGTCTTCGGCCTGGCCGCGGAACAAGGTCTCCTCGCTCTGACCGCCTTCGTCTGGTTGATGGTGGTGATCTATCGCCGACTCGCGGACGGGGAGGATCCTCACCACCGCCGTGAGACCGTGGCATCCCTTTTCGGCCTGCTGGCGGCAGGTCTCGTCGTGGACTGGATCTCGCTCAAGGGCCTGTGGCTGTGGATGGGATTCCTGGTGGCCTCCAGCCGACCCGCTCTCAGCTCGACAACACCCGAAGGTGAACCCGGCCGTCCTTCGGAAACTCGATCGGGGTCGGCTTCTTCGTGACCGCGCAGGACTGGCAGATGGGTTCGCCGTTCGTCTTGCTGTCCCAGGTGCGGTCCCGATGGGCTTTGCGCAGCCGGTCGAAGTTCGGCGACAGCCAGGCCTTTTGAACCGTGGTCATCGGCGCTTCGGCGCCCGCCACCACCGGGCCGCCATCGATCTCGAGCGTGAAGCCCTGACAGCAGGGCATGGTGTGACGGCCATCCCAGGTCACCACCATGCGGCGGAAAGGATCGGAGCACTGGAACTCCGCGGCGGAAAGATCCGTCCAGTGCGCGGCCTGCCAGGAGTGCTGGGCACCCGCGGGAAGGTAGCACTCGGAGATCGACATCCAGTCGACCCCCATCTCCTTGCACCAGAACTCCTCCATCCGGCCGGAGTCGAGGTCGTTGGCGTTGATCTTCGTCCGCACCACCGAGGCGCGGATCTTGAGATCCTTCGCTCCCTTGCCTTCGTTGCGCGCGTTCACCGCCTCGCGCACCGAGTTCAGAAGGATCTCCCACTGGCCGCCCACTCTCTGGCGGTGATAGGTGATTTCGTCGCAGGCATCGACCGAGAACATCAGGTCGGTGATGCCGGCCTCGACGATCTGACGGAACAGCTTCTTGTTCTTTCGCGCGCCGCCGTTCCCGTTGGTGTTCATCATCAGATCCGGGAAACCAAGGGCGTTGGCTTCGCGGATGAAGGACACGATGCGGGGATGCAGGGAGGGTTCGCCGCGATAGTTGAACTTGATCGAGGACACGCCGATATCGGCGCACTGCTGGATCAGGCGGCCGTAGAGCACCGGATCCATGTACCCGCGCTGGTAGGAGTAGTCCTCCATCCCCTGCATGCGGATGTGTTCATGGGTCCAGATCTGGCAGAAGCCCTTCGGGTCCTCCTCGGTGCTGCCGCAACGCAGGTCGCAGACGGCCACGGTTTCGATATCGGCATGAACCGGATGGTCGGACGCGTCGAGGTCGGTCTCGCGCCGGTCCCACTCCTTCCGGTACTCCTCGTAAACGCTGGAACGTTTGGGAGCATCAACGAGAACTCGGAACGTCGGGTCTTTGGACATGTAGAGCCTGAGTTTAGGCGTCGGGGGTGGAAAATGCCCCGGGGGGCAGGCTCAATGCCGCGCGGACCCGGAGGGCGAGTTCAGGACCAAGACGGGGCTCGAGGGCGTCAAGTTGTTCCCGAAGGTCGTCCGCGGTGTCGATGTCGGGATCGGGACCTTGAACCACCACGCGCAGGCCGGCTGCCGCCGCCCGGGCCAGGGTTTCGGCCAGAACCTCACCCGTGCTCCACGGGACGTCCGCGAACAGCGCGGGCTGCCGCTTTCGAAGTCCGATCAGGGTGTAGCCGCCGTCGCGCGCCCCGCGCAGAATGACGTCGGCGGTTTCAAGCGCTGAGAATGCGCCCGCAACCGCCGCATGATCCACGGCCAGCGAGTCGGTGCCGACAATGACGGTCGCTTCCGCCCCCGACGCGAATGAGTGCGCGAACGCCTGGTCCATCCGGTGGCCCAGATCGCCCGGGGCCTGGGCCAGCAGGGGCTCATCCCCAAACCATGCCGCAATCTCGTCGGCCGCATCTGCGGGGGCGAAGCAAACCACGCGCGTGAAATCCGAGATCCCCGTGGGCCGCGTCGCCTCCATCACGGCGCTGGTGAGGGCGCGATAGACCTCGACCGCCAGTGGATCGCCGATCGAAGCCGCGAGGCGGGTCTTCACCTCGCCCGCCCTTGGGGCTTTCAGGAACACGACGAGCCGGCGCATCGATCGAATCTAACCGGTGGCGGTTCGCCTAGAACCCGCGCCGCATCGACCTTCGCTCGATTCCGCCCGTCTTGAGCGATCCCGGACCGGCCGGAGGGCCCGCACGACGGCCGCGCCGCATCTCGCGCCGCAGAATCTTCAGGTGCAGGGCGAGTTCATCGCGACGCCGATGGAGGTCGGTCAGGTGTTCGAGGCCCGCGGAGATCCGGCCGGCCGCGCGATGCTCGCAGACCGACTGTCCGAGGGCATGCACTTCACGGTGGAGGGGCTCGATGGCCTGGAGAGACGGCCAGTCGTGGACGCGGGAGGGACCCTGCGAATCGAGCCAGGTCCCGAAGCGGCAATGGTGATGGCTCGGCACCAGCGGCAACTCGCCCTTCCCCACGAAGTGACGATCGATCCGGTCGACCCAGGCGCGGAGTTCGGCCCCCGCGAACAACACCGCGAGGTCGCGCCGGCTGACCGCCACGAGCCCGGTCCAGGCCTCATCCGGTTTCCAGCTGGCCGCCCAGTGCCGGACCTCCTGCCCCTTCATGGGTCGCGCGATGCCGTAGCCCTGAGCCAGCTCGCAGCCAAGCTGCAGGAGCATCTCGCCGTGCTCCACCGTCTCCACGCCTTCTGCGATGACCTCGCGCCCGAAGGCCACAGCGAGACCCACCACCCCTTCCAGGATGGCAAGGTCTTCAGGATCACTGAGCATCCCGCACACGAAGCTCTGATCGATCTTGAGCATGCTGACCGGCAGCCGCTTCAAGTACGTGAGGGACGAATAGCCGGCGCCAAAGTCGTCGAGGGCGAAGGTCACTCCGAACTCGCGGCAGGTTTCGATCACTTCGGAGACGAGGGCCAGGTCTTCGAGCGCGCTCGTTTCCAGCACCTCGATCTGGAGATCGTGGGGACGCAGAGCGGGATGCCCGGCCAGAGTCCGGCGCAGGCGATCCACGAAGTCCGGCTGCTGGAGCTGACGCGCCCCCACGTTGAAGCTGACGGGTAGCCGCAAGCCCTCGGAACGCCACATGTCCATTTGCTTGAGAGCAGACTTGATCACCCAGTCTCCCACCTCGATGCTCAGGGGATGGTTCTCCACCAGCGGCAAAAACTCGGCGGGGGAAAGCAGGCCCTGCTCCGGATGGTTCCAGCGGATCAGGGCCTCCGCGCCGATGACTCGGCCCGACCGCATGTTCACCTTGGGCTGATAGTGAAGTTCAAACTCCCCCGTGCGCAGGGCATGGCGGATGCGGTCGAGCCCTTCGTGGTGGCCGCGAACGCTGCGATCCTGCTCGGCATCGAAGATGTGATACCGGCCCTTCCCCTCGATCTTGGCCCTGTACATGGCCTGGTCGGCCTGTCGCAGCAGTTGTTCGGCGTCGACCTCCTCCATCTGGGGAAAGAACGTAAGGCCGAGACTGGCCGAGACGCGCACGGTCACGTCACCCAGATTCACCTCCTGACTCACCGCGGTCAGCAGCCGCTCGATCATGGGCAGGCAGGACTGGGTGTCGGGCAGGTCGAGCAGGATGGCCACGAACTCGTCGCCGCCGATCCGGGCCAGGGTGTCACCGTCCCGCGAGGCGTGTTTCATGCGCGTGGCCAGGGCGACGAGGAGCCGGTCGCCCACCTCGTGTCCGTGCGCATCGTTGACCGCCTTGAATCCATCCAGGTCGAGATAGGCCACGGCCACGAGCTGACCCCGGCGGCGCGCCTGGGCCATGCCCTGGCGCAGGCGATCGGCCAGAAGGCCGCGGTTGGGCAGGCTTGTGAGAGCGTCGTAGTGGGCGAGGTACTCGAGCCTCTGGCCCTGCTCCTTGAGCGCGGTGATGTCGGAGAAGAGCCCGACATAGGCCTGAGTGCGCCCCTGCTCATCGCGCACCGCGCTGATGGTCAACAACTCGGCGTAGACCTCTCCGTCCTTGCGTCGATTCCACACCTCACCGCGCCAATAGCCCAGACGAACGAGGTCATCCCACATGCCCCGGTAGAAACCCTGGTCCTGGCGGTTCGACTTGAGTACGCGGGGGTTCCGACCCACCACCTCCTCACGCTTGTAGCCGGTGATCACGGTAAAGGTGTCGTTCACATCCAGGATCTTTCCCGCGGGATCCGTGATGGTGATGCCCTCGCGGGCGTGGGTGAAGACGCTGGCCGCGAGTTGAAGGCGGCGCTCGGCCTCCTTCTTCTCGGTGATGTCCCGCAGGAAGGCGGTGAACTGCGCGCCCTGACCCTCCGGTGCTTCGGTGATGGCGAGTTCCACGGGGAACTCCTCGCCGCTCCGGCGCACCGCCCGAGTCTCGATGCGCCGGCCCACAAGGGCGCCGCGCCCGCCGGACGAAAAAGCCGCAACGCCGCGTTCGTGGGCCTCGCGGAATCGCTCGGGCACGATCAGCTCGTGCAGCTCTCGACCGAGAGCTTCCTCGCGGCTCCAGCCGAATACGGCCTCGGCCTGCCTGTTCCAGACTGTGATCAGTCCCGCGGAGTCCATGGCCACCACCGCGTCGGGAGCGTTGTCGATGACCACCCGGAACCGTTCCCCGGTGTCCCGCAGCGTCTGCTCCGCCTCGTTCATGGCGCCTACCTGCGAACGCGGGCCCGGCGCGACATCATCGCGAAGCCAGCCTGCTGCACAACGCTTCGAGTATCGGGCGGGCCCAGGCCACGGGAAATGAGCCATTTGCATGGAGCGGGCGCGGCGGTGCGGGCAGGCCCGGGGAGTCCCCAGCGGCAGAGGGTTGTTCCGGGCGAAGGCCTCAGGAGACGGGCACGACCTCGATCTGGAAGAGCCATGGCCACTTCTTGCCGGTGACGAAAATGCGGTCGCCCGCCTTGTCCCAGGCGATGCCGTTCAACACATCGCCTTCGGGACCGCGTGCTTCCGGCCGCAGCAGCCCGGTGAGATCGATCCAGCCGACCACGTGGCCACTGAGAGGGTTGATCCGGGCGATGCGATCCGTCTGCCACACATTCGCCCACAATTCACCGCGCACGAACTCGAGTTCGTTCAGATGGTCGACCGGACGTCCGCGCTCGACCACCTGAAGAGTGCTCAGGAGCTTCCGGGTTCGGGCATCGAGGAAGGACAGCCGGGATGAGCCGTCGCTCATCACCAGGCGTTTCCCGTCGTAGGCGAGGCCCCACCCTTCGGTCGGGTAGGTGAACGTGCCGACCCGTTTGAGCGTGGACTTGTCGTAGACGAAGCCCAGACCGTCCTGCCATGTGAGCTGCAGCAACTGGTCTCCAACCAGGGCGAGGCCCTCGGCGAAGTAGCGGTCCTCGACTCGCACTTTCTCGAGAACGATCCCGGTCTCCGGCTGGACCCTCCGCAGGGACGAGTAGCCGTTCAGGCCCGTGCTTTCGTAAAAGAGCCCGTCCGCGAATACGAGACCCTGGGTGAAGGCGGTGGGATCGTGGGGATAAGCCGTGACTACCCGGAAACTGAACCGGGGCGTCCGAGGATCAGGAGCGTTCTCGAAGGCCGACACGCGGAGCGCGCGGGTGGCGAGGAACGAGAACATCCCGGTGATCATGCGGCGAGAGATGCGAAAGGGGGGCACGGGCTCAATCTACAGGCCTTGCGTCGCCGACCCAACACCGGAAGAACCGCACTCCTCGCCTACCAGGACTTCACCCGACGGGCGATGACGAGAAACAGCGAACTGAGCGCCCAACTGAAGATCGGAAGAGCCAGCGCGCCCGCGAAAATGACGTGAGCGCCGGCATGCATCCAGTTCTTGCCGTCCGTCGGAAAGGGACCCTCGCCGTTGGCGCCCGGATAGAACTCGGGGATGGTGTAGATGTTGTCCTGGCCGGTGACGATGCCGAGGACGATGGCGAGGGCCACCAGGGTCTGGGAGAACAGTCCCTGGATGAAACACATGGCGAAGAGATGTCGGAACCCGAGGCCTTCGCGCTTGGCCAGCAGGGCGTAGTAGGGCAAAGCGAGGATCAGGACGAAGGTCAGGCTCAGGATCTTGCCCGCGGAGGCGGGCACGCCCGCCATCGACATCACCAGGCGGACGAGGAAGACCACGAATATGGCGATGAGCGCCGGCGCCTGGAGCTTGAGGTAGTAGGCCAGGGGTTTGCCGAACATGGTGTCTCTCCTTGGACGTCGATGGAACGCGGCGAAACCTTAACACCGCGCCCGACCGGTCTTAGGGGAATCAGCGCGAACGGCCGGAACCGTCGGGAACATTGACGCGAAAGTCGCGCAAGTCGAGCTCGATGTAGTCATAGGCCTCGGCCCCCGCCGGGTGCCAGCGGCCCGTGCCCCGAGCGCTCACTCGGTGGGGTCCGAAGGTCCGGTACGCTCCGAGCGGGGTCGACCAGCGCATGGCCGTGATCGACATTCCATCCGCTGACAAAGCACCCCGGTCGTCGGACACGAAGTCGAGGAGTTCCCCCGCCGGGCCGAAAATCAGCACCGCGCGCACGGATGTCCCGGCATGAGTGAGCGTCCCCTCGATCCGGGAGGCGTCCAGTTCGCGCCAGAGGACATTGGCATCAACCAGGGCGCCCGGCGCGAACACGCACATGTCGTTGAAGAGGGTCACGGTCTCCGCCCGGGTGAAACCAGGTCCGGCCGCATCGACCATGGGATAAAGAGAAGCGACTTTGACCCGCATCGTGGCTTCGGAGCCCACAAAGCGGTGGAAGACATCCACGGGAAGGCCGCTCATGCGCGCATCCAGCGCGAAGAAACGCGCGGGCGGCTCGAAGAAGTTGTACTGCTCTCCAACGAAGGACATCCACGGCGTCTCGGGACCTCCTCGGATTCGGCCGCTGAAGGCGGCGTGGAAATTCCGCACGCGGGGCTGGCCTACCGCGCCGTTCAAGATGAGGTACCGGCGCAGCGCGGGAGGCAGCGGCGCAACATCGGCTTCCGTGAGCAGGCGGGGTGCGGCGGTAGAGGTGAGCCGCTCCGCCACACCGCGCTCGAACTGCGCGCGGAAGCTGGTGGGCCCCTGAGACGCGAATCCATAGACCACGCCGACGAGCGCGAGGGCGTTCGCGAGCGTGCCGAACTTGGCGTCAGTCCATGAGGTGACAATCACCGCCTGGGAGACGACAATCGAGGCACCCGCGATCATCCACCAACCTCGAGCCCCGAGAAATACGGCGACTGACGAGGCAGTCAACAGCAAGGCCGCGGCGAGCCAGGCGAGGCCCACGGGCCGCGAGAT
>JAGNNV010000003.1:0-38292 GCA_017990495.1 Vicinamibacteria bacterium
ATTCTGCGTGGCATGGGCTCGGAAACACTATACGGGCGGCCTGCTGGAAAGGCCCGGTTGCCATCTTTTCGCCACAATGTTCCCGAGGAAGGCCATCAACGCGGCCGACCCACGCCCGATCCGCTCGATCAAATCCTCTTCGACAAAGAGCCGTCGCGACGCAATCCCGCATCGCCCGGACGGCTCATCGGAGACCCGAGATGACTTACGGACGACGGCACTACATCACGCAGCAGATCCTGGTCCGGCTGGCCTATGCCGGACCTACCAGCGCGGAGACTCGCGAGTTCCTCAAGGCCACGATGCGTTTCCTCGTGGCGTTGACCCTCGGCTTCCTGACCCTGGCCGCGGTGGCGAGCGGAGCCGAGTTGCAGGAGGAGGCGAGCACGGGTGAGTTCCGGTACCGCCGTGGCCCGGCCCAGCCTTTCGAGGTCGCGCCCATGGTCGAAACGCGGGTTCGGTTCGACGTTACCGGCGTGATCGCCCGCGCCACCGTGGTGCAGCGCTTCAAGAATCCGCTCGATGGCTGGATCGAAGGGGTATACGTGTTTCCCCTTCCTGAGGACGCGGCGGTCGACCATCTGAGCATGCGCGTGGGCGAGAGGGTGATCGAGGGACAGATCCGCGAGAAACAGCAGGCGCGCGAGGAGTTTCGCCGGGCCGCGGCGGAGGGGAAGCGTGCGAGCCTGATTGAACAGGAGCGCGCGAACCTCTTCACCGCCGCGGTGGCGAACCTCGGACCCAACGAGGAACTGGAGGTGGAGATCGAGTATCAGGAGACCCTCGACCTCGACGAGGGGCGGGTCGGCCTCACCTTTCCCTTGGCCATCACGCCTCGCTACACACCCGGAATCTGCAACCTGAGTGGCACGGGCGGCCCGTCTTCGGGAACGGGGGGCGTCGTGGCGACGAATCCGGTGTCCATCGAGCTGCGTCTCAACGCGGGCTTCGAGGTCGCCTCGTTGACCAGCTCCACCCATCCCATTGATGTGGAGTCGTCGTCGGGGCAGACTTTCAAGGCGCGGCTGCGCGGAGGGCAGGTTCCCGCCGACCGCGACTTCGAGATCTCGTGGACCCCGTCTCCCGGGGTGATGCCCCAGAGCAGCATCACCACGCAGAAGGGGCCGGACGGGACGTATGCCCTCGTCACTCTGTTCCCGCCGACGGGCCACGCCGCGCGGTCGGCGCGTTTGCCACGCGAGGTCACCTTCGTAATCGACACTTCGGGTTCGATGGCGGGGGCTTCGATGGAGCAGGCGAAGAAGGCGCTGGTGATGGCGATCAAGCGCCTCGAGGAGGCGGATTCGTTCAACGTCATCGAGTTCAACTCGGAGACTTCGGTGCTTTTCTCCGGGCCGGTCCCGGCTTCGCCCGCGAACGAGGATCGCGCCATCACCTGGGTCGAGTCCCTGGGCGCGGGGGGCGGGACGGAGATGTTGCCCGCGCTGATCGCCGCGCTGGCCGACCCGCCGCAGGGCGTCTCGGAGCAACGTGCCGGAGTGCGCCAGGTGATCTTCCTGACCGACGGGGCGGTGGGCAACGAGGATGAGCTGTTCTCGATCATCAAGGACCGGCTGGGGCGCGCCCGTCTCTTCACCGTGGGCATCGGCTCCGCGCCCAACCGCCACTTCATGACGAAGGCCGCCCAGTTCGGCCGCGGGACTTTCACGTTCATCGCCGACGTGTTGACGGTGGAAAAGTCGATGGCCGAGCTTTACACGAAGATCGAGAGTCCGGTTCTCTCCGATATCCGCCTGTCGTTCGACGGGGGCGCGGCCGAGCAGGCCGAAGTGTGGCCGGATCGCATACCCGATCTCTACCTCGGCGAGCCGTTGGTGGTGGGAGTGCGCTTCGAGCAGTCACCAACCGCGATCCGGGTGAGCGGCGAGCGCGACGGTCAGCCGTTTTCGACCGTGGTTCCCCTCGACGAGGCGCGGAGCGGAGTCGGGATCAACGTGTTGTGGGCGCGTCGGAAGATCCAGTCCCTGCTCGACGGGATCAATGAAGGTGACGATCCGGAGGCAGTGCGCGCTCAGGTGGTGTCGCTTGGCCTTGCCCATCATCTCGTGACCGACCACACCAGCCTGGTCGCCGTCGACGTCACGCCATCGCGGCCGGTCGATGCGGGTCTCGAGCGAGTGGATATCCCCCTCACTCCGCCGCACGGCGCCCCTGGTTCGTTGCCGCAGACCGCGACGCCCGCCGCGCTCTTCCTGCTCCAGGGTCTTTCCGCCATCCTCGCCGCATTCATTGTCCTGGCCGCGACAAGGCGATGAAGCGGCGGGCCCTTCAGGTCGCGGCCGTGGTGGTGATCGTCTGGGGTGTGAGCCAGATGGCGCGCGGGGCTTACATCCATTCCAAGGCTTCTCTGGCCCAGGCTCTTATCCGATGGGCGTGGGTCAAAGCATCAACGAAAGGAGGCTCACCGAAGCCGTGGCCATGGGCGGACACCACGCCCGTGGCCCGGCTGGGCGCGCCCATGCATCGCGTGGATTTGATCGTTCTCGAGGGCGGCAACGGGAGCACACTCGCCTTTGGGCCGGGACACGTCGCCGGCACGCCGCGTCCTGGGGAACGTGGGAACGTGGTGATCGGCGGCCATCGCGATACCCATTTCCGCTTTCTCAAGGACCTCAGGCGCGGTGATCAGCTCCTCCTCGAATCGCCGGGGGGTGAGCTGGTCGACTACTTCGTTACCGCAACGGCGGTGGTGGACTACTCTCACACCGAGGTGATGCGCGACTTCGGCGACGACCGTCTCACCCTGATCACCTGCTACCCGTTCGATGCGATCCGTCCTGGCGGTCCGGAGCGCTATGTGGTCACCGCGATTCGAGCCCGTGAAAGCGCCTATCTTCCCTCGGTGACGCCGGCGAGTTGAGCGATGGCGGCGAGCGTGGTCTGGGCCGCGTTCAAGCCGAGCCGGAAGTCTTTGTCGGAATACGTGGCGTACATATCGCTCGGCTGATGCCAGTGCGGATTCCATCCCGCGCCGATCTGCATCCCGCGCTCGTTCTCTCGCAGGCTGATGGCGGGGATGAGGTCCATGAAGGGCGTGGAGTCGGTGTTGGTCATGTGGAATCCAACCGCGGCCGGATAGTCGGTTGCGTACTTGTCGTTCGCGGCGCGGAAGAACCAGGCGAGTCTCGCCGCGGCATCCGCCTCCTTGGCCGTCGACTGGAACTCGATGTTGACGTCGGCCTCGAGCCGCTGTTCTTTCGGCGAGACGAAAATCGCCCGCCCGTTCCCGTCGACTTCCGGCCGGCCCGCCGCGTCCACCTTGGGAACCGGCATGCCGTGGTCCCACAACATCATGTCGTGCTGGATCATGCCCAGCCACTTCGGTTCGGGATAGCGGCCCGAGCCCTTGGGACTCTCAATGCCCTGCAGGTCCTTGCGCTGGGCGACGTAGGCGTTCGCACCGTTGAGGCCCGACTCTTCGTTGTTGAACAGGATGAAGCGGATCGAGCGCTCGCTGCTGAGCCCAGGCTGGTGAAGGATGCGCGCCAGTTCCATGACGATGGCGGTCCCGGAGCCGTCGTCGTTCGCGGCCTCCCCCCAGCCGATGCCATCCATGTGGGCGCCGACGATGTACATCTCGTTCGGGAACTTCGCGCCGACCTTCGTGCAGTAGACCTGATCGCGTGGCGTGGTCCCTGGAGGAGTCGGCTCCGAGTTGAGAGCGCGCAGGGCCTCGTCGGCCTGCAACAGCGGATCGTTGTTCACGCCGGTGCGCGCGCGATTGCCGAACAGGGTACTGCCACCCTGGCCGCGCGCTCCGCCCAGGCCACCGCCGCTCATCGCGGCCGCAGGCCGAGCCGGCGGTGCGGCGCCCGGCCCGGGAGTGGGTCTCGGAGTGGGTTGGGTGAACTCGTAGGTCATGCGCTCGGTGTTCGTGCAGCCGTAGCTCCTGAGCTGAGCCTCGATCCAATCGAGTGCTTTGCGATTGCGTTCGGTGCCCTGTCGCCGATCGCCGAACCGGGTGAGCTCCTTGATCGTGGCCTTGTAGCGATCGAGATCGAGTTGACGGACGAGCTTGGCCACGGGATCGTCGGGGGCAACGGGCGGTGGCGCCTGTGGGGGCTGGGCCGAGAGCAGTCGCGCGCCGAGCAGAGTGGCGGCCGCCACGGTCATGGCGCGGCGGGCCGTGAGTTCGTTGAGAAAGCGCATAGAGACTCCTTCTTGTGCCAACTCGCCCCGGCCGGGGAAGTGTAGCCCCTCGCAGGCACCCAAAGATGGCGCGACGGATCGGCTCCGCGCCTCCAATAAGATCGCCGCGTGATGCTGAATCGTGGCGCCCTTCTTCTTTCCCTGACCTTCATCGTTGGAACCGCGACCATGGCTTCGCAGACCGCCGTCGCTGCCTCCGAGCCGTCGTTCATCATCGTGGGCGCGCGCGTTGCCGACGGAACCGGCGCACCGCTGCGCGAGATCAGCGTACGGGTCGCGAAGGGCCGCATTCTCGAGATCGGAGCGCTCACGCCGCGTGTTTCCGAGACGGTGGTTGCGGGCTCAGGTTTTGTCCTCGCTCCCGGCTTCATCGACATCCACAATCACTCCACCAGTCGGGTGCTGGACGAGCCCGCCGCCACCTCGCAGGTCTCGCAGGGCATCACCACCATCGTGGTGGGCCAGGACGGTAGTTCCCAGCTGCCGGTGTCTTCCTATTTCAAATCGCTCCGGAAGACGCGCGCCGCGGTGAACGTGGCCACCTGCGTGGGTCACGCCACCGTGCGTCGGAGCGTCATGGGGGAGGGCTACAAGCGCATCGCTCGTCCCGATGAGGTGGCCCGGATGGCGGCGATCGTCGATCGCGCCTTCAAGGAAGGTGCGATCTGTCTCTCGAGCGGTCTCGAGTACGAAGTCGGCGGCTACGCCTCCACCGACGAGATCGTGGCGCTTGCGCGCGTGGCCGGCCGCCACGGCGCGTTCTACATCTCCCATATCCGCGATGAAGCGGACAAGTCCATCGAGGCCATGACTGAGCTGGTGGAGATCGGCGAACGCGGCAAGGTTGCCGTGCAGAACACCCACATCAAGGTGGGCACGGCCTCAGTGTGGGGCAAGGCAGCCGAAGTGTTGCGGATGTTCGATGCGGCAAGGCAGCGCGGCGTCGACGTGACCGCCGACTGTTATCCGTGGGAGGCGTGGAGTTCCACCATGCTGGTCCTCGTTCCGAACAAGCGGTACGACGACGCGGAGAGTGTGGCCCGAGGGCTGGCCGATGTGGGCGGCGCGCACAACGTCCTGGTGACGTCCTACGACAAGGACACCTCGTTTGAGTTCCGGACCCTTGCCGAAATCGCGGCCACACGCGGACTCACGCCGGTGGCTCTATTCAGCGAGATGGCGCGAAACGGAGGAGCCTCCGTGGTGGTGAAGTCGATGATGGATGAAGACATCCGTGCCTTCTACGCCTGGCCCTGGACCATGGTTTCGAGCGACGGCGGCATCGAGTATCGCCACCCCCGCGGCGCCGGGACCTTCCCGCGCGTTCTCGGGCGCTTCGTTCGTGAACGGGGCTGGCTCAGCCTCGAAGAGGCCATCCGCAAGATGACGTCCCTGCCGGCGTGGCGACTCGGCCTCAAAGACCGTGGGAGGGTCGCCGCGGGCTACGTGGCCGATCTCGTTCTCTTCGATCCCGCGACCGTGATCGACAACGCCACCTTCACCGAGCCGTTCCGCCTGTCCACGGGCATCGTCGGAGTCTGGGTGTCGGGCGAACGGGTTTGGGAAGCGGGACAGTCCACGGTGGCGCGTCCGGGGCGTGTGCTGAGCGCCACCAGGAAGTGATCGTCGCGGTCATCGAACGGAGTTTTCACGCTAGGCCCCCGGTCTCCGCACGCCAAACGAAGTAGCTTCGCCGGGGGTGACGAGAGGTCCAATTGGCTTGGCGGTGACTGCGACCGCGGATGGATCTCGCGGGGGGTGTCCTTATAATTCACGGCATGACTGAACGATCCATGAACGCCGTCGTGCGCGCCACCGCGGGCGTGCTTGTCCTGGCTCTCGCCATTCCGGCCGCCGCGCAGACCGTGGCGCCGAAGCCCGACGCGAAGAAAGCTCCTGCAAAGACCGCGGCACCTGCGGCCGCCGCCGCCGCCGACCCCGATGTGGCCCTGGCGAAGAAGGCGGCCCTCGATTGGCTCGCCCTCGCCGACGCCGGTAAGTACGAGGCGACCTGGGACGAGGCCGCGACCTCGTTTCAGAAGGCGCAAAGCAAGGCGGATTGGGCGAAGGGCCTGGGCGCGGCGCGGCAGACCATGGGCAAGCTCACCGCTCGCACTTTCCTGAACCACGAGGTCCGCGTCAACCTCCCGAACTACCCCCCGGGCAAGTACATCACCGTTCGCTTCTCCTCGGTGTTCGAGAAGCACAAAGACGGAGCGGAGTCGATCACCTTCATCAAGGACGGAACCCGCGGGCTCCGCATGATGAGCTACTTCCTCAAATAGCCTACTTGCGGCAGCGGTAGACAAAGGCGGGCGGCATGTTCCGCCACACCACCTTTGAGGTTTCCACGTGCTGGAAGCGCGACCTCAGTAACTCGCGGAACTTCCGCCCCGTCGGCAACCAGGCGGCGTGGGAGTACCCGAAGGTGGCGAAACGTCCCCCCGGCCGAAGCGCGTCCACCGCGGCGTCGAGCAGGATGCGCTGACGATCGGGAGAGAAGGCTGCCCAGGGCAGGCCGCTGATGGTGGTATCCACCTCGTGCCTCCCCGCGGCCTTGAGGTGGTGGGCGAGATTCTCGACCGAGTCGTTCACCACCTGAACGCCCGGGAAGCGGGCGGACAGGGTTTTCGCGAGATCAGGGTTGATCTCGAACGACAGGAAGCGGGCGCCGGGCTTGAGCTGATCCTGGATCACCTTGGTGAAGACGCCGGTCCCCGGTCCCAGTTCAACCACGGTGTCGGCCTCGGCGATGCCCATCTGGTCCACGATCACCCTGGCGAGATGGGTGGAACTCGGGGTGATGGCGCCGGTATCGAACGGCCGCCGGACAAAAGCAGCCAGGAATCTCGCGTGGTCGTGCATGGGGGGCGAGGATTCTCGCACGGCAGCCGCTGTGGCCCTCGGACTTGGGTTCATCGCGGCCGTGGTCGCAAACCCTCGAAATGCCTGCGCCACGCGTCCGATCGGTGGCGGATCACCTTGTGCAGCGACAAGTCCACCCGCCCCGAGTCGGCCAAAGGCCCGGCGTCGTAGAGGTCGAAGCCATCAGGCTGAAATGACAGGGTGAGGAACTGTCCGAAGCGGACGGCATTTTGCATGTCCTCGAAGCTCGGTCCATCGCTTTCCACCCATTCCCCGCCCATCTCTTTTGGGGCGTGAGTGTGCCATCCGCCCACGTAGCGGCCGTTCCAGTCCCGGCCGGTGACCAGAGCCAGATGCTCCTCCGGTCCGAGCGAGTACGTAGGGGCGGTGTTCTTCGCCACCGTGGCCGCCGCGCGTCGCACTTCATCGCCCGAGCCTGGGGCGCCCAGTCGGTAGCGCGCCACCGCCACTTTGAGCAAGGCGTGATTGTCGACCTGCGCCATCTCCGCCGGACGGCTCTCGAAGAGCGCCGCCAGCGACCGGGCATCGTTCGAGACTCCTGCCAGTTCCTGAATCGTGCGCCAGCGCGGGTCTAAGACCTCGGCAAGACGTAGTTCCGTGTCGATGGTGGCCTCGCCCCCGGTTTCGGGAGTGAGCCATGGGCCGCCGATCCGCACGCCCCGCCCGATGGCCTCTTCGAAGAGGGTCTGGATTCTGAGAATCGACGCGGGAGCGAGCGTGGCGGCGCGGAGCTGGTCGTGGCTGATCGGGTTGTCCTCGGTGGCGGCGAGCCCGTGCCACTCATTCAGCCGCCGCAGGGTTCGCGCCATCACCGGCGAGAGCACCAACGAGGGGCGGGGCCCCCCACCCCTGCCCTCGGTTGAGAGATGGGTTGCGTCAAGGACCAGAGGTCCGCGGTTGTTCCGTATCCAGGCGACCAACGTTCCAGCCTCCGCACCGAGACCGAGGTGGTTGGTGGCGATGAGAAGGGGCAGCCCCTCGCTCTGCACGGCCTGATCGAGCCGCCTTGTGTCTTTCGGCTCCACTTTGGCCTGCCCGAAGGCCAGTGCCCCGATCAGGGCGAGGGCGGCGAACAGGGCGCGCCGGCCTGCCCGTGGCGCCGGACTGCCCCTATGCGGGGCGGCTGTGCACCCCGGGGGGGCGGCGGACCGGGTTGGGCCTGCGGGCATAAGTGACATGCGGGAAACAGGTTACCGGACGAACACGCCTGTTCCGAGTCGCGGCACGAACCTTGAAGAAGAGTGCACCGACATGCGAACACATCTCCAATCTCGAGGAACCGATCATGAGACCGCTTGACTTCATCGCGGGCGTCACCGCCCTTCTGGTTCTGGGTCTGCCCCTTGCCCTGCTGTGTGCTCTGGGTCTGCGGTTTGACGGGCACAGGACGCTCATGGTGGGTCGTGGGGCAGGACTCTTCTGGCGCCATCGTTTGACCTTCCGGCCCGGTCGATTCACCGACCTGGCCGGCCGCCTGGGCCTGGAGCGCTTCCCGGACGCCCTCTCCCTCGTGCGTGGCGAGATCGCCCTCGTCGGCCCTCGGCCGCTCGCGCCTCTCGAACCACACGCCGTGGCCTCGTACCGCATCGCGGTGCGGCCCGGTCTCGCCTCGCCCTACTTGTTCAATCACTGGGACGAGTTTGGATTCGATTCCGAAGATGCCGTCGACTACGAGTACGCCCTGAATCGATCCTGGAGGGGCGACCTCGCCATCCTCCGCCACTTCCTGTCGGCCTGGCTCCACCAGACTCGGCAGCCTCATCACGCCATGGGAGGCTCCAAGTGAGCACATTCATCTTCACCGATTCGGCCACGCTGCTCCATCACAACCCGACCTCTCCTTGCGCCACCGGCGACATCGACTGCGCGCGGCTGCGCGAGCGGATTGGTGGTCGGCTCACGTTGTCCGGGGGCGCTCACGTCGAGAGGGTCCTGCACGATCTCGTCCGGAAAGCGGCGAAGGCGGTGCTGGCTTCGGTACCGGCCGCCAATCTGAAGACGCTGGTCCTCGCCGGAAGTTGCGGCCGCGGCGAAGGCGGGGTCCGAGTCGAGCATGTGGTTGAGCACGCCTCGAGCAGCCTCGACTTCGTGCTCTTCACCACCGGGCTCAAGAGCCCGGCAAGGAGTCACCTCGCTTCGAAGATCAACGCGGACCTTGAGCGCCTGAGGCGGCGGTCCGGCCTGGTCATCGGCGTGAGAGTGGCCGATGCCCGGAGGGTCGAGCGTGATCGCGTGCGCCTGCTTTGGTACGAAGTCAGGGACGGACACAAGGTGCTGGCCGGGGACCCCGCTTTCCTCTCCGGCCTCACAAGGTTCACGGTCGAGAATGTGGACGCGCGGGACCTCGCGGACCTCGTGGTCAATCGCGGCGCCCTTCTGGTCATGAACGATCTCATCACCGCTCAGGGGCCGCTCACACCGGAGCGCCGCGAGGCCGTGGTGGCCAACAGCGTGAAGGCGGTGATCGGCTACGGCGACGCCTTCCTGTTCAGTCGCGGCCGGTACCACGCGAGTTACGTGGAGCGGCGTCGGCGCATGGCCGACCGATCCAATCCCGCCACTCCGGAGTTCAAGGCCCTCTACGAAGCGGCGATGCATCATCGCTTCACCGGTGATCCTAAGGATGCGGCGCGCATTCTCGCCGCGGTGGAGACCGGCCGCCTTCGCCAGGTTCTGCGCGACCTGCACCTCGAAATCGAGCGCCGACGTCTGGGCGCGCGTCGCCTGACCTTCGACGACTACATCCGCCCCGCTCTCGAGCATGAACTGGATGGCCTGAAGTCTTCCTTGCGCAAGCTGGCCAAGGGCGCCCTGATTCTGATCCGCGGCGGCTTCGGCCGCGGTGGAGGATCCCCCTATTCCCTGCAGGTGGCACTGCACGCGAGCGGCGAGAAGGGGGCGCCCCGTGCCCTTTTCCCTCTCATCGCCTACGGGACCGACGAGATCGAATCCGGCGACGCCCTCGTGGCGCGCCGGCTGCTGGGGGTCCGCCGTCTCCGTTCCGCCGCGGCCAAGCTGTTGTGGCTCGAGATGTGGAGCAAGGCCTTCCGCACGCACTACGTGGCTTCGTTCAAGTCTCTGGGCATCGGCGTCGATCCCCTTGCCCGGGCCGCTGCCTGATTCCGGGTCACCCCCTTCCCCGGTCGGACCGGGATCTAGAATGGCGGCCCCATGGAAGCCATCCTCATCGTCGACGATGACGAGTCCGTCTGCGCGATGCTCAAGGAGACCCTGGCCAAACCGGGGCGCCTCGTGCAATCGACGAACAGTGACGAGGAGGCTCTGGCCCTCGCCGAACATTCGCGTTTCGATGTCGTCGTGTCGGACCTCAATCTTGGGTCGAGTCGCGACGGAATTGACGTTCTCAAAGCGTTCCGCGCGCGCGCTCCGCTCACTCAGGTCATCCTGATGACGGGTTACGGAACGGTGGAAAGCGCGGTCGAGGGTGTGCGCGCGGGCGCCTTCGACTACATCAGCAAGCCCTTCGACGTCGGCGATGTGATGACCACGGTCGAGCGCGCTCTGGCGAGCGCCTCTGAGGGCTCGCCCTCGGCCGCTCCCATCCGGGCGGCCATGCCCGTGGGCCTCGTCGGCCGCTCGGCGTCGATGCTCTCCGTGTACAAACAGGTGGCGCTGGCCGCGGATGCGATGACTCCGGTGTTGATCGTCGGGGAGACGGGCACGGGCAAGGAACTGGTGGCGCGCGCCATCCACTCGTTCGGCAAGGTCAAGGCCCGGCCTTTCGAGGCCCTCAACTGCGCGGTGGTCCCGGAAACCCTCCTTGCTTCGGAGTTGTTCGGACATGTGAAGGGCGCCTTCACCGGCGCGGTCACCGACAAGAAGGGCCTCTTCGAGGCGGCGAGCGGCGGCACCATTTTCCTGGATGAGATCGGAGAAACCACGCCCGCACTGCAGGTGAGCCTCCTGCGGGTTTTGCAGGAAGGTGAGGTGCGCCCGGTCGGTGGAACCCGCACCCTCAAGGTGAACGCCCGGGTCCTCGCCGCCACCAATCGGAACCTCGACCTGGAGGTCGCGGAGAAGCGGTTTCGCCAGGATCTGTTCTACCGATTGAGCGCCTTCATCATCCGCGTGCCGCCGCTGCGCGAACGGCGCGACGACATTCCCCTTCTGGCGAGCGCCTTCCTGCGGAACGCCTGCGCGCGGGCCGGCCGACAGGTTGAGCTGACGCCCGGCGCCATGGCCGTGCTCTCCGCCCACAGCTTTCCGGGCAACGTCCGGGAACTCGAGAACACCATCGAACGTCTGGTCCTGACCACACGGAGCGCCCGGGTCCGGGAAGAGGAAGTCGCTGAGCATCTCCACCAGGCCGGCCCCGTGGTCGTGGAGGCTTTCGCGGACCTGCCCTCGCTCGATGAATTGGAACGGCGCTACCTCATCCATGTTCTCGAAGCGGCCAGGGGCAATCGAACCCGGGCTGCCGAGATTCTGAAAATCGACCGACGGACCCTCTACCGGATGGCCGCGCGGTACGGGATCGACCTCGCCTCGGAAGGCGAAGAGACCCCGAAAGGTGGGAGTTAGACATGAGCATTTTCGGCAAGATCATCGCGGGGGAGATTCCCTGTCACCGTGTGTATGAGGACGGCCACGTCCTGGCTTTCCTCGACGTGAGCCCGCTGTCTCCCGGCCACACCCTGGTGATCCCCAAGGAGGCGGTGGCCACGCTCGATCAGCTCTCCGACGACTCGGCGGCGGCGATTGGCCGGGTGCTGCCGCGCATCGCGCGCGCCGTCCTTGCCGCGACAGGCGCCACCGATTTCAACGTGCTTCAGAACAACGGCGCTTCCGCCCACCAGGCGGTGTTCCACGTGCACTTCCACATCATTCCCAAGGTCGCGGGTCAGGGTCTTGGGATCGACTGGCAGCCCATCAAGACCGAGGGCCCGGATCTCAAGGCTCTGAGCGAGCGGATCGTCGCCACGATGGCGAGTCCGACCCGCTGAGGAAATCAGGGCTTGGTGGTCGGTCGGTCTGGCGAGGCATCGGTCGCGCCTGCGGCAACCGGAAGTTCGGAGGCTGACGGCCGAATGACTTCGGGCTGAACGGTGGTCTGCCCCTTCCGTTCCTTCGTGGCTCGCCCCGTGTAGTACTTTTCGTAGGTTGCGTAGTAACGGCCGTAGCGATCCGAGATATCTCCGAAGTCGATCTGATTCAAGACGATGCCCAGCACGCGGATCGACTGGCCCTGAAGTTGCTCGACCGTCGCGATCACCGCCCCGCGATGGGTTCGGCCCGCTGCGACCACGATGAGGGTTCCGTCGGCTTCGCGGCCAATGGTCAGGGCATCGGCGAGGGCGAGCGCGGGCGGGGTGTCGATGACCACAAACCGGTACTCGGCCCGGGCTGCCTTCAGGAGCTTGGCGAGGCCGGCCCGGGCGAGGCGGGAGGCCGCGGCGGGATCGGCCTTGCCGGCGGGGAGGAAGTCGATGCCCCCGATCGAAACCACGTAGCCATCGAGAGTGCCGTCGCGAAGTGCGTCACCGAAGCCACGTTCGGCCTGCACTCCAAGCACCCCGTCGAGCGAGGGCCGGCGCAGGTCCCCGTCGATCAGCAGGACCCTTTCGCCGGTTTCGGCGAGGAGCAGGGCGAGAGCCGCCGACGAGGTGGACTTGCCGTCGCCCGGTCGAGCGCTGGTGACCGCGAACACCGAAACGTCAACGGGCAGATTCGCGCGGATCACCCGGTAGGCCTCGGCGATGGGAATCGAGTGACCCAGCAGGCCGGTCAGCCCTTCCGACTCGACCCGCTTGTCGATGGGGACGACGCCGAGCAGGGGGAGCCCGAGGCCCAACTGCCGAACGCTGTCGATGGTGCGCAAGGTTTCATCGACCCCGGCCCGCACGCGCGACAGGATGAACCCGATGATGAGTCCGACGATGAGGGCCCGCTGGTAGTTGAGCGCGGAGCGAGGGAAGGCGGGATCGGGATTGCGGGCCGCTCGCTGCACCGTGCGCGGCTCGAAGAGAGGGGCGTCCGTCCCCCGCTGGGAACGTTCGATCGCCTCGGTCAGGGCCCGTTCCCCCGCATCGGCTTCCCGCATCAAGACTGCGGCATCGAAAGAAGAGACCGCCACATCCGATGCCTTGTTGATGCCGCGATCAAGGGCGATGCGAAGCGCGTTCTGTTGTCGGATCAGGGATTCGAGCTCGATCTCGAGACGGGCCCGCTGGGCCAGCATCTCGCCCTCAAGACTCTGCTCGGCCGACTTGATCTGGGACAGGAGGGACACCACCTCAGGATGACGTTCGCCGAGGACCTCCTGCTTGGCTGAAAGTTCGGCCTGGAGGCCATCGAGTTTGACGCGCAGGGACTGGGCGCGCGCGCTTTCGGTTCCCACCACGGAGCGCCCGCTCGACGATGGCGCGAGCTGCGCCTCGAGGGTCAGCCGGCGCGACAGGATGCCGGCGAGCTGGTCCTGAAGCGCCCCAAGCTCCCTCTGGATCATGGGTCGGCGATAGGCGGGATTGCCTCCTTCAGTCTTCTGCGACTGTTCGCTCAGGGCGCCGAGAATCCCGCCCACGGCCTCCTTCTGGGTCTCGAGCGTCTGAGTCAGGATTTCCCGATCAGCGTCCAGGCTTTCCTCGTTGAATCGCTTCGAATCCTCCAGATAGCGGTCGAGGAGGCGGTTCAAGGCTGCGACGCCGGCTTCGGCGTCGTACGACGAGAACTGGACCGTGATCCACGGCGAGGGCGGTGTGCGCACCACCCGAAGGCGTGAACGGAACGCGATGATGGACGCCTGCTTGTCGCCTCCGGGGCCGGTCCCCATCAGATCCTGATAGATGCCGGTGACCACGTCCATCCCCGTGCGAATGGGGCCGGTGGACAATTCGGCCGGCACACCCTCGCCATTGAGGCTGTCCACCGCGCCTTCGATGAGGTTCAGCGATTCGATGAGCGTGGCGTGCCTCGCCATCGCCGCCTCGACGGTCGGGGCATCGACGACCGGCCTCAAGCCCGGACGGCGGCTCACGGTTTCGATGGAGACCACCGCCTGGGTCATGTACACCGGGCGCGCGACCTGGTTGTACAACGCGGTCAGGGCAAGGCAGACAGCCAGGGGCGTCGCCATCCAGCGCCAGTGGCGATAGAAGAGCACGGCCTCTTCGTGGAACGATGATCGGTGGGACGAGTCCTCGTTCATGCAGCACTCGATTCTATGGGCACGAGGCATCCTTGGTTGAGGGGACCACGGGGCCTTCGGTTTCGTCCGCTCTGCCCAGGCCGGGAAAGAATTCGCGCAGGCGCTCGCGCACCGCGGAGTTGGCTCCGGACAGGGCCAGGGCCTCGAGCCCATCGAGCCACTCGGAGGCGAGCGGGGGGACACTCACCGTCGAGCGTGCCGACCAGATGCGCGGGTGACGGGTCTGCTCGGCGGTCTCGCTCTCCAGGAAAAGGCTCTCCCGGATCTTCTCGCCGGGCCGAAGGCCGGTGAAGGTGATCTCGATGTCGAGCCCGGGCTCACGGCCCGAGAGGCGTATCAGGTCCTGGGCCAGGCTCAGGACCTTCACCGGCGCACCCATGTCGAGCACGAAAGTCTCGCCACCCTCGCCCAGGGCCGCGGCCGAGACCACCAGGCTCGAAGCCTCCTGGAGGGTCATGAAGTAACGCTCCACCTCCTTGTGCCGCACCGTCACCGGTCCACCGGCCGCGATCTGCTCCCGGAAAAGGGGTACCACGCTCCCGCTGCTCGCGAGGACATTGCCGAACCGCACCGCCACTACGCAGCCTTGTTTGCGCCGAGCAGCCTCTACGGCAAGCAACTCGGCCACACGTTTGCAGGCGCCCATGATTCCGGCCGGATGAACCGCTTTGTCGGTAGAGATGAGGACGAAGCGCTGCACCGAAGCCGCGGCGGCCGCTTCCAGCAGGTTGCGGGTGCCGAAGATGATGTTCAGGACCGCCTCGTCCTCGTTCACCTCGGTGAGCGGGATGTGCTTGTACGCGGCCGCATGGAACACGACCTTCGGGGCCAGCCCCTTGAGCACCCGGTGCATCTTCGCGCGATCGCGGATGTTTCCGATCAGAGGCACGATCTCTGGAGAACGGTTGAGTCCGCGCAGTTGCCGGTCGATTTCGTAGAGGGCGTTTTCCGACAGGTCGAGAAGGGTGAGGCGGGAGGGGTCGTGGCGCAGCACCTGGCGGCAGATCTCGGATCCGATGCTGCCGCCCGCACCGGTAACCAGCACGCTTGCGCCCCTCAGATACTCCCCGGCCTGGGCGTCGATGGGGATGGGGCTGCGGCGAAGCAGGTCGGAGACGTCGAGGTCGCGCACCGCGCTCACCTCGAGCGTTCCGCTGAGGATTTCGGCGAGGCTCGGTATGGTGCGCAGGCGGAATCCGAGGGCGGCGCAGAGGGACGAAATCTCGCGAACCACCCTTCCGTTGGCGCTGGGCATGGCCAGCACGCCGAGCTCGGCCTCCGTTTCCGCCACGACGCGTCCCAGTTCCCGGCAGGGGCCGAGCA
This sequence comes from Vicinamibacteria bacterium, assembly GCA_017990495.1. Lineage (GTDB taxonomy): Bacteria > Acidobacteriota > Vicinamibacteria > Fen-336 > JAGNNV01 > JAGNNV01. The sequence goes on from JAGNNV010000003.1 coordinate 15,545, forward strand.
CGTTCAGTCCCTCGATGCGCGCTCCCACCTTTGACGGGTCGTCATCGACAAAACCGACGGCGACGAGTCCGAGCCGGGCGCGTTGCGCGATCTCTCTCGCCACAAGACGCCCCGCCGAACCGGCGCCGACGATGATCACGCGCTGAGCCGCGACCGGCGGCTCACCAGGAGCAGGAGGCCTCAAGCGCGGTCTCCTCCGGAGACGGTCCAGGTCCCATCGATCCAGGGGCGATCGGTGAGGACGGCGAGCGACCCTGGAGTCTCGGCCAGCCCAGCCGAGCTTCCCGCAGCGCGCCAGTTCTCTTCGGTGGTGAACAGCATCAGGGTTCGTCCCTGTTGCAGAGCGTATCCTTGCAGAGCGTTCAGAAGTGAAACCGCGGCAGCCGGATCCTCGTCGCCGGCGTCGACAAAGAGCAGGTGTGTCTGAAGCCCTTCGTTTTGCACGATGGCCAGGCCTCCCCGGTCGTCCGAAAGCTCCACCGTCTCCGAGTGCCGCGCAAAGAACTGCGCGCCGAAGGAAGAGGCGTCGTTATAGGCGAATCGGAATGAGTTCGCGCCCCGTTTCCTGAAGCGAGACCAGGCAGTGGCGAACGATTTCGGAGGCAAGGCGGCGGAGAGAAGGGGGCCGTCTTTGCCCGCTCCCTGCGAGCCGCCACGCAGGTAGAAGGCGGGGATGAGCCGCGCGCCGGCCCGCAGCAGGCCTTTCATCGATGGATTCTCGTTTCTCACGAACGCGAGAAGGTGGTCGTAGCCGAGGGTTCGAGCGTGGTCTCGAGATTCCTCCACCAGGCGGGTGAACAGCCCCTGTCCTCGAAACGCCGGGTCGGTCCACGAACCGGTCAGGATGGCGGCCAACCGCGTGTCGTCGTCCGGTCCGCGCAGCGTGCGGTAGGTGAGACCGGTTCCGGCCGCCAGTTGGGCGCCCTTCCAGACCACCAGAAGATCAGGCGGCGGCGCGTCGGCCCGAGGCTCGAAGTACCACGCGTACTTGTTCTCGTCGCCCCAGCCCGGGAAACACTGGTTGAGCGAGCGCAGGTAGGCCTCGCGTACCCCCGCTGGATTGATTTCACTCCGCACGCGGCCACTCCCTCGTGATCTCGGCCGGGGAGGTCCACCACAACGAGTCGCCGTACTGGTCCTCCAATTGGCCGAAGAGGCGGTGGAGCGAGTCGCGGTAGGCGAGGTTGAGCGCGTCAAGCGCCCGATAGCCGAACGCCTCCTCGACGACATGGGCCTTGATGTGGAGCAATCCGCCCAGATCCAGGATCTCCCGCGCCCGACCCGGCTCGTTTGTGGCCTGATAGTTGACGGGAAAGTGAAGCAGTCGCCCTTCCGCGATGGGTTGGGGGAAAAGAAGGCTGCAACCCTGAAGGCCGCTCATGCGCCCCACCGCGTCCGCCTGAATCGGCGAGCGAATGTCTCGAGCCGATGCCAGGAAATGAAGCCCTGCCTCGGGCATGGCCTCGAGGAGCGCCGGGGGAGCGGCCCACCCGGGGGGGCATAAGCCTGGCTCGGCGGGAAGGCCCGCTGCGGCGAAGATTCGTTGACTTTCCCGAAGGCGCCGCGCGCACGCGGCCCGACTGAGCGCGCCGAACTCAGCGGACATCTTCGGACCACGGGCGACGTGAGACAAGCCGTGAAACGCAAGATCCGTCCGCGGAAGTCCACGCAGGTAGTCGGCAAACTGCCGATGCCGGTCGAGTTGCATGTCCCTCCGGCGCCGGACCGGGGCCAGGTAGAAGCGGTCGCGGAGCCATGGGATCGAAGCGAGCAGACGGCGGGTCGGAAGAGGCGAGCGACAGCGCCAGTCGGCGGTGATGAACAAGGTGGGCTTGAGTCGCGGATGCCTTTGGCACAACCACTCCAGATTTCCCAGCGACCCCTGGCCCAGGTCGCCTCCGGCCTCGTAGTCGTCCCGGCTCGTCGAGGGGTGAACGTCGTCGATGCTGAAACAGATGGCCGCCTTCTTGCCGAGCCTCGGCCAGACGGTGCCGCCCAGAAAGCGGTTCTTCATCGAGGAGCGGCCTCGCCATCGGCCCCCAGGGCCAGGTACCGCGCGATCACCGCCTCGGGCTCTCCATCCATCGCCAGTTTCCCTCGCTCGAGGAGGAGGAGACGATCGCAAAGCGCACGGAGGGTGCCAAGGTCATGCCCGACGATCAGCACGGTGCGGCCCGAACGGCAAGCCTGTTCGACCCGGGCCGCGCACTTGCGCGCGAACCACTCGTCGCCGACGGACAGCACCTCATCGAGCAGGAGCAGTTCCGCGTCAAGGTGAATGGCAACCGAGAAGGCGAGGCGCAGATACATCCCGGAGGAAAAGTGCTTGAGCGGCGCGTTCATGAAGTCGCCCACGTCCGCGAACTCCGCGATGGCGCCGAGCTTGGCGTCGATCTCCTCCCTCGGCATGCCGAGCAGAGCGCCGTTCAGATAAACGTTCTCCCGGCCGGAGAGGTCGGGGTGGAAACCCGTTCCGACCTCGAGCAGGCTGCCCACGCGTCCCTGAATGTCGACTTCTCCCGAACTCGGCCGCATCACCCGCGAGAGGATCCTGAGCAGCGTCGATTTGCCTGCCCCGTTCCTGCCGATGATTCCCACCACCTCGCCCTTGAACAGGGTGAAGCTGACGTCGTCGAGAGCTTTGAAGGGCGGCGCGGCTGGCGCGACGGGCTCGGTCCCCCGCGGCCTGATCCACGAAGTCAGCCGGTCGGCCAGGGTGGGCGGGGGCACGTAGGGTCCGGGGGCCTTGAACTCACGCGACAGGCGGCGGACCTCGACCATGACGTTGTTCTCGCTCACAGGGCCTCCACCGCTCGTTCCTCCTGCCGCGCGAACTCGCGCAGCAGCACGATGGCGAGGATCATCGTGATGCCCACGGACATCGCCCAGATTGAGGTGGGGAAGGGTCGGCCGAACACGCACGCTCGGAAGGCCTCGATGATCGCGGCCATGGGATTCAGAAAGTACGCGAACTTCCAGGCCGGAGGAACCAGCGAGGTCGGGTAGATCACGGGGGAGGCGAACATCGCGGCCTGAAGGGCCACCGGCAACAGCGTGCCGAAGTCGCGGTAGCGGGAAGTCAGGCAACAGGTCCAGGCCCCCACGGACATAGTCAGCAGGGCCGTCTGGACCATCAGCACGGGCAGGAACAGCAGGCTCCATGCAGGCTTCAGGCCGAGCAGAAACGCGATGGGCAGGAATACGAGGATGGCGGCGGCGAAGTCGACGAGTCGCACGAGGACCATGGAAAGGGGAATGAGCACACGCGGGAAGTAGACCCGGGTCACGAGGTGCGAGTTCATCATCAGGCCGTAGCTCAGGCTCTGAACTCCGTTCGAGAAGAAGAGCCACGGGATGAGGCCCGCGTAGGCAAATAGGGCGTAGGGCGGCCCGTCGGACGGGACCCGTGCGAGATAGTGCATGAAGACCGCGAACACCAGGGCCTGCAGGAGGGGCTGAAGCACCAGCCAGACCGGGCCAAGGAGGGTCTGCTTGTGGCGCACGAGAAGCTCGCGGTCGAAGAATGAGAAGAGAAGCTCCCGAAACGCCCAGACCTCCCGCCACCGGACCTTGGGGGCGTCACCATCGGCGCGAATGCGGATCATCGAGGGTTCAAGGGCTCGCTGGACCCGGTGCGAAGACGGCGGGCCACCCGCCTTACGAACCCCGGCGCAAGGCCCAGCCAGAGCCGGTACGCCAACCGTTCGAGGGCAGCCTTCGTCAGGTGGCCATACAGGCGCAGCTTCGGCCACCCACTCCTGGCGAGGTTCGTCACGACCCCCCTCAAGCCGATTCCCTTTGCGAAGACCTCCCTGGCGTGACGCTTGCACGACTCGGGTGACACGCTCACTCGCAGCCAGACGAGGGCGAGCAGCGGGAGAGCGACCATCCCACGGCCGACCACGCCCGGCAACCGCGCCGTCCCGGCAGGCCCGGCTTTCCGGATCTGCTGCTGGTACAGGAGATCAAGGTCGTCGACCGTGCGGCGGAGCGAGAATCGTTCGCGCACGAGATCGCGACCGCGAAGGCCCATTTCTCTGGCGCCTTGCGGGTCGCGAAGCATGGCCGAGATCTGGCGCGCCAGGTCCTCAGGGTCGCGTGGTTCGGCCAGTCTGCCGGTGACTTCGTGCCGAACCACGTCAACCATGCCGCCGACCCGGGTGGCGACGAGGGGGCAGGCCATGGACAGGGCTTCGAGCGTGCCGCCGAGGTTCTCGCACAAAGCGGCCTGGACCGCGACGGTGCAGTCGCGCAGAAGGGGAGGTGTTTCGGCTTCGTGTCCGGTGAACACCACGCGACCGTCGAGGCCGAGGCTCGTGACGAGCGCCTTCATCTCCTCCAGGAAGGCGGTATGTCCTGCAAAGCCCCCGCCGACCAGGGCGAACCGGGCCTGCGGAAACTCCTCGAGAACAAGCGCCGCGGCGCGCGCGAAGACGTCGTGCCCCTTGAAGGCTGCCCCGTGCAGGCTCGTTGGGGTCCAGTCGTTGTAGCCCAGCCGCGGATAGAAGTAGGCGATGAGCACGATCACCGGCGTGTCCTCGGGCCAGCCGAAGCGGGCCCGTATTCCCGAGGGCTTCACCTCGTCCTTCCGGAAGCGGTCCTCGTCGGCTGAGTAGTAGATGAGGCGCAGGCGGTCGTCGGGAACGCCAAGGTCTCGGCAGAGGGTCATCGACTTCTCGCAGGAAGGGATGAGGGTGGTGTCCATCCACGCAGTCATTCGCTCCACGACTCTCGAAGCCTTCGCCTCGAGGTGGAAGGGGCCGGCGATCATGGCCAGCCGAACCGGCACGCCCGCGATCCAGGCCGCAGGCCGCGCGGCGAGAAGCGATACGAAAACATGCGTCTGAACCACGTCGTAGCGCCCGGCGCGAAGGATCCGGACCAGGCTGAGCACCGCGCGGAGCAACGACCAGGAGCGCAGCCCGGTTTTGAACCCGAAATCGCCCACGTGAAACCGGATCCCCGCTCCGTTCAACCAGTCGACGAGGGGGCCCTCGTTCCCGTCGACAATCGCCTCGACTTCGTAACCATGCCGGTCCCGAAGCTCACGAAGCTGCTCGAACATCCAGCGCGCGCCGAGAGTGGTCGCGACGAGATGGCATACCCTCAGGGGCCGGGCGCCGGGCGAAAGGTCGCTCACGAGCGTCGTGACCTCGGGGTGGAGAGCACCCGGGCGACCACGCGTTCGAGATCCTCCTCGGTGAGCTGCGAGCCGCTGGGCAGACACAACCCGTGCTCGAAGAGATTTTCGCCACCGCCCCGCCTACCGCTCGCTCGCTCTCGAAGAGAGGTTGGAGGTGCAGGGGCTTCCAGACCGGGCGGGCCTCGATCTCATCATCGGCCAGCCAGAGGCGCACATCCTCGCGCGAGGCGCCAAAAAGAGCCGGATCGATCGAGATCACCGACAACCAACGTGTGGAGGCTCCCCAGGGGGGCTCGGGCATGAACGACAGTCCGGGTTCGCTCGAGAGGCCCGACGCGTAGGCGGCGAAATTCCGTCGGCGAGCCGCGATCCGCTGATCGAGCACCTCCAGTTGGCCCCGGCCAACTCCGGCCAGGATGTTGCTGAGCCGGTAGTTGTATCCCACCGTCCGGTGTTCGTAGTGGGGCACATCTTCTCGTGCCTGGGCCGCCAGGAAGCGGGCGCGTCGGATCAGCGAGTCGTCGTGCGAGACGAGCATCCCCCCACCCGACGTGGTGATGATCTTGTTGCCGTTGAAGGAAAAAACGCCGAAAAGGCCGCGGCTTCCCGCAAGGCTCTCGCCGTACCGCGCGCCCAGGGCTTCGGCCGCATCCTCGATCAAAGGCACCTGATGCCGTCTGCAGGCGGCGACGATCGGATCCAGATCCGCGCACTGACCGAAAAGGTGGACCAGGACGACGGCGCCTACCCTTCGGCCCTGCGCTCGGGCGCGATCGAGTTCCTCGGCCAGCAGGACCGGATCCATGTTCCAGCTACAGGTCTCTGAGTCGATGAAGACGGGCCGCGCGCCCATGTAGAGGATGGGGTTCGCGCTGGCCACGAAAGTGAAAGTGGAGCAAAAGACCTCATCGCCCCGCTTCACGCCCGCGAGTTCGAGGGCGAGGTGGAGAGCCGCAGTCCCGGACGAGAGGGCCACGGCGCAGGGCACGCCGACCTGCTTCGCGAACTCAGCTTCGAAGGCGTCGACATTGGGTCCAAGCGGGGCGATCCAGTTCGTGTCGAAGGCTGCCTGAACATAGGCCGCCTCACGCGTGCCGATGTGCGGGGGGGAGAGGGAGATTGCCCGTCTCAAGGAACCTGGCCCATCACGCGGGCGGGCACGCCGTATGCCACCACGCCGTCCGGCACGTCCCTGGTGACAACCGCGCCGGCGCCGACCTGACTCCACGCGCCTATAACGACGCCGGGCAGGACGCACGCGCCAATTCCCACGAGCGACCCTTCGCCGACCGAGACTCCGCCCCCCAGAACCACGTTCGCGGAGACATGGGCGAAGTCGCCCAGCTGACACTGGTGATCCACCACCGCGGCGGTGTTGACGATGCAATTCCGGCCGACCGAAGCGTTGACGTGGATCACCGCCAGCGGACCGACGCACGTTCCCTCGCCCACGTTGGTGTGCGCGGCGACCACGGCGCTTGGATGGATCAGTCGGGTGACCGCGCGGCCGAGACGCGCGAGTTCGTCCGCCACCCTCCTTCGCTCGCGATTGCTCCCCACCCCGATGGCGAAGAGGCTCCCCACGGGCAGGTCGTTGACCGTGCTCCAATCGCCCACCACGGTGAGCCCGTTCACCACGTTGCCGCGATGTGAGGGATCCTCGTCGAGGAACCCGGCCAAAGGGATTCCCGCGGCGCGGGCGATCTCCGCGAGCACCCGCCCATGACCGCCCGCTCCGAAAATGTATACGGGAGACTCGCGGGCGAGGGAGGCGAGCATGGGTAAAGCATTATAGGAGGCGGATCCAGGCGGGTCGCGTAGCGGGCCCTATAATCAGCGTCTTCATCATGACCGAGAACCAGCGCACCAAGAAGATCCGCGTCGTCGTCGCCAAACCCGGTCTCGATGGCCACGACCGGGGGGCGAAGGTCGTGGCCCGCGCGCTGCGGGACGCGGGAATGGAAGTGGTCTACACCGGACTGCGCCAGACTCCCGAGCAGATCGTGAGCGCGGCCGCCCAGGAAGATGCCGACATCATCGGCCTCTCCATCCTCTCCGGCGCCCACCTCCCGATCTGCGAAAAGATCGTGGCTCTCCTCAAGCAGAAGGGCATGGAAGGCACGCGGTTGTTCGTGGGCGGAATCATCCCCACCCAGGACATCGAACCACTTCGCCAGATGGGAGTCTCCGAGGTGTTCCTGCCCGGCTCCTCCCTCAAGGACATCGTTGAGCGGGTCGAGCGCACGCTCGCCGCCAACTGAAGGGGCTCGTCATGCGGTTCTCCATTCTTGCTATCGGCGCTCTTGCTTTCTCCCTGCTCGCTCCCCAGGGTGCGCTTGCCCAGTGGGAGACCGTGGCTCCCGCGGGCGAAACCGTCTGTTCGGACGGTTCTCCCTATCGTTTTTTCGTGCATCGCGGCGACCCCGCGAAGCTCCTCATCGAGTTCGAGGGTGGCGGGGCTTGCTGGAGCGGCAGCACGTGCGAGGCGGAGGTCTACAACAAACGCGTCACCAGCGACCCTGAGTTGGCGCGCCAGGCCGGGCAGCTTCAGGGGATCTACGATCGGACGAACCCCGCCAATCCGGTACGGGACTTCACCCACGTCTACATTCCCTATTGCACCGGCGACCTGCATTGGGGCAACACCACCACCACGTACACCGGGTCCAACGGGGCGCCCCTTCCCATTCAGCACAAGGGCGCGGCCAACGCGTCCACCGCGCTCAACTGGGCGGCCGACAATGTCAGGGCCCCTGAGCAGGTGGTGGTGGCGGGTTGCAGCGCGGGGGGGTATGGCGCCGCCTTGTGGTCTGCGAAAATCGCCCGGGCCTATCCCGGTGCGCGTCTGGTGCAACTCGCGGACTCCGCGGCGGGGGTTGTTCCCGATGGTTTCTTCGGCTCCACCCTGACGAACTGGAACGTTGTCTCGGCCTGGCCCGACTTCATCCCCGAGCTGGCCCTCGACCGGGTCGACCCCATGACCCTGACCCTGCCAAAGCTCTACACGTCGGTGGCGACGTTTTTCCCGACCGCGTCCTTTTCGCAGTTCAACACCCGCTCCGATCTGGTGCAGACCTTCTTCTACGCCCTGGCCAAGGGCTCGCTCTCGGCCACCGATGGGACGGACTGGGCGGCGCGCATGGTTGGGAACGTCGAGGAGATCTCTTCGGCCAATCCGAACTTCCGCGCTTACCTTGCCCCGGGAACGGAGCACTGCGTGATCAACCGCGCGTCCTTTTACACTCAGCGCGTGGGGGGCGTGAGCTTCTCCGAATGGGTGAAGAGCCTTCTCTCGGGCGCCGACCCGGGCCAGGTTCGGTAGTCGGGCGGCGGTCCTGCCCTTAGAATCGACAGCAAGTTAAGGGGAGAGTCCGCCATGGCCGTCCACATCTCGTCGAAGCTGTTCATCCTGAACCATCGCGAGCTCGCCTTCCTGCAGAAGATTTCCCGCGCGGAGTATCAGTTCATCACCGACGAGGAGCAGACCGCCCGCCAGTCCCTGCGGGACAAGTTGAACGAAGTGGTCCTGAGCCCGAAGGAGAACCGCATTGCGGTGAACCTCACCACCGACGAGCTTGTGTTCCTCGCCGTCATCGTCAAAGAGAACTTCTCTTTCGTCACCGCGACCGAAAAGGACGCCCGGACCCAGCTTCACGATCGGCTTGTGTCCGCGGCCGGAGTGGCCGTCGGGGCCTGAGCGCAGCCCGGCCGCCGCGCGCAGCCCCTCTTTGATCAGGCGCTTTCGGTCTTGCCCAGGATCTTGTCGACGCAGTCGATGAACTGCCGCACGTACTGCCGCTTCTCGAGGTAACTGCCGGGGAAGAAACTGCGCTTCACCCCGTAGATCAGCGAATCCCGGACTTCCCGCGCGGTGAGATCGAAGGCCTCCACCGCCCGCCCGATTTCCCGGGTCACCGTGGTGTTCGAGACCAGACGGTTGTCGGTGCAGAACGTGGTGGAGAGCTTGCGCTTCCTCATCTCCGCGAAGGGGTGCTTCGAGAGGTCGGCCGCGAGTTCGGGAACGGTCTGCTGGTTGGAGGTGAGGCAGACCTCGAGAGTGATGCGCTTGTCGGCTACGAACTGCACCAGGGACTCGACGTAGGCCTTCTTGTCGGCAATGCCGGCGTTGATCCGCTCCTCGCTGAACAGCCACGTCCCGTGGCCGATGCGATCGGCATGCAGGTCGCCGATGGCCTGGAAGATCGACTCCGGGCCATAGTCCTCGCCCGCGTGCACGGTTTTGCCGAGGAATGATTCGTGGGCGATCTGGTAAGCGTGCTTGTGATCGCCCGCGGGATAACCCTTCTCCTGTCCGGCGAGATCAATGCCGACGACCAGGCACCCCTCATCCCGCAACCTCGCCGCCGCGCGCGCGACTTCCACGCTGGCCGTTGAATACAACTCGAAGCGGTCGGCCTCGGGCATGGCCGCGAAGAACCGGCCGAAGCCCGGCGACCACGTCCCCTCGAAATAGCGCATCGCGCAGAGGATCATCCCGGCCACGAATCGAGGTTCCGATCCGCTCGTCACTTCGGGGCGGGCGTTGAACTCCTTCGCCGCGCGACGCAGACCGCGATCGGCGGCATTGACCACCTCCGACATGGACAGGCCGTCGCGCACCGAGAGCTGAGGCGCGAACCGGACCTCGACGTAACGCACGCCCTCTTCCTGGTTGTCGATGCAGAACTCGTAGGCGATGCGCTCGATGGCCTCGACGTCGTTCATCACCGCGGTGGTGTACAAGAAACCCTGCAGGTACTCGGGCAGGTTCTGGTAGCTGTCCTTGAAGACCAGCTCGTGCAGCCCTTCGACGGTATAGGAGGGCAGCTTGACGTTGCGCTCCTTGGCCAGTTCGATGAGGGTGGGGATACGCAGCGAGCCGTCGAGGTGAACGTGCAGGTCGGTCTTCGGCAGCCGCTTTATTACGTCGGTAGTCAGTTCGGTCATGGGTCTTTCTTGCTATCTCCGCAGCGGGCCCTATTGCCGGCTGCCTTGAGCTTCAGCTCTTGTATGGGTCGCCGAAAGTATAGTGAAAGCGTCCATGAATCGCCGCCTTGGTCCCGCCCTTCTGGCGCTCGCTCTGGTGGCGGCCGATCTCCTGCGGCCCTCCCTGCCCGCGGGGATCCCGGTTTTTCAGGTCACCCTGACCGCTCTGGCTCTGGCCCTCGTATGGAGCCGGGTCTTGAGCCCCCTGCGCGCGGGGGGCGAGCGCTGGGCGCTTCTGACCCTGCTCATCCTGAGCGCCGTGCTCTACCTGCGACACCCGCGCTCCCTCGACGCGGATGGCGTGCACTACTTCACGTTCGCGCGCTCTCTCGTCGCCGATTTCGATCTCGACCTGCGCAACGACTACGCCCTTCTCGGCCACGAAATGCAGGCGAACGTTCTGCCCATCGGCGCTCCCCTCGTCTGGGGACTCCTGCTCGTTCCTCTGTATCTGGGCGGTTCCGCGCTCGGGTCGTTGTTCGGCTTCACGGTGACGGGAGCCGAACCCGCCTTCATCGCCGCCGCCTGCCTGGTTTCCATCGTTCTCGGCTGCGCGGGCCTGTTCTTGCTCTACCGTGAGTTCCGTGATTTCGGGCCGCCTGCGGCTGCGCTGCTCGCCGTCCTGCTCCTGTGGTTCGGATCGCCGCTGCGCTTCTACATGCGAGTGTTGCCGAGCTTCGCTCACGCCATCGAGTTCTTTGCCGGGGTGTTGGTGGTGGTCGCCTCGCGACGGCTCCATCAAAGCGGCTCTTCGACCTGGGCCTTCCGGGCCGGCCTCGCCTGCGGTCTGGTCTACCTGGTTCGATCGCAGGACGGCCTTTTGCTGCTCGCGCCCGCGATCTTCGCCTTCGATGCCTGGCTCCGTCACCGTCGAACCGGCCTCATGGTGAAGCAGGGGCTGCTCACTCTGGGGGGCTTCGTGTGCCTCGCGTGGATCCAGAGTGCCGTCTGGTGGACGATGTTTGGCACGCCGTTCCTTGTCCCGCACAAGGTCATCCACGGCGAGCAGTTCGCGGCGCCCGCCGCTCCGAAGATGCTGGAGATGCTGTTCTCCGACCGCGGCGGCCTTTTCTCCACCTACCCCATCACACTGCTGGCGCTCCTCGGGCTGCCCTTCGTCTGGCGCAAGAGCCGACCGTGGGCCGTGGCGGCGCTGATGGTCCTGATCCTGCAGTGGCGACTGAACTCATCGATCTTCGACTGGTATCAGGTCCGGAGGTTCACCGGCACCATGCCCCTCCTCGCTCTCGGCTTGATGGCGCTCACTCCCGCGCTCAGCCGGGCCGGCGTTCCCGCCGTCGCGGTCCTGCTGTTGCTCGTGCATCAATACGATGTGGCCATCGACGCCCTTCGGCCACTGCCCGGCGTTCCCGTTCCTGTTCATGCGGCGCTTCGGGAAACCGCCGACTCCCTCGCCGCGCCTGTTTACGAAGGTCTCGAGGCAGTGTCGCCGAAGGTGGCGGTGGCCTTCATCGAGGGTTACACCGGCTCGTCGCTGCTTCTGGCCGGTCGCTCGGAGATCGACTTCGCCCGGGAGAACTGGTGGACCCGGCTGCCGCGCTCCTCCCGTCGCTTTTCAGAACTGGAGGCCGAGGATGGTTCCCTGGCCCGGTTCGTCGAGGGGCGTGAAGGAAGGCTGTGGCTGCCCCTGCGAGGCGAGGGGGAGTTACGCATCTCGTTCGAGATCCGGGCCATGGAGACGCAGACGCCGCAGACCCTGGAGGTTGAAGTGAACGGCAAGTCAATCGGCCTGAAGGAGATCGCCCCGCGCTGGGAAACCGTGCGTTTCGTCCTTCCCGAGGCGGTGTGGCGCGAGGGGACCAATGAAATCGCCCTGACGTTCGCTCACGCCCCCCTCTTTTTCCAGGTTCGTGGTTACGGGGCCCGCGCCTATCGCGCGGCGGCGATTCGGAAGATCACCTTCCACCGGAGCGAAGGTTCATGAGCCCCCGCCCGATCTTTGGGAACCTTGGGCGCGCGCCAAGCGTCTTTCCTGATAGACGCCGTTTTCTCTGGAGATTCCCATGCGAAACGCCCTTGTGGTCCTTGTCCCCCTGCTTCTGGCCGGAAATGTCGCCTCCGCTGAAGCCACCCGCACCCTAAGGGCCGAGTTGTCGGCCGACGCCAGCCGACCCTTCCGGGTGGAGAACCTCGCGGGCCGGATGGTGGTTCGACAGGGCACCGGCACCCGGGTGGTGGTGACGGCCACGGTTCACGGTGTCGACCAGAAAACCGCCGACCTCATGACTCTCCAGGAGGTGCGGGACAGCAAGACGGGACATCCCACCCTTCGCATGATCTATCCGCTGAACCAGCACACCACCTACCGCTACGGTCGCGAAGGGAATGGCGGCGGGTTCTTTGAGAGCATGTTTGGGGGGAGGACCAGCACCACCTACGCCGGCACACGGGTGACGGTCAGCGGCGGGCGAGGGCTCGCCCTCTACGCGGATCTCGTGGTGGAGATCCCGCGTGGCGCCTCCGGCACGTTCTGGAACGCGGTGGGCGCCATCGAGGGCGCGGGCGTCGAGGGCACACTCAAGTTCGACTCCGGCTCCGGGGACATTTCACTCCGCGACTTCAAGGGCGACGTCACTGCCGACACCGGGTCCGGCGACGTCAACGCCGCGGCCGGTCGCGGATCGTTCAAGTGCGATACGGGAAGCGGCGACTGCGCTCTGAAGTTGTTCACCGGCGACCGCATCGACCTTGACACCGGGTCGGGCGACATCAACGTCACCGAGTCGAGCGCGCGCGTGGTGAGCGCGGACACGGGCTCGGGCAGCATCCTCATCGAAGTGGACGACACCGAGGAAGTCGACACCGACACCGGCAGCGGCGACGTCACCTTGGAACTGCAGGGATCGAAGCTCTCGAGGGTCAGCGCGGACACGGGGAGCGGGGACGTCTCGGTCAAGCTCGCGCCTGGCGTGGGTTTCGAGATGCGCACCGATGTGGGCAGCGGTGAGGTCACCAGCAGCTTCGACGACGCCACCGCGATCGTGGAGCGACGCCGGGTGAAGGGCTATCGGCGCGGTGATCTCCAGGTGAAGATCGACGTCGACACCGGCAGCGGCGACGTGAGCGTGGGCCCCGCCCGCCGGTAGCGCCTTACTTCGGGGCGGCCGGGTTGCGGGCGACCACCGCGTAGAGGTCGTTGCGCCAGGCGCCGTCCTCGGTGACGATTTCGAAACCCGCGGCCTTCAACTCACTGACCACCACCCCGATGGGAATGCCGTGCCCGCGGCGATCGTCGGGCACACCGTCGACCGGCGGCAGGCTGCCGCGCGGTTCGAAGTCGATGATCAGCAGCAGGCCCTGAGGGCGCAGCACCTTGCGCAGGTCAGCCAGGATCTCGACGGGCGCGGTGAGGTGGTGATAGACATCGCGCATGAACACCGCGTCGCAGCAGGACGCGGCAAGACCGGTGGTTTTGATCCGAGCCTCCACGACCTCGATGTTCCGAACTTCGGGGTCGGCCTCGGCGTTGCGTTTGAGAGTCTCGCGCTTCGAATCGCCGAGTTCAGTGGCGAAGACCCGGCCGCCCGGGGCCACGGCTCGCGCCGCCACCAGGGAGAGATGCCCGTCGCCCGCTCCGATCTCGCCCACCACCTTGCCCGGAGCCAGACCGAGGACGGAGACGACCTTCGCCTCCTCCTGTGGAGTGGGGCCCCACCCTTGAGACGACGCCTGGGTGGCTACGAACAAGCACGTGACGAGGGCGAAAAAGGAGGGAGTCTTCTTCATCGAAAAAGCCTAACCCCTCACCCCCGTTCAGGAGGGGTTCAAGAAATCGAACCGGGCGACCGGGCGAGCAGGGGCGCGCGCAGGCGGTCGATCACGGCCGCCGCGCCGCAGGCGGTGAAGACCAGCAGCAGGGGCTCGATCAGAAAGCGATGCCGCCCCTGCACGTAGAACGCGGACTGCAGGAGGCTGATGCCGACCATGAGGGCGAGAACCAGGCCGAGCGCAGCGCGGGGTGACCCGGCGGATTCCGGGGCGCGGCGCAACAGTGCGATGCCGCCACCCAAAGCCAGGACCAGCTCGGTTCGGTAGATCCACTCATACAGGCCGCTCATCCCGCTTGAGTAGTCCCAGCGGTCCGACTCGATCTTCCACCAGAAGATCTTCAGCTTCTTGATGAACAGGGATAGAGCGCGGTCGGGGTGGGCGCCGATGAACCGCCACGCCTCGGCGAGGAAGACGCGATGACGGTCGGCCTCGCTGCCTCCGGCCAGCACCTTGCGGATGGCGGGCGAGAACGGAGAGTAGGGCTCGATGTTCGGGCTCAGAGTGGACAGAGGCCAACCTGCCGTATCCATGACACCGCCGGTAGCGAGTTCATTGTTCCCGCGCCAGAAGTTCTCGCTCGACGTCGAGGTGATCACCGGCTCGCCAACCACGATGGCATTGCGTATCAGCCACGGTGCGAGGCCACATGTCAGCCCCGTCGCCATCAGAGCCGCCGGTACGAGAGATCGGGTTCGAAAGCGTGCGAACAGCAGCAGAGCCACGATGGGGACGGCGATCGCCGGAGTGCCGCGGGCAAGAGTGGCAAGGGCCACGAGCAGGCCGAACGCGAAAGAGCCGAGTCCGTGGGGACGCTCCAGAAGGATCGCGCCGGTGAGCGCGATCAGGCTCAGGAGGAATGCATTGAGCGGCAGGGCGTCGCTCTTCACTACCGAGTAGTAGAGGAGAGACGGCTGCAAGGCGACGAGCGCGCCGGCCATCCAGGCCGCAAACGCACTGCCGCCCAGGCGGCGGACAAGGGCCACACACGTTGCCGCGGCGCCGAGGCAGAACAGGCCCTGGATCACCTGGATGGAGGCGCGCGTTTCACCCGGAAGGGCCAGGAGCAGAGCGAGGAGATACGACCATACGGGCGGGGCATAGGCCGCGTAGTGGTACATCTTGCGCTGATAGTTGTGACCTTCGCCGGCGTGGATGCTGGCCGCGATGACGTCGTATTCCCAGGGTTCGGGTTGGCCCGCCACGCCGAGATACAAGGCGAGGACCAGGCGGGGCACGAGGGCGACCACGGCCAGAAGCAGCCAGAGGCGCGCGTGAATCGAGATCAAGACGACGGGGATGTTACCCTCCGATCTTCCATGCGCGACAACCTTCCGAGGCGGCTCGTCAAACGGGTGGCCCTCGCCTTCTTTGAGGTCGATGTCGCCTTTCAGCGGAAGTGGCGTCCCGGCCGCGAGAAGGCCACATTCGACCTCGGCGGGTCATGCGAGAAGTGCGCGCGCTGCTGCGAAGCTCCGGCCATCTCCGTGTTCTGGCCGTTCCGGCGATTCCGCTCGCTGCGCGCCCTCTTCCTGGCCTGGGAGAAACACGTGAACGGCTTCCATCTCGTGCGCGAGGACAAGCTGCTCCAGGCCTTCGTCTTCCGGTGCGAACACTTCGACCGGAAGACCCGGAGGTGCGACAGCTACGACTCCCGCCCCGGGATGTGCCGCGATTACCCCCGACGTCTCATGTATCAGACCCATCCTGAGATGCTTGATGGCTGCGGCTATCGCCCCGTGACCCTGGGCGCCTCGCGCATGCTGAACGCCTTGCGGAGACAGAAGCTCACCGAGGAACAGCTGGCCAAGCTCAAGAAGGGTCTTTTCCTGGACTAGCAGCCTCGTATACTCCCGCTGCGCGTGTTTCTGCTGGGCCAAAATGTCGGGAAATATCAGATCCTCCAGAATCTTGGCTCTGGAGGATTTGGCACGGTTTTCCTCGTCCGCGACACCTGGATCGACAAAAAGGTGGCGATCAAGGTCCCGCACCGCCAGACCGGCAAGGAAGAAGACCTGCTCCAGGAGTCGCGCCTTCTCGCCGCCCTGAACCACCCGAACATCGTCTCCATCCTCACCGCGGAGAAGATCGACGGCACGTTCTTCATCGTCATGGAGTACGTGAAGGGGGAGAGCCTGGAGGCGCTCCTCGACCGCGAGAAGGTCCTCGATCAGTTCCGGGCCGTGGAGATGACGGTGCAGATCCTCAAGGGCGTCGAGCACGCCCACAAGGCCCAGATCCTCCACCGCGATCTGCGTCCCGCGAACGTGCTGGTTTCCGAGGGCGGGGCCTTGAAGGTGGCCGACTTCGGCACCTCGCGCATCCTCGATCGAGCCCACGCCAACACGGTCATCGGCTCGCCGCCCTACATGGCCCCCGAGCAGTTCGCGGGCAAGGCGCAACTCCCGGCCGACGTCTACTCCGTGGGCGTGATGCTCTACCAGATGATCACGGGCATGCTGCCGTACTTCAGCCCGAACCCTGCCGAGATCGAGCGCATGGTGTCGCAGGGCCGGTGCACCGCGCCGAGGGTTCGCAACTCGCGGATCTCGAAGGAACTCTCCGACATCGTGATGAAGGCCATGGCCCCCGATCTCACGGTGCGATACCTCTCCGCTTCCGAGTTGCTCGAGGACCTGCAGACCGCGGCCGACATCGACCATCGTCAGACCGAGATGGAGGAGATCCGGAAGCGCCTGCGCGCGCGCGAGGCCCCCAAGCGCGGCCTGTGCTGGAACTGCGGCCGTCCCCAGCCCCAGCGTTCGACGAAGTGCCCGTTCTGCGGCGAGACGCTCTAGTCGCGCTGGCAGACAGAGCGTTCGCGCCAGGCACCGGCGGCCTCGCGCCCGGTGTGACGAGAGGTGAAGGGAGCCTCAGCGGTATCGGTTGCCGAGGATGGCGAGCGCCGCGACGCAGGCGGTCTCGGACCGCAGGGTGTGAAGGGCGAACCGCTCCGGGGTAAACCCGGCCGCGGTCAGGGTGGCGAGATCTCCGGCTGACAGGCCACCCGCCGGGCCCACCGCCACCACCACCGACCGCACGCTCGACGGCGCGCTCAGGTCGGCCTCACCCTGGGATAGCGAAGGCTCCGTAGCCACGATGCGTTTCTCGCTCTCGCCGGGTGCGCCCAGCGCTTCAGCGGCGAGCTTCAAGGCGATCACGTCGTCGAGGCGCGGGACGACCGCCCGCCCCGACTGCTCGGCTGCGCTCGTGGCCACGCGATGCCATCGTTCGCGCCGACCCTCGCCGGGCTCGCGTCTTGCCACGGTGTCGGTGCGCTCGAAGACCGCGGGGGAAATCCGCGCCACCCCGAGTTCGGTCGCCTTCTGGATCACGAGTTCCGTGAGGTCGCCCTTGAGCGGACTCATCAGGAGATGAAGAGGCGCGCTTCGTTCAGGCGGGGCCGTGGTGGCTTCGCCCACGTCGATGATGACCCGGTGTTTCTCGATGACCCTTATGGTCGCGCCGAACTCACGGCCCGCGTCGAAGACTCGCAGAGCATCGCCTTCGGTCAGGCGCAGGACTCGGGTCACATGATTGCGGGCGTTCTCGGGCAGATCCATCAACCCGGGAGACGCCGCGGGCACGTGGAACCGGTGCACGGTCATGGCCTCTCGTACAGGAGACTGGCCCACTCGCCCTGATACGTGCTCGCGACCTTCCAGTCCGAAGGCCAGGCCGCCCTCACCGCGGCTTCTTCGTCGCGCAGCAGGCCGGCGAGGATGAAGCGGCAACCGCCGGCTCCGAGTGCGGTCACCTCGGCGGCGCGGGCGATGTGAAACGGGGCCATCAGGTTCGCGAACACGAGGTCGAAACGCGCCGGGAGCAGGCCCCGGCCGCCGTCCATCAGCACCACGCTCATGTTCACGCCGTTCATTTCCGCGTGCTTCCACGCCGAGGACGTGGCCAGAGGATCGAAGTCGGCGGCGATGACCCGGGCGCCCGCGTGTTTGACTGCGGCGATACCGAGGATGCCGGTGCCACAGCCAAGGTCGAGGGTGCGCGGGGCCGCGGGAAGCGATGGTGCGAGCACTCCCAGCGTCTGCAGGCACAACTTCGTGGACTCGTGGGTGCCGGTGCCGAACGCGCGGCCAGGATCCATGCGCAGGGGAATGGCGGTGTGGCCGTCGGCGCCGGACGCTTCGTCGACCCACTCGGGCACAATCCGGAAAGGGGGGACGTCGAAGGCCACGAACGTCTCCTTGAACCGCTGCACCCAGTCGGGGTTGGGAACTGCGACCCGCGACGCGGTGGTGTCGAACTCTTTGGCCAGCGCGCGCATGTCCTCGGCCCGGGCCTCGGGATCAGCGAAGAAACACACCAGCCGCACCTGACCTGGGCCCCCTTTTTCGATGGTGATTCCCGAACAGTCCTCGGTCCAGGCGCGCCCGGAAGCTTCGTCTTCCTGATCCTCGGGAACGGTCAGAACCCAGGCGTCAATAGTGGCCTCGGGCGGGGTGGGATCGTGCATGGTGGCGGCCCCCACTAGTCCAGCAAATCACGGACCTTCTCGAAGAACGACTTGCCCTTGGAATTGAGGTCGACACTCATGGTCTTGCCGAGCTTCTCGAGGAGCTTGCGTTCCTCGCCGCCAATCTTCTTCGGGATGACCACCTTGATCTGGACGTAGAGGTCGCCGCGTCCCCGGCCGCCGAGTTCGGGCGCGCCTTGTCCGCGCAGACGAAGCACTGAACCCGGCTGCGCGCCTTCCGGCACCGTGACCTTGGCCCTTGTGCCGTCGGGCATGGGGATCTCGACCTGGTCGCCCAGGATGGCCTGAACGAAACTGATGGGGATCTCGCAGACCAGGGCGGTGCCGTCGCGCTTGAAGAAACCATCCTTGTGATCGCGCACGCGCAGGACGACGTAGAGGTCGCCGGGCGGGGCTGAACTCATGCCGGGCTCGCCTTCGCCGGAAACGCGGAGCTGCGACCCGGTGTCGACACCCGCGGGGATCTTGATCGAGATGTCGCGCTCTTTGGCCACGAGGCCCTCGCCGCGGCAGTCGCGGCAGGGCGAGGCGATGATCTTGCCCGAGCCGCGGCAGCGTCCGCAGGTTCGCGCCACGGTGAAGAAGCCCTGCTGGAAGGCGATCTGGCCGGTGCCGTTGCACGTGCCGCAGGTGGTGGGCTTGCTGCCCGCGGCCGCACCCGAGCCTGAGCAGGTCTCGCAGCGCTCGTGCCGGGGCACCCTGATGGTCTTGGTCGCGCCGAAGAGGCCCTCTTCGAAGTCGATCTCGATGGTGTAGCGCAGGTCGGCCCCGCGCCGCGCTCCACCGCCGCCGCGCCGCCGGTTCGGGTCGCCCAGGCCGAAGAAGTCGCCGAGGATGTCGGAAAAGTCGGTGAACTGCGACGGATCGAAGCCGCCTCCGCCCGCTGATCCCGAAACCCCGGCGTGGCCATAGGCGTCGTAACGCTTGCGCTTCTCCGCGTCGGAGAGAACGCTGTAGGCCTCGGCCGCTTCCTTGAACTTGTCCTCGGCCGCCTTGTCCCCCGGGTTGCGGTCGGGATGGAACTTCATCGCGACCTTGCGGTAGGCGGATTTGATCTCCTGATCGGTGCTCGTTCTCGAGACCTCGAGAATTTCGTAGTAATCGCGAGCCATGGTTTAGGGGATTGGATGGACCTTCGTGGATAAAGCGGGAGCCGGGCCCGCCCCCGGTTGGAGGCGGGGGAGAACAAGGGCCAGCTAGGCGCGGAGCATCGCCGAGGACAGGATCTGTGCGACCTCTTCCATCTCTCGCAGGCTGCGCTGAAGGATGGAAACGGTGTCGTCGATCTTGAGACGCTGGGTCTCCATGATCGCGGTCTGGATCCGCGTCTTTTCCTCGGCCGAGAGTTTGCGCTCGAGGAGGGTGAGGGTGCGCTGCGAGTTCGCGACCAGGCCGCTCACCTGCTGGAGAAGTTTCTCCTTCTCCTTCACTTCCTTGTCGTTGACCTGGCGCATCTTCGTTTCGCCGACCAGCCGCTCGAGATCGCGCTCGTTGATGCCGCTCGCGGGATGGATCACCAGCGACTGCGACCGGCCGGTGGCCTGATCGAGAGCGGAGACCGAGACGATGCCGTCGGAGTCGATCTCGAATCCGACTTCGATCTGAGGCAGACCGCGGGGCGAGGGAGGGATGTTGGTGAGGTCGAAACGGGCGAGCGACCGGTTGTAGGCCGACATGTCGCTTTCACCCTGCAACACGTGCAGCTCAACGCTCGTCTGGTTGTCGGTGACGGTGGTGAAGATCCGGCTGCGGCGGGTGGGAATGGCCGAATTGCGGTCGATGATCGGGGTGAAAGTCCCGTTCATGGTCTCGATGCCGAGGGTGTAGGGGGTGACGTCGAGCAGGACCAGGCTTTTCACCTCGCCCTCCATGATGCCGGTCTGGATGGCGGCGCCCATGGCCACGCACTCGTCGGGGTTGATCGTGCGGTTCGGTTTGCGGCCGAAGACGCGCTGGACGATCTCCACAACCTGAGGAGCGCGGGTCTGCCCACCCACGAGCAGGACATCGTCGATCTGCTCGGGCTTGAGGCCCGCGTCGGCCAGGCAGCGTTTGCAGGGCTCCTCGGTGCGGGAGAGCAGGTCTTGCGTCATCGCCTCGTACTGCTGACGGGTCAGGGTGGTGGAGAGATGTTTGGGACCGGAGGCGTCGGCGGAGATGAACGGCAGGACGATCTCGGTGGATTCCGCGGTGGAGAGATCGCACTTGGCCTTCTCCGCCGCTTCCTTGAGACGCTGGCGGGCCATGCGGTCCTGGCTGAGCTCGATGCCGGTGGATTTGAGGAAGTCCTCGACGAGGAAGTCGATGATTCTCTGGTCGAAATCCTCACCGCCCAGGAAGGTGTCGCCGCCGGTGGCCCGGACCTGCATCACGCCATCGCTGACTTCGAGGATCGAGATGTCGAAGGTGCCGCCGCCCAAGTCGTAGACCGCGACGTATTGGTTCTTCTGCCCCTTGCCGCCGAGGCCGTAGGCGAGTGCGGCCGCCGTCGGCTCGTTCAGGATCCGGCCCACTTTGAGGCCCGCGATCATGCCCGCGTCTTTGGTGGCCTGCCGCTGGGGGTCGTTGAAATAGGCGGGGACGGTGATGATGGCTTCGTCGACCGTCTCGCCCAGATACTCCTCGGCGCCCTGTTTGAGTTTCTGCAGGACCAGGGCCGAAATCTCGGGCGGGGCGTAGAGCCGGTCGCCGGCGCGGATGTGGGCGTCGCCGTTGGGGGCTTCGGCCACCTCGAAGGGCGCGAACTTGCGGGCGTGCTCCACCTCGGGCGAGTTGAACTTGCGTCCGATGAGGCGCTTCACCGCATAAAGGGTGTTGGTGGGATTGGTGATGGCCTGACGTTTGGCGATCTGTCCGACCAGGCGGTCGCCCTTGGCCGTGAAGGCGATGACCGAGGGCGTGGTGCGGGCGCCTTCAGAGTTGGGGATGACGGAGGGCTGGCCGTTCTCGATAACGGCCACGCAGGAGTTGGTGGTGCCGAGGTCGATGCCGATGATTCGTCCCATGATCTCTCCTAGTGGGAAACCGGCACGTTGGTATCGCTTTCCTCGGTGGCCTGCTGCGCGACCTTGACCAGCGCGGGGCGGACCAGGCGGTCGCCCAGCATGTAGCCCTTGCGGTAGCAGATCGCGACGGTGCCGTCCTCGGCCCCGGGCACCGGCTCGTAGGACAGGGCCTGGTGGCGAAGCGGATCGAACTTCTCCCCGGTGGGGTCTTCCTGACGGACGCCACGAGCACCCAGAGTGGTGTTGACGTCCTTCAGAGTGATCTCGACGCCGGCGCGGATCTCATCGAGCGATCCCTGGGCAAGCAGCGCCTTTTCGAGGGCGTCGAGCGAGGGAAGGAGATCGGAGAGGAGCGAGATCACCGCGTCGTCGCTGGCCGCACGCTGGTCGCGCTCGACCCGGCGACGGTAGTTGTCGAACTCGGCTCGTCGGCGCAGGAGCTGGTCTTTGAGGCCGGCAACCTCCTCTTCGAGGATCGTGACGGGATCCTTGGCCGGAGCGGGATTTTCGGACGTGGAGTCGGCGGGAGTCGGAATGACCGACTCTGCTTCATCTTGAACCATGGACGGGGATTTCGCTGCTGACATTGGGAACAAGCCTCAGTATAGCGAGGCTGCGCCCCCGGTCCGCACTCAGGAGCGGGCGGCCGGGCCCATCTGGCTGGTGCCCTTGAACGCGGCGCCATCGGCGATGGCGATACGGGCGGCCTTGATGCTGCCCGTGAGCGTTCCGGCCGCGCGTATTTCCAGGCGATCGGACGCGGTGCAGTCACCCGTCACCCGGCCCGAAATCACGATGGACTTGGCGGAAATGTTGGCTTTGACCACGCCGGTTTCGCCCACCTCGACCTCGCTCGAAGACTTGATCTCCCCTTCCACCGGTCCCTGGATCAACAACGGTTCATCGGTGTCGATCTTGCCGACGAAGCGCGTTTTCTCGCCCATCACCGTGCTCTTCGCGGTGGGCTTGGGCGGGGGAGGAGGAGGTGCGGTTGCCGTGGGCGCCGCGGGCGCGGGCGCAGCTGCAGGTTTGGGATCGGATTTGCCAAAAAGGCCCATGTTCTCTCCGGGACTGAGGGGTGATGGAGCGGGCGACGGGGTTCGAACCCGCGACACCGAGCTTGGGAAGCTCGTACTCTACCAACTGAGCTACGCCCGCTCGGGCCATGTAGCAGTAAACATCTTAGGTCGTCGCGCTTGGGTGCGTCAACGGCGGGCACCGGGGGAGGAGGGGTTTCGATTCACACTTCAGCCTTCGGCTGAACGCTGAATCGGGCGCTTCGCTGCGCTCAGCGTCGAACCCGCGACACCGAGCCTCAGGAAGCTCGTACTCT
>JAGNNV010000003.1:38392-50789 GCA_017990495.1 Vicinamibacteria bacterium
CCGGGCTACACGCGCTTCCGCCAGTCGAACGAGTTCTACTACCTCTCCGGGATCGAGGTTCCGCACGCGTATCTCCTCATCGATGGAGGCAGCAAGCGCACCTCCCTCTACCTGCCGCACCGCAACGAGGGCCGCGAGCGGAGCGAGGGGAAGATGCTCTCGCCCGAAGACGCCGCCGAGATCATCAAATTGAGCGGAGTGGACGCGGTCTTCGGCATCGACCTTCTCAACGAGCACCTGGCGCGGGCCGCGCGCAACAGCGGGCGATCGCTGTTCACACCGTTCAGTCCAGCCGAGGGCTTCGCCATGAGCCGGGATCTGGCCGTGCGGGTCATCGGCGACTACGCGGCCGACCCGTTCGACGGACGCCCCTCCCGTGAGGGCGCGCTCATCCAGTCCCTGCGCGGACGTTTTCCGCAGTTCGAGATCAAGGACCTGACCCCCACCCTCGACCAGTTGCGATTGATCAAGAGTCCGCGCGAGCTGACCTTGATCCGGAAGGCCACGCGGCTGTCCGGACTGGCCCTGATGGAGGCGATGCGTTCGACCGCGCCCGGCCTCCACGAACACGAACTGGACGCGATGGCCAAGTACATCTACTACCGCAATGGCGCTCAGGGAGAGGCGTACTACTCGCTCATCGCCAGCGCTCGCAACGCGTGGTATCCGCACTACAACGCGGGCAAGCGGCAGATGCTGGACGGCGACTTTCTGCTCATGGACTTCGCCCCGGACGTGGGCTACTACATGAGCGATGTCACGCGCATGATGCCGGTGAACGGCCGGTTCAGCCCGGTCCAGCGCGAGCTTTATGGCTTCTACCTGAGCTGCTACAAAGCGGTGCTGAAGGCGATCAGGCCCGGCGTCACCGCGCAGGTGATCCTGCAGGAAGCCGTGAAGGAGATGGAGGCGCATCTTGCCGCTTCGAAGTTCTCCAAGCCCAGCTATGCGAACGCCGCGAAGGCATTTGTGGAGCGCTATCAGGCCTCCGCCGGCCGTCCGGGAGCGAGCCTCGGTCATTGGGTCGGCATGGCCACCCATGATGTCGGATCCGACCGGGGGCCCTTGCGCCCGGGGATGGTCTTCACCATCGAGCCGGCCTTGACTGTCCCGGAGGAGAAGATCTACATCCGCCTCGAGGACCTCATCATCATCACCGCCACGGGGAAAGAGATCGCCTCCGACTTCGTGCCCATGGACATCGACGCCATCGAGAAGCTGATGATGGAAGAGGGGATGCTGCAGAAGTATCCGAAAGACGCCGGGCCGTCGCAGCCAGGGCCGCGCTGATCCGCGTTATTCAGGCGGCGTCAGGCGCTTCGCGAGGGTTCTTCGCCTCGAGTTGGTCGCGAAGAGTTCATGGTCGTCATCGGGTTGCTTCCATTCCCGAGCCCAGGAAAGCACGGCCGAGGCTTCCATGGGCCGGGCGATGAAGTAGCCCTGCGCCATATCGCATTGGAGCGACCGAAGCAGGTCGAAGGCCGCGCGGGTTTCAACGCCCTCCGCCACCGACGCGATCTTCAGCTTCCGCGCCATTCGAAGACTCGACTCGAGGATGACGAGCGCGGAACGATGGGTGGCCGCCTTCAGAACGAACGACTGGTCGATCTTGAGTTCGGTGAACGCGACGCGGGTGAGTTGCTGCATCGAGGAATAGCCGGTTCCGTAGTCGTCGATCGAGAGACCGAACCCCTTCACTCGCAGCCGAGCCAGATTCTCGAGGGCCGCGCCCACATGGGTGGCGGCCGCCGATTCGGTGACCTCCAGAACCATGCTCCTAGGTTCAAGCGCCTGCCAGTGCAGCAGCGCGGTGACCCGCTCGGCCATGCGCACGTCGCCTAGAGATGTTGGTGAGATGTTCACCGCGACCGTGGCCTCGAGCCCGTTGACGAGCCAGGTCCGACACGCGGTGGCGGCTTTCCGCAGCATGACCCACATCAATTCGTCGATGCGCCCGGCCTCCTCGAGTTTCCTGATGAAGGCGTCCGGCGGCAACAGGCCGAGACGCCCATGCCGCCATCGCGCCAGCGCCTCGAATCCCGTGATCCGACCGGTCGCGAGCTCCACCTTGGGCTGATAGAACGGTTCGAACTCATCATCTCGAAGTCCCTGCTCGATCTCCTCGAGGGAAAGCCTCGGCCCCGGGCTGGCCTCAGCCATCGGCGCAGCGACACTATGAAGGGCGATGGTCGCGAGGAGCTTCTCGGGCGTGAGCGGTTTCTCGAGGACACCCAGAAGCGCGATGCCGTAGGCCTCGGACATGGTGGCGATCGAAGCCACGAGCCTCGACTCGAGGGCGCTCGCGATGATCACGGACGTGCCGGCTCCCGCTTCGCCCACCCGCCGGAGGAACTCCATGCCGTCCATACCCGGCATGTCCAGATCGCTGATCACCACGTCGACCGAAGGGTTCGCCGACTCGAGGATGGCGAGAGCCCTTCCGCCATCGGCGGCGGCGTGCACCGCTCGGGCGCCGAGTCGCTCGAGCGTGCCCACGAGGCCCTCGCGCTGCAGCTCGTGATCCTCGACCACGAGGAACGTGAGTTCACGAAGCGCCACGCTGCCTCCTTCCACTTGACCAGAGATGAGAGGGCCTGCCTTTCAAGCGGTGTCGAGGTAGGTATTGAGGCGGTTCCATTCCAGATGGAACGGCGCCATGCTGGCTGTGATCCTGGTCCAGTCGCCCTCGCGGCTCGCGTGCTCGATCGTTTCGCACACGCTGGCGAACGCGGGGGCTCCGACCATCCGGCTGGCGCCGAGCATCCGATGCGCGGAGTGCGTGACCTGCGCGCCATCGGTCGCGGCCACCGCGCGGTCCAGGGCGGCCGCGTCTTCATCGTTGACTCTCCGGAAATCGGCGAGGATGTCGCGTTCCGTTGAAGGGTCGCCGCCCGAGATCCGGGCAAGCACGGTGCGGTCGACCGGCGGGGCGCTCACCGCTTCGTGAAACGGCGAGATATGGGGTTCGGGCATGGTGTTCTCTCCTGGGATGGGCAGCCATTGATTCAGCTTCTCGAGCATCTGGGCCAGCTCGACCGGTTTGACGAGGTAGTCGTCCATGCCCGCGGCGAAACAGATCTCGGCCTCCCCGCCCAAAGCGTTCGCGGTGCAGGCGATGATCGGCGTGCGTTTGGTCCCGTTCACCGCTTCGAGCCGCCTGATGGCGCGGGTCATCTCGTAGCCGTCCATCTCCGGCATGTTGCAGTCGGTGACGACGAGGCCAAAGCGGCCGGACGTCCATTCCTTCAGACCCGCGACCCCGTTCTCCGCGCTCTCCGCGGCGTAGCCCAGAGCCAGGATCTGCCGCGCCAGAAGCATGCGGTTGGTGGGGTGGTCATCGACAACGAGAACCAGCGTCCCCTCGCGCTCGGCCTCTTCGGTGGTGGGGGGAAGCCTTCGGAGCCGCGCGCTGCTGCTCACTCGCTCGCGTTCGAAGGCGGGATCGATGCGCTTCAGGCCGGCGGGGTCGGCGACTTTCAGCGACAAGGACAGGGTGATCGTGGTCCCGACGCCGGGCTCACTCAGCATCTCGACCGCTCCTCCCATCATCGAAGCGAGGCGACGACAGATGGTGAGGCCGAGCCCCGTGCCTGCGCCGCGGCCCCGCTGTCCCTCACCCGCGACCTGGGAGAAGGGCTCAAAGAGGTGGCGCTGATCCTCGAGCGATATCCCGACGCCCGTGTCTTTCACCGAGAGACGAACGCGATCCTCGTCTCCCGCCCGTTCGACCAGTTCCGCCCTGATTTCAATCGCGCCGCCGCGCGCGGTGAACTTCAGCGCGTTGCTGACGAAGTTGTTCAGGATCTGCCGCAGGCGAAGCGGATCGACCCAAAGCGCCGGGCTGATCAGCGGGTCGGCGACCGCCCGCAACGACACGCCCTTGCTGCTGGCGCTGCCCTCATAGATGCTGCGAACGCCTTCGAGGACGTCTGCGATCGACGCGGTCTCCGGACGCACCTCGAGTTTGCCCGCCTCGATCTTGGAGAAGTCGAGAATGTCGTCGATGATCCGCAGGAGCGACTTGCCCGACTCGCGAACGATGCCCAGGGTGGAGCGTTGATCGCCGTCCAGCTTGGTCAGACTGAGCAGTTCGAGCATGCCCAGCACTCCGTTCATCGGAGTGCGGATTTCGTGGCTCATGGTGGCGAGAAATGTCCCTTTGGCCCGGTTCGCGGCATCGGCCGCCTCCTTCGCGTCCTGCAAGGCGTCCTCCAGCCGTTTCTGTTCGGTGTTGTCCGCGATGTATCCGTTCTGCAAGACCGCGCCGTCCGTCTGCTTCAGCAAAGAGGCCTCGTGATGCAGGCTGCGCGAGGTGCCGTCGTGGTGCCGGACCCGGTAGCTCAAGCGGAAGGCCTCGAGTGAGCGCATGGCCTTCGCCATGGCTGAGGTGAATTCGGCGCGGTCCCGTTCGTCGATGTGGTCGACCATCGCCGCCCAGTCGGGCAGGCCACCATCGACGCCAGCCGCGTCGAGGCCGCAGACCCTGGTGATGCCGGCGCCCATGAAGGTGAGGCGCGGGTTGCCTTTCGGATTGTGTTTCAACTGATACATGGCGCCGGGCAGGCTGTCCGCCATCACCCGCAGCATGTTCTCTGTCTGTCGCCGTGCTCGCGTCTGCACAACGAAGGCGAGGTACCCAGGCACCAGGACGAT
Organism: Vicinamibacteria bacterium; assembly: GCA_017990495.1. Taxonomy (GTDB): domain Bacteria; phylum Acidobacteriota; class Vicinamibacteria; order Fen-336; family JAGNNV01; genus JAGNNV01. The sequence continues at coordinate 43,046 of JAGNNV010000003.1, forward strand.
CAGTCCGAAACCGACCCCCGAGACCAGCGCGCGGTTCTCGAGCGCGTGGCGATCCTCGGCCGCGTCCCGATACTCCCTCTGCAGGCGCAGTTCCTCCCGCCTCAGCTCGTTGATCAGCTCGCGGATCTTCGCGTTCGCCTCGTCGCCCACCGCACGCCGCATGCGGGCGTCGAACGGTATGCGCGCCACGCGCATGGCGATCAACTTCTCCAGTTGAGACACCCGAAGCTGCTGGCTCCGGCTGAAAAGCGTGAGCTTGCGCACCTCGGCGAGGGCCTCGCTTATTCCCTGGAACGCTTCCTCACGCTGGGAGACAAAGCCCAAACTGCCGGAGAGCAGGTAGCCCCGCTGAGCCTCTTCCGCGCGCCGGGCGAGCTCGCTGACCTTCGACACCTGCGCGCGCACGTCCTGCGTGTGGCCCACCTGTTCGGCGAACTCGGCTTCGCGAACACCGGCGACGTACAACGTCCAGCCCATGACCGCCATGACCAGCGTGGCGAGCCAGAAGCTTGAGTGGGCGAGCGCTTTGTAGACCGAGACTCTCATTGTTCACTTCCGTGGACGGGCGCCACCGTGGGGCGGGCCTAGGGCGACCTTGGCGTTGGTGACCAGTCGAGACTAGTGGGCGTGTTGAGAATCGTATGTACGGTGGCGCACCCGAGCCGGTGTTTTCGCCGCCTTCTTCGGTTCGGTGCCGCACGGAAGGGGGCGGGTCGATCCCTGCAAACTCGAGACTCACCATGAACGAGTCTGAACCGTCCAAGGATGGCCGGAAGGTGGCGGCCCTTCAGGAAGAACTCACCGAAGTGCGGGAGGAGACCACCGCCGCGCGCGCGGACCTCGAACAGATCCAGCACGAGGTCGAGGAGGCCCGGGGGGAACTGATCGATGCGCGAAACGCCGCCCTTCTGGAAGCGAACGCGCAGCTTGTGGCCGCCGCCCATCGGGCCCAGGCCGCGGCGTCGAGCTGTGAAGAAGCGCTCAAGGAGGTCTCCCGCGCCGCCGAGATCGATACGCTCACCGAGCTGCCCAATCGCACCGTGCTTCTGGATCGACTGGTCACGGCGATCGCCTATGCCAAGCGCGACGGAACCCGCCTGGCTTTGCTGTTTCTCGACCTCGACAACTTCAAGAGCATCAACGACACCCTGGGCCACGCCGCGGGCGATGAGGCCCTGAAGATCACCGCTCTTTGCCTGCGCTCTTCGGTCCGGGAGGCGGACACGGTCAGCCGTTACGGCGGCGACGAGTTCCTCATCCTTCTCTCAGAGATCGCGGAGGTCACCGACGCGGTGCTTGTCGCGGACAAAGTGATCGCGGCGCTTGATGCTTCCGCCCTTGCGGGCGAGCACTCCTTCCGCCTCACCGGCAGTGTCGGCATCAGCCTGTATCCCGAACACGGCGACGATGCGGATGGCCTGATCGGCCGGGCCGACGCGGCCATGTACGAGGCGAAGCGTAACGGGCACCGAAGAAGCGTGTTTGAGGGGTAACGACAAAAGGGCCTGCGCGACGGCTGCGAACTGTTCGAGGGCAGCCTAAAGATCCGCGGTGATGTCCGCGGCGATCACCTCGGGTGCCGGCAGATTCGGACTCTCCTCGAGCGCCTCGTCCTTCAGCCAGAAAATGTCGAGGTTCCCAAGCCCGGTCACTTGGGTTGAATTGGCGGTAGTCCTGAGCCAGCCATCCGGAGGCGACAATCGGGCGTCGATCCCGATTCGTGGCAACATTCAGCCATGAGCAAGGTGCGGGTGTTCGTCCTCTTCACGTGTGTTCTTTGGGCTCCGGCGTCGGTCTTCTCATGGGATCCGCCTTTCTTCACTGGAGATCCCGCCCGGCTCCGGTCAGAGGCATTGCGACTGGCCAGCAAAGACTCGGACCTGACCGTTCTCTTTGAAGAGACCCGGTACAGTTTTGACGCACAAGGCCGCCGTACCTATCGCTACCGCACCGTGTTCATCCCCAGGACGGCAGAACTGGCCGAGGCCTGGGGCGAGGTGTCGGCATCCTTCGCGCCCTGGCACCAGTCCCGCCCGCTGATTCGCGCCAGGGTGATCAGCCCTGATCTCAAAGTGCACACGCTGGATCTCAAGACGATCGCGGAAGAACCGGCGGCAGCGGATGGGGACCGGATCTATTCCGATCGTCGTGTCCTTCGGGGACCTCTGCCAGGAATCACGGCCGGAGCGGTGGTGGAGCAGGAGATCGAGGTTGCCGACAACCAGGCGTTCTTCGAGGGCGGTTCGGTCTACCGACACCGGGCGTATTCGGGTTTCCCGGTGCTTGACCGGCGTCTCATCGTCGTCTCGCCCGCGGGCCGGCCGGCCCGTGTTGAACCCCGTGAAGGCGCACCTCCGGTAACAACGACGACGAATGCGAGCGGTGAAATCGAAACCACGGTCCGCATCGAGAACGCGGAACGTGAGCTGCCGTCAACCGTCGGCGCGCCTCCCGATGTGGCGTTTGGAGCGCACTATCTGGTCGCCACCGGCGAGTCCTGGCAGGATGTCGCGTCGCGATACTCCAGGATCATCGACGAGAGAATCGCGGGCGCCGACGTCTCCGATCTGACCCGGGGCCTGTCGAAAGGCGTCACCGCCCAGGATGCGGCGCGCGTGGTCCTGAAGAATCTCAAAGACCTCGTGCGTTACTCGGGAATCGAGTTCGGGCAAGCATCGATTGTTCCCTGGACCCCGGCGCAGGTCCTCGAACGTCGCTATGGCGACTGCAAGGATCAGGCGTCGATTCTGGTGGCCGCATTCCGTGCGCTCGGACTGAGTGCCAGTGTGGCGCTCCTTCGAACGGACTGGAGCTACGAAACGGATCCCCAGGGGCCGGGGCTTGGTGACTTCAACCACGCCATCGTCGCGCTTCGTGACGCGGACCGCCTGATCTGGATCGATTCCACCGTCGATGAGCCACGTATCGACATGCTCCCGGTGCCGGACCAGGGCCGCATGGCCTTGATCGCGGACCCCCGCACAACCGGCCTTGTCCGGACGAGCGAAACCCGCTCGACGGACAATCGGGTCGTCGAGACGAGGATCTTCGAGCTTCCGAGCCACGGCTCGGCCACGGTCACGGAGAGGAGCGAGTATTTCGGCGGATCGACCGCGCAGCACCCCTCATACACGACGGACACGAAACCCGAGGATCTCGCCAGCCTGAAGAACTATGCCGAACGCGAGTACCTGTCGAAGGACGTGAGTGTCGAGGCGGCCCCGCCGTCAACCGCGGTCTCTACACGCACGTTTCAGATGAAGGTCAAGGGGGCCCGTCGCGGCGCCGTCGACACCTCCGAGGCCGTGGTCGCCGTGCGACCCTCTACGTTCGTCGCCCCGTTTGCTGACTCGATCGCGGGCGACGCCCCGGCCGGTCAGACAGAACCCGCGCGCGAGCTCGAGTATCTGTTCTGGGAACCGTTCACTTACGAGTGGCGCTATCGAATTCAGCCTCCGCGCGGATTCGTGCCCACGGCTCTCCCTCCATCAGCCGAACGCAAGCTCGGAACGGCCACGCTCAAGACCGACTTCAAGGTCGCGCCCGACGGCTCGATTCAGGGTACGTTTCTCCTTGATTCGGGACCCCGAAGAATCTCGGCCGGAGACTTCGACGCCACGCGAAAGGCGTTGCGGGCACTGAAGGCGGAGGACGCGATTCTCATTCGGATGAAACATCCGGCTGAGGCGGCTCTGGAAGAGGGCAACCTTCCCGAGGCCATCGCGGGGTTTCGCAGGAATCTGACCGAGTCGGCCGATGGTCACACGCGGGCTCGCTACGCCCGTGCGCTGCTGGCCGCGGGTTTCGGGGAAGCGGCGCGGGTTGCGGCCCGCCGCGCGGTCAGCGAGGCGCCTCAAGAGTCCGAGGCCCATGCGGCCCTCGGCTGGATCCTCCAGCACGATCTGTTTGGCCGGCGGTTCGCTCCCGGGTCGGATCTGAGCGGAGCCGAGGCCGCACATCGCAAGTCGATTGAAATCAGTGGGGACCGAGACGACTACAAGACAGATCTCGCCATTCTTCTGGAGCACGAGATCTCCGGACGCCGATACAGGAATCCGGCTCGGCTGAAGGAAGCGATCGCGATCTACGAGCCCATCAAGGAGCGGCTCACCATCGACAACCTGGGCATCGCCTACGTATTCGCGGGTGACTACAAAGCGGCGGAGAAGGAGCTCTCGCGAACCCCGTCCACTCTGGTCCGGAATGCCTGGCTCATCACCGCAGCCGCTCTGCGTGACGGTTTCGCGGCCGCGCTCGCGAAGGCCGGCGAAGTCGCGCCCTCACTGACCGAGCGGCGGCCCGCAATAGAAGCGGCGGCGCAAAACCTTCCGGCCCTGCGGCGATGGGACCTCGCCAGCCAGCTCAACACGGAGGCGGCCAAAGGCAGCCCCAACTCCACCGGGATTCTCTCGCGTGCGGCACTGCAGAAGCGGATTGCCCGGCACGACGGCGCGGCGCGACCGGTGACCGACCCCGTTGGTCTCGCCCAGGAATACGTGCGGCGCGCGGCCCGACGGGATCACGCGGGATTGCTGGCGTTGATCGACCCAGCGGCCCTGGCACCGGCCCGGCCGCAGGTCGCGGAGACCGACGACGAGACAAACGACTCCCTCGAGCGCGCTTCACGCCGCCTGGGCAGCGCGGTGCGGGCCTTCCACACGGACACGGACGTTGCCCTCGACCTGTTCCTGTCCCTCAGCGAGTTCTTCCTTGAGGGCAACGAGAGAACCGGCTTTCGAGTGCGGATGAAGGCTGTGGAGCCGGCGCAGACACAGTCGTTTCTCATTCGCTCGGGAACCTCGGGGCTTCGCGTGATCACGGCTGGTCATGCCCTCACGGGCGCGGGCCTCGAAGTCTTGGGCCGGCTGGATCGCAAGGACATCGACGGCGCGGCTCAATGGCTCGACTGGTCGCGCGAAACCACCGGGCCCGATGCCGGCGCCGACCCTCTCGGGCAACCGCTGATCCAGGTCTTGTGGGGCCAGGAACTGCCGCGGACCGAGGCCCAGGCCCGGCTCGCCGCCGCGGTCCTCATCGCAGGAGATCTGCCACAACAAGCGCTCCAGATTCTCGAGCCGGCCCTCAAGAGCGCGCCCTCCGTGGCTCTCCAGCGAGGTGTCTTGGGAGCGTTGATGGAGGAGCGCCGTCTCAAGGAAGCCGACGTCCTGCTTGCCGATCTGGCCGGCCGATATCCGGCATCCCTCGCCGGCTTCGCCGCGCGAACGATGGTTGCCCTGCTCGCCAACGAACCCGCTCGCGCTGAGGCCCTGGTCAGGGCCTGGATTCGAGACCGTCCAGCCGATGGTTGGGGTCTACGCCTGCTCGCGAGCGTGGCCGAGCATCGCGGTGACGTCGCCGCCGCGACCGCCGCCTACAAGCAGCTCATCGCGACCGAGTTCGCCGCCCCCATGGACTACAACAATCTCGCCTGGGAGGGCTTGTTCACGGGTGAGCCCCTCGATACTCTCCTCGATTGGGCGCGCCGCGCCGTTGATCAGACACGGTCCGCCGATCCGGGCCTGCTCAACACCCTGGCCACTCTCTATGCCGAGGGAGGCTCGACGCGTCAAGCTCTGGAGCTGGTCTGGCGCTCGATGGAGATCGATGGCGGAGACGATCCGCGCCCGGAAGACCACTACGTGATCGGTCGGATGGCCGAGGCCTACCAACTCAACGACATCGCGCGGGAATCGTACGCAAAGGTCCCCGAACCCCGGTCGATCGAGAATCGAGCGACTTCTGTGAAGGCTCTGGCGGAACGTCGGCTGAAGACTCTGAAGTAGGCCTGGTCGTCAAGCCGAAAAGTCTACGTGCGAGGGTGTCCGGGCCCAGTACGTATCCCGACGCCGTCTTCCGAACGGACGAAGTCGTCGTCGATTGGACTCGACGGCTGCGGAAGCAGCCTGGTCCGTCCCAACGCGTAAGGGTCCCTAGGGTTGGGGAAGTGCCGCCGACCCCAACCGTTGACGGTGGCCTGAATGATAAGTATCGTCAATATCGTGCCACGCGCCGGAACCCTCACCCGCTCGCCTGCGCCGCACCGCGTTGTCGCGCTGGCCTACGAGGGTCTTTGCACCTTCGAGTTCGGGATCGTGGTGGAAATGTTTGGGCTTCCTCGGCCCGAGCTGAGGCAGTGGTACCAGTTTTCCGTGTGCGGCATCGACAAGCGGCCCGTTCGCGCGATTGGCGGCATCACCATCGTGCCGACGCACGGCTTGAGTGAGCTGCAGCGTGCCGACACGATCATCATCCCCGGGTGGCCCAAGCCGATCGCACCGCCGCCGCCCCAGCTCGTTCGTGCGCTCATCAAGGCCCATGAACGTGGCGCGCGTCTGGTTTCGCTTTGTGTGGGGTCGTTCGTCCTGGCCGCCACGGGTCTTCTGAAGGGCCGACGCGCCACCACCCACTGGAGCTTCGTGGACGCGATGGCGAGCGCCTTCCCGTTGGTCCGCATCGAACCCGATGTGCTGTACCTCGACGAAGGCGACATCCTCACTTCCGCTGGAAGCGCCGCGGGCATCGACTTGTGCCTGCACATCATTCGCAAGGACTTTGGCGCGATTGTCGCGAACGCGGTCGCGCGTCGCGCCGTCATCCCGCCCCATCGCGAAGGTGGCCAGGCGCAGTACATCGACAAGCCCATTGGCGAAGCCGCGCACCCGTGGTTGTCGAAGTTGCTGCATTGGGCGCACGGACGGCTACAGGGGTCCATCACCGTGGCCGATCTCGCCCGAGCGGCGCACACGAGCAAGCGGACGCTGTCGCGTCGGTTTACCGCGACCACCGGCGTCAGCCCCTTGCAGTGGATCACCGGGCTGCGCTTGAGGCGCGCCAAGGATCTTCTCGAGACCACAACCCTCTCCATCGAGGAAGTGGCGCAGGAGGCGGGATTCGGTTCGGCCGCGGTTTTCCGACATCACTTCCGGACGGGAGTGAAAGTGAGTCCCACTACCTATCGCGGCCGGTTCCACCGCACACCGACGGGCCGAGGTCAGCTCGCCCGCGCCGAGCGATCGCCGAGGACGTTGAGAAACGTCCGCCAGGGGCCGACGTCGTCCGTATAACGTTTCGCAATCACGCGCGAAATCTGTACGACGTGGTCGTAGTCGTGGACGGCCCAGGTGGCGAGGAGCTGCCGGAGCGTGACCGCACCCAAAGCAGGATGAAGCCCCGGCCGATCGAGCTCGGCGGGGGTGAGGCGTTTGTCGTCGAGTTTCGCGAGGTTCGTGGCGCGGAGTGATTCGAATTCGGCGAGCAGCGAACCGATCTCGGCGCGCGAGCCGGATTCGTGCGTCTCCGCCTGGTTGAACGACTCGAAGGCCCGCCCGGCTCCGTGGTGCAGGATCCAGTCGAGACGCGGCATCCAATTGCCTCGTTCGCCGAGGATCAGGTGGCCGACCACCTGGCGCGGGCTCCAGGTACCGGAGCCCTCGTCGGCGTCGAGCCAATGGTCGGGAAGTCCGTCAACGAGTGCGCGGATGGTGGTGGGGGTTCGCGCGAGCAGCATGCGGGTGTCGCCATAGTCAAAGGTCTTCGATTCCATATGTTCTCCATTCTTCTGCGGCGCGGGGCCGGGCTACCTTCGCAGGTGCAGGGCAAAGAAGGCGAGGATCTCGTCACGAGCCGCGATCGTCGGCTGGCCCGCTTCGTCGATCAGGTGCGCGGTGACCACGCTATGCGGGCTCCTGACGTGCCTGGCGAAGAACGGCGGCACGTCGGGATTGGCCGCGGTGTCCGGAAGCAC
>JAGNNV010000363.1 GCA_017990495.1 Vicinamibacteria bacterium
GGCGCTTCGAAGGTTGTCATCGGCGGCCGGTCGATGGGTGGGCGCATGGCCTCGCAGGCCGCGGCCCACGGTCTCGCCTGCGACGGCCTGGCCTTCCTCGCCTACCCGCTCCATCCCCCGGGGAAGGAAGACCAGCTTCGCGACGCGCACTTGGGCGCCATCACCGCTCCGATGTTGTTCCTTCAAGGCACCCGCGACGAATTCGCCCGACTCGATTTGCTGACGACCACCGTGGCGCGACTGGGGGCGCTCGCCGAACTCGCGCTATTCGAATCGGCCGATCACTCCTTCAAGACGCCGCGGGGCGCATCAGCCACGTCGAAGCAGACCGAAGCCGCGGTCTTCGCCCGTCTGGCCGCGTGGCTGGACGCGCGGGCCGGTTAGCGGCTGGCGGTCACAACCTTCAGGGCACGCGTTCCGTCGCGGCTTCCTCACGCAGCACGATGATGCCATCGAAGATCTCCGACCAGTCGAGGGTCTGCGGCTTCGCGTAGCCGAGGGCTCGGCCAGGCACACGCCCGAGCGTCTTCAACTCGTCGTGGGCCACGTAGCGAAGATCGCGGGCGAAGCCTTCCATCACCTTCGCTTCAAACGAGCCGGGTTCGACGGGGCCGAGAATCGTGGCCGGGCCGCGTCCGCCCGGTCGGCCGACCGAGCCACCGAGAGCGCTGAAACCGATGGTGAGAGCGCGGCCCGGTGACGCCTCGTGGACCCGGGCTCCAAGCGGCTGCCAGGGGGCTCCCGGCCATCGCGCTTTCGCCGCATGAGTGGTGGCGGTCCAGACGATGACCTTCTCTCCGCGGGGTCTTCGACCGCGCTGAAACCGCAAGTTCTCGAACATACCGAGATCGCGCGCGTTCGCGTCTCCATCGAGAGCCATGGCCAGGTAGCGCGCGTACGACGCCGCGACCGCATCGTGATCTTTGGGAGCCCGCCCGCCCAGGCGGGTCAAGGTCGCGCGGATGTCCACGATGCAGGCGCGCAGCCGGTCCTTTGCCGCGTCGTCGAACGGGTGGAGTGCGTCGTAGGTCCAGAGGTGATGCCGGTTGAACTCCGCCGCGCACTCCGCGGCTCGGGTGGTTTCCAGAACCGAAGCCAGATCCTCGCCCAGCCGGCGCTGAGAGTAGTAACCCGTGATCCCGCCGACCTGGGGATCAATCCCGCCGGTGAAAGTCTTCTTCGTCACCGCGCGCTGATACAGAAGGTCGATGAGCGGCTGGAACTCCACCGCGTTCGCCCACAAGGCGCCGATGGCATCGGCCAGTCCCTTTCTCGTGGCTCGGCCCGCGGCGAGATCGCGCTCGAAGTCGAGGAAGTCGTAGAACTGGCTTTCGAAAAGGACGGCGCCGAAGCCGCACTCGGTCAGCAGGCGCTCGACGAGCACGACTTTCACCGCGAGGGTGCGTCCGCCACCGTGACTTGGGTCCTCGCCCAGCAGAACCACCTCACGGTCGCAGGCCGCGCGCACCACGCGATCGATCTGCGCGGAATCAGCCTTGTCCTGAGCGGCGATCGGGGCGACGCCCCAGAGGGTGAGCAGGCCGCCGATCAGCATCGCCGGCACTCGCCTCCGCTGCTTCGCGTCTTTCATCTACTTCAACCCGAAGGCGCGCGCGTGAACCGCGTCGAGGGGACGGGAGAACAGATAACCCTGGCCGTAGCGGCAGCCGAGGCTCTTGAGGATGTCACGCTGCTCGACCGTCTCGACTCCTTCGGCCACCACGTCCATGTCGAGGCTCCGGGCCAGCGAGATGATGGCGCCCACGATGTCGCGTTCACGCCCGCCTTTGGGCAGAGCGATCACGAACGAACGGTCGATCTTGAGAGTGTCGGCGGGGAAGCGGAGCAAATAGCTGAGCGACGAATAGCCGGTGCCGAAGTCGTCGATGCACAGATGGGTGCCGAGAGCCTTCAGTCGCTTGAGCAGATCAACCGCCATTTCCGGATTCTCCATGATCACGCTCTCCGTGATCTCGAGCTTCAGCCGGCCGGGGGCGAGACCGGTTTCGGAGAGCACCTTCTGCACCTCCTCGATCAAGTCGCCCTGCGAGAACTGGCGGCCCGACAGGTTGACGTTCACGGAGAGATGGTCGGGAAGCGGGCCATCGAGTCCGGTCAGCCAGCGGCAGGCCTCGCGCAGGGTCCAGCCGCCGATGCGAAAGATAAGGCCCGTCTCCTCGGCAAGGTGGATGAACTCGTAGGGCCCGACGATGCCGCGCTCGGGGTGGTTCCAGCGCACCAGGGCTTCGAAGCCCGCGGTGCGCTCGTCGGCCAACGAGACGATGGGCTGGTAGTGCAGGATGAACTCGTTGCGGTCGGTGGCGCGGCGCAGGGAGTGCTCGAGCTTGAGCAGGCCCACCGCGCGGCGGTGCATCGACTCGTCGAAGATCTGGAACCGCGCCTTGCCCGTGGTCTTCGCCTGGTACATCGCGGTGTCGGCATCTCGCAACATGTCTTCGGCGCTCTCGTACTGAGGGTCGGCGAAAGCGATGCCGATGGAGACGGTGGCGAAGAGCTCCTGCCCGGCCACCTTGATCGGCGTCTCCAGGGCCTGAAAGATGCGCTCTACCACCCGACGCGCGTCGTCCTTGTCGTCGAGGTCGTCGAGCAGGATGGCGAACTCGTCGCCCCCCAGTCGGGCCACCGTGTGCTCGGCCCGCAGGACCGATTGCAGCACCCGCCCGATCTGAACCAGGAACTGGTCGCCCGCCATGTGACCGAGAGAATCGTTCACCACCTTGAACCGGTCGAGGTCGAGGAACAAAGCGGCGAAAACGTGGGTGGGCCGACGCTTCAAGCGGGCCATCGCGGTGCGCAGGCGATCCATGAACAGAGCGCGATTGGGCAGGCCGGTGAGGGCATCATGCAGCGCGTCGTGGAGGAGGCGTTTCTCCGCACGCCTTCTCTCCGTGACGTCGGCGCCGATCGAAGCCAGGCCGCACACCGCCCCCGCGGGATCGTGCAGAAGCGTGGAGTTCCACGACACCACTCTCGGCTCGCCGCGCGCGGTGAGGATCTCGTATTCCTCGTGGGGCGCGCTTCCCGCGGCCAGCCGCCCGAGGAACGACGCCTGCATTTCCTCCCGCGCCTCCAGGGGCATCACCAGATCGAACCAGTTCCGCCCCACCACGTCCTCCTCCTGAAGTCCGAGGAGTTCGAGCGCGTATTCGTTCGCGAAGGTCACGTCGCCCCGCGCGTCCAGCAGGACGGAGACGAGCTGGATGTTCTCGATCAGGTCGCGCAGCCGTCGTTCCGACTCGCGCATCGCGCTCTCCGCGAGCTTGCGGTCGGTGATGTCGAAGCCCACGGCGAGAAGCGCCTTGCGTCCTTCGTGCTCGATGGGGTTCAAGGTGAGATCGAGCCAGGTTTCCGCTCCCGCGGTCCCGTCGAGCTTCAGTTCGAATCGTTGGGCGGTGAGCTGCGCCGAAGACGTGGCTCCGGTCATCCGCTGCCGCAGGGCGGCCCTGGCCTCGGGGTGGGCGAGGTCCGAGAAGCGGGCGCCCACGAGTTCGCCCCGCCGGCCACCGCCGCTCCCCCGCGCGGCGCGGTTGGCGTAGCGGATCACATCGTCTTCGACCACCAGCACCATGGCGGCACTCGCTTCGGTCACCGCGAGGAAACGCGCGTCGTCGGCCGAGGCCACGGCCGGGGCGCGACCCAGG
>JAGNNV010000364.1 GCA_017990495.1 Vicinamibacteria bacterium
CGGGTCGCGCCGGTGAAACGCGCGCGGTCACCGTGAGTTACCGCGGGATTCCCGAAACCGGCCTGCTCATCGCGAACAACAAACACGGGGAGCGAACCTTCTTCTCCGACAACTGGCCGATCAAGGCGCGGCACTGGTTGCCCACCCTTGATCATCCGGGCGACAAGGCCACGAGCGCCATGGACGTCACCGCTCCCGCGCACTACCAGGTGGTATCGAACGGTCTTCTAGTTGAAGAGACCGATCTGGGCGATGGCCGCCGCCGCACCCGCTGGCGTCAGTCCGTGCCGATCGCCACCTGGCTGAATGTCGTGGGAGTGGCCCGTTTCGCGGTGGACCATCGTCCGTCGTGGCGCGGCCTGCCCATCGATACCTGGGTGTATCGGCAGGATCGCGATCAGGGTTTCGCGGTGTTCGCCGAACCCACGCGGGCCGTCCTCGATTTCCTCTCCGATCGCGTGGGGCCTTATCCCTACGAGCGTCTCGGCCACGTCCAGGCCAACGGCGTGCGCGGTGGGATGGAGTCCGCCACCTCGCTTTTCTATGGCGATGACTCGGTGAACGATCCCAGAAGCACGCGCTGGCGCAACGTCATCATCCACGAGATGGCCCATCAGTGGTTCGGCAACGCAGTGACCGAAAGCGACTGGGACCACGTGTGGCTCTCCGAGGGCTTCACCACCTACTTCACTCATCTCTTCATCGAACACGCCTACGGGCGAGACGAGTTCGTGGCCGGATTGCGCGCCGATCGCGACGCTATCCGCGAGTTCGACCTGAAGAATCCCGACTACCGGATCGTTCACGACAACCTTGCCGACATGGGCCAGGTGCTTTCGAGCGCCGGCACCTACAAGAAGGGCGCATGGACCCTGCACATGCTGCGCGGCCTGATCGGCGATGCCGCGTTCTGGAAGGGCATCCGCGATTACTACCAGCGCTTTCGCGACGGCAATGCCACCACCGCCGATGTCCGTCGCGCCATGGAGCAGGCATCCGGCAAGGAACTCGGCTGGTTCTTCGATCAGTGGCTGACCCGCGGCGGCTTCCTCAAGCTGAAGGTGGGCTGGTCCTACGACACCGCGTCGAAGGCCCTTCGACTCGAGGTCGAGCAGCGGCAGCCGGGGGCGCCTATGCGCATGCCCATTGAGATCGCCATCGCGGTGAAGGGCGCGCCCGCGGCCCGGATCCAGCACATCGAGGTCAAGTCGGCGCGGGAGACGTTCTCGCTGCCCCTCGACCAGGAGCCTCTCTCGGTGAGCTTCGATCCTCGCACCTTCGTTCTGATGGAAGCCGAAGTGTCGAAGCTCGATAAACGATGACGGTGTCGCCGCATGAACATGGTGAGCCGGATGCGCCGCCCGCCCCGTCGCACGCCTGGATCCTCGCGAAGAGCGTCCTGCGCATCTCCCTCGCCGCCTTCATTGGCGCCACACTCTTCCTGATGATTTTCGAGAAGCAGCTCATCTACCACCCGGCGAAGGCCCTCGACGTCACGCCGAAGGCGCTGGGCCTGGCGGCCGAGGAGGTGTCGCTCGAGGTCGAAGAGGGGGTGACCGTGCACGGCTGGTTCATCCCCGCCGCGACCACGCCTTCCACCACCACCATCCTGCTCTCCCACGGCAACGCGGGGAACATCGCGGATCGGCTCGACCGGGTGAGCAGCCTGCGCGACCTCGGCGCCGACTTCTTCCTCTACGACTATCGCGGCTACGGGAAGAGCACCGGTTCGCCTGACGAGGAAGGTACCTATCGGGATGGCCGCGCGGCCTACGACTACCTGATCAATACGCGGAAGGTGGATCCGGGGCACCTCATCATCATGGGCGAATCGCTCGGGTGCGCGATCTCCATTCAGCTGGCCACCGAGCGCCGGGCCGCCGGAGTGGTGCTCGAAGCGCCATTCGCCTCGATCGCCCACATGGCTTCCGCGATCTATCCCTTCCTTCCCCTGGGCCGACTGGTGCGGACCCGCTACGACAACCTGGCCAAGATCCCGCAATTGAAGATGCCGGTGATGGTGGTCCAGGGCACCGAAGATGAAGTCATCCCCATCGCTCAGGGCCGCATGGTGTTCGACGCGGCTCCGCAGCCCAAACGCTTCCTTTCCATCGAAGGGGCGCACCACAACGACGTTTACGTCGTCGGTGGTGAAAAGTATCGCCGGGCCGTCGCCGAGTTCATCGAGAGCGCGGTCCGCCCCGCCGCCCTGCCCGCTCTGGTAGAAAAGGCGAAGCCATGAATCACTACCTCCTCATCTACGACCTTGCCGATGACTACCTCACGCGACGCGGCGAGTTCCGCGGCGTTCACCTGAAGATGGCCTGGGACTCGTGCGCGCGGGGCGAGCTGGTGATGGGCGGAGCGCTGGGCGAACCCGTGGATCGGGCGCTGCTGATGTTCAAAGGTGAAAGCCCCAAGGCCGCCGAGGACTTCGCCAAGGCCGATCCTTATGTTCTGAACGGTCTGATCAAGAGCTGGGTGGTCCGTCCGTGGATGACCGTGGTGGGCGATCTCGCCGCCAATCCCGTGAAGCCCTGAGGCCCACCCGCATCAGCTGCCTTCACCCAGCTTCTCGATCAACTCAGGACCCCTTCCATTGCGCGCTGGCGTGTGGGAACGACCGTTCGCTCCTCGTTACCCATCGACGCGGGCGGGAATGGGAGGAGTCGCCTTCCTTCGGATCTCCTCAGGGTTCAGGGTGACGTGCGTCTTCGACCGACCGGAACTTGAAGACGCCGCGTGGATAGACCCGGGGCGCGATCTTCCAATAGCGCGCACAGTGTCTTAAGAAGCGATCGAAGTCCGCGGGCGATGACAAAGGCAGCGGCACCGCCCGGTTCATCTCCTCGATCGAGCGGAATTTCTGGACCGGCACCTCAGCCCTCAGCGTCCTTCAGGTTGAAGCGCTCGCGCAGGGCCGCCGCGTCCTGATGATCCTTAGGTCGTACCGTGCCCTTCTTCAGCCGATACAGGGCCAGGGGTGTGGCCACGCTGACGCGGGCGCCCTCGATCTCCTTGGTCTCCGCATCGACCGTCTCGAAGCTGGCGACCTCGCCGAGTCGGGTGAGGATGTCGAAGTAGAGGTCGCCGCTCGGAGGGTAGTAGCGCACGGCGGGGTAGTCGCCGAGCAGGTCCGCCGCGGAGATCTCTTCGATATGGGGGTCGTTCGCGTACGATGCTCGGAGCGCCGCGCGCAGCCGCTCGACGTTCTCGGCAGTGGCCCGAATGAAGAGATCCAGGTCTTCGGTCGCACGCACCAGCCCGTGGAAGCCCATGGCGGTCGCACCGATGAGGACGTACTCGAGGCCCGATTCCTCGAAGGCGCGAAGCACGCGGAGAATCTCGTCCCGGTCCATTCGTCAAGGATAGCGTCCCCAACACCCAAACCAACACGACCACACGATGAGCAAAGCCTGAGTTGAGCCGAAACTACCTCAGTGACGCCAAGGGCGATAAGCAAGGCTGCCCTACCGCGGGTCATAGTCGCGCGCTTCGTCGCAACAAAGTTGTCCGAATAGCCGCTCCCATCCGGGTTATAGAGGTTAGGGTCCTTCTCCAAGAGCGTAAGCGAAACGAGCGCGATCTGCCAGTCCATTCGCGCGGCCGCGGAGCGCCAGCACCTCGCCCACCTCGCTGGTCTTGAGATGTCCAAG
>JAGNNV010000004.1:0-2902 GCA_017990495.1 Vicinamibacteria bacterium
CCTCGCCCGGGCCGGCCGCCGCGGGGGCGAGGAGCCGTATTGGTTCTACTTCGTCGGCAGCCCGGCCGATGGCGAAGCCTCCTTCGAGCGCCTCAGGGCGGGTCTCAAGAAATGACGGCTCTCGCCCTCGCCTTGACCCTGTGCCTCGCGACCACCGCATCGGCCCAAACGGTGCCGGCGCCCCAACCGCCGATCTTCGCCGGCCACGTCGAGTCCGTGGTCATTGACGCCTTCGTTTCCGGCCGACCGCCGAACGCGCCTCGGCTCGAAGTGCGGGACTTTGTCCTGAAGGACGACGGTGTGAGTCAGTCCTTCGACCTCATTCCCGCCGAGGAGCTGCCGATCCGTGCGGTTCTTGTGTTCGATACGAGCGGCAGCATGAAGGGTGCGAAGCTCGACCGTCTGCGGGCCGCGGCCGAGTCCTTCGTCGAGAAGCTGGGTCCGCAAGATGAAGTGGCGCTCGTGTCGTTCTCCGAGGAGGTCGCCTGGCTTGCCCCGCTCAGTCGGGAGAAGACATCGACCCGCGTCTCTCTGCTCAGGCTCCGGGCCGCCGGAGGAACGTCGGCACATGACGCGCTGTTCGCGGCCCTCCTGATCCCCGGCTCGTCATTCCGAACCCTGGTGGTTCTTTTCACCGACGGCGAGGACAATTCGAGCTGGCTCGATGAGAAGCAGCTTCGCAAGTTCGTCCAGAGATCGAACAGCCTGATCCACGTTGTCTCCGCGCGATCGGACGAAGCGGCCACGGGTTTTGGGCCGCGGTACCGCGCGCCTGGCTCCTCGCACGTCAAGACCATGCGGGAGCTGGCCGAGGTCACGGGCGGAGCGCTGGTCGAGGTCGACTCTCCCGCCCGGATCGAGGCCGCCTTTACGGGAATCATCGAGGCGATGAGAGGCCGGTACGTCCTGCGCTACGACCCGGAGAACCCCAGGCCGGGCTGGCACAGGCTCGAACTCCAGCTCCGGTCGGGCGCCGGGAAGGTGCGCGGGCGCACCGGCTATTGGATGGAGACGCGCTAGCGCGTCAGGCGTCAAAAGGCCTACACGGCGCCATCTCGACGTTCCACCTTTCCATCCGCGTGTTTCGCGAAGCGACCTTCCGTTCTTGGATGAACGGGATCGTCCGCCGCCCACGGCCAGCCACCAAACTGGGTGCGGCGGTAGTCGGCGAAGGCCTGCTGGATCTGGGATTCGGTGTTCATCACGAATGGTCCGTATTGCGCCACCGGTTCAGCGATCGGCCGACCCTGGAGAAGAAGAACTTCGCATTCGCCATCGCCCGCACGAAGTTCGATGTCGAGTGAACTCTTCACCTCGAGGGCGGCGTGTGACCTCTGTTCGTGATCGCCGACGCGCAAGGAGGGACCGCTGAAGAAGTAAAGAGTGCGCACGGTTCGCTCGCCCCGAGCCCGGGGCAGAGTCCAGGCGGCGCCCTTCGAGAGCCGGATACTCCAGATGGCGACGTCGGTGTCGGGACGGCTGGCCCACGACTTCGGCGGCGCGGGCGGAGGGTGGCTGCCATCGAGCACGCCCGCCACCACCGTGACCTCGGTGATGCGGCCCGCGTCGTCCTTGAAGTTCCGTTGCGGAATCTCCTCGCCCCACAACATGGCGAAGTGGGGAGCCACCATCTTGTCTTCACCGGGGAGATTGAGCCAGATCTGGAACAGCTCCAAGGGATTCGGTTTCTCCGCTTCAAGGAGCGGGAACATCTCGCAGTGGACGATGCCGGCGCCCGCGGTCAGCCACTGCGCATCACCGCGACCGAAACGTGCGGTCGCCCCAAGCGAGTCGGAGTGATCAATGTAGCCGCGCCGAACCAGGGTGACGGTCTCGAACCCGCGATGTGGATGCTGCGGGAAACCCGGAACAGTGTGGCCGTGGTACATGCTCCAGCCATCCTTGTACGAAAAGTCCTGGCCGAGGTCGCGGCCGGCCAGCGAAGCGCGGGGACCGAGCACGTCGTTGCCTGCGGGATAGGCGTCGTTGTGATGCACACAGAAGAGGAAGGGATCGGACGTCACCCAGGGAAAACCCAAAGGCCGGACGGAAAGCACGGAGGAGGTCATGGGCGGACTCTGCCATACCGGGCAGAAACACCGAGAGCGACCTCGGTTTTCCACTCCGGGCGAGGACGATTGCCGTCGCCGCGCGAGTACAACCCGGTTCATGACGGTCCGGACATTGGACTTAGCTCATGGCACGGCGGTTGCTCAGTAGTAGAGGTTCAAGGAGACACACATGAAACGAATTGCACTCGCAGCCGCACTCACGCTTGGCGTTCTTGCCTACGCGACACCCGCCCAGGCGGCGGATGTTCGCATCGGCATCCAGATCGGGTCGGATCGCGGTTACGGGGGCTCGCGCGGCGGTTCGTATGGCCGGGACTACTCCCGCATCGCATTCGACAACGGATATCGCGATGGGCTCCGTCTGCGCATCGAATACCGTGGCCGCGATTCCGGCTACCGCAGCGACTACGGCCGTCGTTCCTCCTACACCGACGCGTATCGCCGGGGCTACATCGAGGCCTATCGCCTTTCGATCTCGAGTCGCGGCCGCAACGAACGCTGGGGCGACCGCGGACGGAACAATCGGTATGACGATCGTTACGACCGATCGAACCGTCGCTCCAATCGCAACGATCGATACGATCGCCGCTGACCATTGAGGCGGTCCCCCCGGGGATCGTCTCTTCGGCGAACCTCGTCCCCCTGGCCCGCGTGATCAAACACGCGGGCCTTTCCATTGCTCAAGAGAGCTTGCTTCGCGGGTGGTTCAAAGAGACCATACTCGTAGGAATCATGGACACCACGAGACTGCGCGTCTACGTTCGCGGCGCGGTTCAAGGCGTCGGTTTCCGGCCGACGGTGTACCGCATCGCCTCGGGTCTCGGACTGCG
>JAGNNV010000004.1:3002-50728 GCA_017990495.1 Vicinamibacteria bacterium
GCGCCCTCACGGCGGCGGTGCAGGCAATTCGCGCGGGGCGGATCGTCGCGGTGAAGGGCATCGGCGGTTTCCATCTGATGTGCGACGCTCGGGACGACGCGGCGGTGGGGGAAATGCGGCGGCGAAAAGGTCGCGAGGAGAAGCCCTTCGCGCTGATGTTCCCTGCTCTGGCCGCGGTGCGTGCGGTCTGCAATCTGAGCCCGGCCGAAGAGAGGCTCCTCACCTCACCCGAGTCCCCCATCGTTCTCCTCCGTCGACACGGCGCGGAGCTCGCGCCGCGGATCGCGCCCGGCAATCCCTATCTCGGCGTGCTTCTGCCCTACGCGCCGCTCCACCATCTCCTGATGCGTGAGCTGGGCTTCCCTGTGGTCGCCACCAGCGGCAACCGCCACGACGAACCAATCGTCACGAGAGAACCAGACGCCATCGACCGGCTCGCCGGCATCGCCGATTTGTTCCTCGTTCACAATCGACCCATCGCGCGTTACGCCGACGACTCCATCGCCCGAATCGTGGCGGGCCGACCCATGCTGCTACGCCGTGCTCGCGGCTACGCGCCACTGCCCCTCGCCGCCTCGCCGTCGCAAGAATCCATCCTGGCGGTGGGCGCGCATCTCAAGAACACCATCGCCTTCTCGGTGGGCGGGCAGTTCATGGTCTCGCCGCACCTCGGCGATCTCGAGACGCCGCAGGCTCTCGTCGGGTTTCACAACGTCGTGGCGAGCCTTCCCGGTCTCTACGGTTTTACTCCGACCCTCATCGCCCATGACCTTCACCCGGACTACGCGTCCACGCAGTATGCGGAAATGCAGCCGGGACGGCGGGTGGGTGTGCAGCATCACGCCGCCCATGTCTTCGCCTGTTTGGCGGACAATGAACTCGAAGGCGAGGTTCTGGGCGTCAGCTGGGATGGAACCGGCCTCGGCACGGACGGAACGATCTGGGGCGGCGAGTTCCTCCACGTGCGCGACGGAGAGTTTCGCCGGGTGGCGCATCTGCGGACATTCCTTCTCGCGGGCGGCGACGCCGCGGCGAGAGAGCCAAGGCGCTGCGCGCTCGGCCTGCTCCATGCGGTGGGGGGCGACACCGCCCTTTCGGAGGCAGACCTTGGCGCGCGGCTCGGTTTCGAGCCCGCCGAACTGACCGTGCTTCGCGGCATGTTCAGGAGTGGCACGGGGGTTGCGCGCACGTCGAGCGCAGGGCGGCTCTTCGATGGCGTGGCCGGCCTCATCGGCCTTCGCTTGAGGGCCGCCTTCGAGGGACAGGCCGCGATGGATCTCGAGTTCGCGGCAATGGAGTCCGATGAGGGAGCCGCTTACGAGTTCGAACTCCAAGGCATGACGGTGGACTGGACCGCGATGATCCCCGCTATCGAAACCGATCGTCGCTCCGGCGTGCCGGTCGCCGTCATCGCGAAGCGCTTCCACAACACCCTCACCGAGATGATCGTGGCGGTGGCGAAACGGGAGGGACTGCCGAGGGTATGTCTGACCGGGGGCTGCTTCCAGAACCTGGTGCTCGCGGAACGAACGATCGCGCGTCTCACCGAAAGTGGCTTCGCTCCGTACTGGCATCAGCGGGTCCCGCCGAACGACGGCGGCATCGCCCTGGGCCAGCTCGTGGGCGCGGCCTTTCGGGCGCGCGGGGCGTCGTTATCGAATGGACTACACTCCCGCGAGTGACGCTCGAGTTCACGCTGAACGGTCGGCCGGTCGTGGTCGACCCACGCGACGATGAGTCGCTGCTCGAGACCCTTCGCGACCGCTGCGGCATCCGCTCGACCAAGGACGGCTGCTCACCCCAGGGGCAGTGCGGTTGTTGTCTCGCCATCGTGGGCGGACGCGCGGTCACCACTTGCGCCATGCCCGCGAGCAAGGCCGCAGGCCTGGAAATCCTGACCCTCGAAGGCCTGCCCGAGGCCGAGCGGAAGCAGATGACCGACGCCTTCGTGGCCGCGGCCGGACTCCAGTGCGGGTTCTGCATCCCCGGGATCATGGTGAGGACGAAGCACCTGCTCGACAAGTCGCCCGATCCCTCGCGCGACGAAATCGCCAAAGCCATCGACGCGCACCTGTGTCGATGCACCGGGTACGTGAAGATCATCGATGCGGTCGAGCTTCTGGCCCGAGCCCGTCGTGGCGAGACTGTAGCCAAGCCTCAGTACGATGGGGGTGTGGGCGAACGAGTCGCCCGCTATCGCGGCGCCGACCTGGCACTCGGCGAACGGCCCTACGTCGCCGACCTGCGACGCGACGGGATGCTCTTCGGTGCGTTGACCCTGTCGGCTCATCCCCGCGCGCGGGTGGTGCGCATCGATACATCGCGTGCTTCCGCGCACCCCGGCGTGGTGGCGGTCGCCACGTATCGCGATGTCCCCGGCGATCGGTGGTACGGCCTGATCAAGCTCGACTGGCCGGGATTCGTGGCCGAAGGCGAAGAGGTTCGGTACGTCGGCGACGTAATCGCGGCGGTGGCCGCGGTCGATGCCCACACCGCGCAGGTCGCGGCGGATCTGGTCGAAGTCGAGTACGAGATCCTCCCCGCTGTCACCACCACCGAGGCGGCTCTCGCCCCGGGCGCCCCTCAGGTCAATCCGAAGTACGGCAACGTGCTGTCGCACACGAAGATCCGCCGCGGCGAGGTCGACGCGGCCCTCGCGAAGAGCGCACACGTGGTCACCGGCACCTGGTCGACCCAGCGGATCGAGCACCTCTTCCTCGAACCCGAATCGGCTCTGGTCGAGCCGGGCGACCGACCCGGCACGTTCAAGCTCTACTCTCAGGGCCAGGGCGTCTTCGACGACCGTCGGCAGTGCGCGTCTTTCCTTGGCATCGACGAAGAGGACTTCGCGGTCGAGCTGGTTCCAAACGGGGGCGCTTTCGGCGGCAAGGAAGACATGTCCGTCCAGGCGCAGACCGCTCTGCTCGCGAAGATGACTGGCCGACCCGTTTTGCTCACACTCACCCGCGAGCAGTCGATCCGCGTTCACCCGAAGCGCCATCCCATCACCATGAGCTACACCGTGGGCTGCGATGCCGAGGGTCACCTCACCGCGGTCAAGGCCCACATGGTCGGCGATACCGGGGCCTACGCCTCGGTGGGCGCCAAGGTGCTGGAGCGGGCGGCCGGGCATGCGTGTGGTCCGTACCGCGTGCTGAACGTCGAGGTCGACGCCATCGCCGCGGTGACGAACAATCCTCCCTGCGGGGCGATGCGTGGATTCGGCGCGAATCAGTCGAGTTTCGCTATCGAAGGCTGCATGGACCTTCTGGCCGCGAAAGTCGGCATCGACGGCTGGGAGATGCGCTGGCGCAACGCCGTCGATGTGGGAGACACGTTCGCGTCGGGTCAGGTGTTCGAGAAGTCGGTGGGCATCAAGAAGACTCTTCTGGCCACCAAGGACGCTTACTACGCGGCTCGTGCTTCAGGCCGCGCGGTGGGCATCGCCTGCGGTCTCAAGAACAGCGGCATCGGCAATGGCGCGGTCGAGTGGGGCAAGGCCCGCCTGGTGGTCGAGTCCGATGGCACCATCTCGCTTTACAACGGCTACACCGAGATGGGCCAGGGGCTTCTCACCGTCCTCACCCAGTTCGCGGCCGAGGTCACCGGCCTCTCGCCCTCCATCTTCCGGCCCAAGGTCGATTCGACCTTCGCTCTCGGCTGCGGCCAGACCACCGGCTCGCGCGCGACACTGTTTGGCGGCAACGCGGTGAAGAGCGCGGCCGGACATCTGAAAGCCGCTCTCGATTCGGGTCGCCGTCTCTCCGACATGGTGGGCGAAGTTTTCGCGGCCGACGTGAAGGTTGATGACACCACCGCGCCGGGGGCGGACGTCGTGAAGGTGAAAACGCACACCTCGTTCGGCTTCGCCACTCAGATCTGCATCCTCGATGAAAAGGGCCGGGTCGATCGTTTTGTGGCCGCGCATGATGTCGGCCGAGCCGTGAACCCGGCCCTGTGCGAGGGCCAGATCGAGGGCGCCATTCACATGGGCCTCGGCTACGCGCTCACCGAGGAGCTGCCCTGCGAAGACGGTTGGCCGGTGACCTACAAGCTTCGCCAGCTCGGCGTCCTGCGCGCGCGCGACATGCCGAAGGTCGAGGTCATCCTCGTCGAGGATCCGGAGCCCGAGGGGCCGTTTGGGGCCAAGGGCGTGGGTGAGATCGGCCTGGTTCCAACGGCGGGCGCCGTGGCCAGCGCCCTTGCCGCCTTCGATGGGGTGTGGCGCAACACTCTGCCCATGAAGGACTCTCCGGCCTCCCGCGCCATGAGTGTCGGTCGGATCAAGTCCGCGACCAAGCCTTGACCGCGCCTGGCCTCGTCAACGCGCACACCCATCTCTACAGCGGACTCGCGCCGCTCGGCATGCCCGCGCCGTCGTCCCCTCCGCCCGACTTCGTGTCGATCCTGCAGCAGGTGTGGTGGCGGCTCGACCGCGCTCTGGACGAGGCTTCCCTCGCCGCGAGCGCCGAGTTGTACGTCGCCGAAGCAGTGGCCCTGGGTGCGGCCGGTTTGATCGACCATCACGAGTCACCGAACCTGATCGAGGGCTCGCTCGATATCCTGGCCGACACGTGCGCGCGTTTCGGGATGCCCGCGGTGCTTTGTTACGGCGCCACCGAGCGCAACGGAGGTCGCGACGAAGCCCGGCGGGGACTCACGGAATGCGCGCGATTCGCCCGAGAGAACCGCCGGCCGACCATCGGCGCGGTGGTGGGTCTGCACGCGTCCTTCACCGTGTCCGACGACACCATCCGCGAGGCGGCTCATCTCGCACGCGATCTGGGCACCGTGCTTCATATCCATGTCGCGGAGGACAAGGCGGACGTGGACGACTCCCGCGCGCGGGGCTTCGCCGGCGTGATCGACCGCCTGACCAAGCTTGACGCGATGGTGCCCGGATCGATTCTCGCGCATGGCGTCTACCTCACCGTCGACGAAGTCAAGGCGTGCGAGGCCGCGGGCATCTGGCTCGTCCAGAATCCGCGATCAAACAAGGGCAATCGCGTCGGCTATCCGCTCGCCCTCGCGGCCTCCGGTCGCGTCGCCCTCGGAACCGATGGATACCCCGCGGCGATGGCGGATGAAGTGAGGGCACTCATGGAAGAGTCGGCGGCCCACGACGACGACCCTGACCGCGCACGGGCTCGCCCCGGGGCCGGAACGACGCTGCTTGCCGAACGCCTCGGAGGTGCAGCGACTCCCCCCTCTTTGGCCGCCCGCGCCTCCGCCACGGCCTCTCTCGACGGCATCCGCACCCGCGTCCAATCTGATGCAAATGCACTGTGGGAGCGGATGAGCCGCCTCTAGACTCGACAACGCCATGAGCCGACCCGCCTTCGAAACCGCCATCGTCGACCGCACTGTCCGTGATCGCACCGTCGCCCTGTTTCGCGAGCGTCGCATCATCCTGCCTACGCTCACAGAGCTCGCCAAGCCCGACACCATCCCCGCGGCAATAGTGAAAGCGCTCGCCGCGGTGGAGCCGGACGCTCCGGCCGCGCTCAATCTCTTCAGGGTTCACTGGCACAACGATGCGGATCGCCGTTCGCGCGTGGCCGTTCCGAATCATGTGGTCCTTCCCGAGGCGCTCACCGGTGTCCGAAGCCCGATCATCGTGGCCTTCGGCAATCGCTTCCCCATGATCCGCGCGCACAAGGTGCTGGCTGCTTACGGCTGCCTGGTGCCGCGTCTGATGACCGGCCAGTTCGACCCGACCCGCCACCGCGCGGTGTGGCCGTCCACCGGGAACTACTGCCGGGGCGGCGTCGCCATCTCCCGCATTCTCGGCTGTCGCGGCGTGGCCGTGCTGCCCGAGGGCATGAGCGAGGAGCGTTTCCGCTGGCTCGAACAATGGGTAGCGGATCCGGGCGACATCGTGCGCACCGTGGGCACCGAGAGCAACGTCAAAGAGATCTACGACAAGTGCGCGGAACTGGACGCTGATCCCCTCAACGTCATCTTCAATCAGTTCTCCGAGTTCGCGAATCACCTCATTCACTTGCACGTCACGGGTCCGGCACTCGAGCGGGCCTTCGCGGCGGTGCGCGCCGCCAACCCGAAGCTGCGTCTTGCCGCCTTCGTCTCGGCCACGGGTTCGGCCGGCACCATCGGCGCGGGGGACTACCTCAAGGATCAGCATGGCGCGCTCATCGTCGCCGCCGAGGCTCTCGAATGCCCGACCATGCTCTACAACGGCTTCGGCGAGCACAACATCCAGGGCATCGGCGACAAGCACATTCCATTGATCCACAACGTCACCAACACCGACGTGGTGGTGGCGATCTCCGACCGTGCCACCGATGAACTGAACGTCGTGTTCAACACCGATCACGGCCGGGCTGCTCTGGCCGCACGCGGCCTCGCTCCTGACCTCGTCGCGGCTTTGCCCCACATGGGCTTCTCGAGCATCTGCAATGTGCTGACCGCCATCAAGACGGCGAAGAAACTCGGGCTCGGCGCGGATGACGCGATCGTCACCGTGGCCACCGACGGCGCCGAGTTGTACGAAACCGAAGTCGACAAGGCCATCGCGAAGCGCTTCTCGGGCTCGTTCGATCGCGCGGCCGCCGATCGAGTGCTCGATCAGCATCTCTTCGGAGCCACCCCCGATCACACGCTGCCGCTGTCCCCCTCCGACCGGGATCGGATCTTCAATCTCGGCTACTTCACCTGGGTCGAACAGCAGGGCGTGTCTCTCGCGGATTTCGAGCGTCGGCGCAGCCAGTCGTTCTGGCGCGACCTGCGTCCCGCGATCGCGGTCTGGGACGAGCTGATCCGCGAGTTCAATGCCGAGTCGGGTGTGTCGCTCGCCTCGTCGTGACTTCGTACGCCTTCGTGTGTTCGGGCTGCGGGGGCGTCGCTGAGGCCGCATCACTTCCCTTCCGCTGCGCGAACGCGGGACGGGACGATCGCGATCACGTCCTTGCGCGCGCCGAGCGTCCGCCGGACGCAACCGTGCCCGCGGATGGCGATCTCAATCCCTTCATCCGGTATCGCGAACTCTCAGCCTCCTGGGCCCTCGCGAAGCAGCGCGGCCTGTGGAACGACGACTACGTTTCCCTCGTGGACAGTCTCGATCGCGCGGTGGCTGAAATCGACGGCCGTGGTCTGCAGATCACGCCCTGGCGCGTCGCAACGAAGGCGGCGGCGCGGCTGGGGCTTCCCCATGGTGGTCTCTGGATCAAGGATGAGACCGGGCAGGCGTCAGGCTCACACAAGGCGCGCCATCTTTTCGGGCTCGCGCTCTATCTCGCGGTCGCCGAGCGGACCGGCGCCGTCGGTCCCGTCGATGCTGCGCGCCCGTTCGCCATCGCCAGCTGCGGCAACGCGGCCCTGGCCGCCGCGGTGGTGGCGAGCGCGGCTCGACGGCCGCTGCAGGTCTTCGTCCCGCCCTGGGCCGACGCAGTCGTCATCGACCGGCTGAAGTCGCTCGATGCTTCCATCGTCATCTGCCCGCGTCGCGAGGTCGATCCCCCGGGCGACCCCTGTCACCATCGTTTTCGCGAAGCGGTTGAGGCCGGTGCTTTGCCCTTCTGCTGTCAGGGCAGCGACAACGGCCTGACCATCGACGGCGGGATGACCCTGGGTTTCGAACTCGCCTCCCAAAGTGCGGCGGCCCCCCTCGACCGGCTGCTCGTTCAGGTCGGCGGTGGCGCGCTTGCGAGTGCGGTGATTCAGGGTCTCGTCTGGGCCCAGGCTTCAGGCGCGCTTGCCCGTCTCCCCGCGCTTCACGCGGTTCAGACCGCGGGCGGCTTCCCGCTAATCAGGGCCTGGCGGCGGGTCGCGCGCGGTCTCGTCAAGAACCTCGGCGGGTCGGCTGGGCCGGGTGACGACCGGGCCGTGGATGACGATGCGGCACGGGCCGATGCCTCGGCGGCACGCTGGCTCTTCGCCCACGCGGACACCGCAACCCTGGAGCACGCGGTGACGTCCGCGGCTCAGGATCGCGCCGGCTTCATGTGGGCGTGGGATTCCGAGCCCGCAAGCCTCGCCACCGGCATCCTCGATGACGAGACCTACGATTGGCTGGCCATCGTTCGCGGGATGCTGCTCACCGGGGGCTGGCCCGTGGTGGCCTCCGAGCACAATGTTCTCGAAGCCTGGTGCGAGGGGCGCGGTGAAGGTATCGAGGCGAGCGCCACCGGGACCGCGGGACTCGCGGGAGGGATGAGTCTCGCGCAGGCCGGTCTGCTGCATCCTCACGACCGCGTCGGCGTTCTGTTTACGGGGGTCGATCGATGAGCCGAACCATCCGAGTCGCGCTGAGCGAGACGTGCAACGCCTACTCCGATATGCCCGCGAGCCTCGCCGATCTAAAGGCTCTGGCGAATCGGCTCGATGACATCCGGGCGGCGAACGTGGCCCACCACGTCGACCTCGCACGCGCCGCCGCGGGGGCCGGCGCGCAGGTCCTGGGGATGGGCGAACTCTTCACGGGGCCGTACTTCGCCCTCGGCCGTGATCCCATGTGGCTGGGCCTCGCCGAGGACGCGCTCGTCGGTCCGACGGTCACGACTCTTCGCGGGACGGCGCGCGAAACCGGGCTCATCCTCGTGGCCCCGATCTTCGAACACGACCCGCGCTCGGGCCGTCGCTTCAACACCGCGGTGGTGATCGACGAGGCCGGCGAGATCCTGGGCCGGTACCGCAAGACTCACATCCCCGTGGGCACGAACGAACAGGCGTCGTTTTGCGAGACCTTCTATTACGACCGGAGTGACGGCGATCTCGGAACCTGGCCGCGTAACGTCTCTAGCAATCCCATCTTCCCGGTGTTCGAGACGCGCCTGGTGCGACTCGGCGTTGCCATCTGCTACGACCGGCACTTCGAAGGCGTGATGTCGGCGCTGGCCGAAAACGGCGCGGAACTGGTGCTCTCCCCCGCCGTCACCTTCGGCGCGAAGTCGCGACGCATGTGGGATCTCGAGTTCCCAGTCGACGCGGCTCGGCACAACCTCTACATCGGCGGCTCGAATCGTCGTGGCGTGGAACCACCGTGGACCCAGGAGTATTTCGGAGCGAGTTACTTCGCGGGTCCTGATGGCGTCGTGCCGAACGTCGTTGCGCCCACCACGAACCTCGTCATCGCCGATCTCGATCTTGATCTTCTGGGCGGAGCCGACCCCTCGGGCTGGGACCTTCCGCGCGATCGTCGGCCGGACATCTATCGGCCGAAGGTCTGACGAAGCCCAGGGTGCGACGCTCCTCTATCGCCAAGACCCTCGGCCCGACCGGCCTCCTGGGCATCGCCTGGACGGCCGGGCCCGCCATCTGCGGCACCCTGCTGCTCGCGAGCCTCGGGCCAGTCTCGGAGTGGCTCCTCCACCATCGCCCTCTCGGCCTGGCTGTATTCACCGCCGTCTTCGTGCTGGGCTCCGGCCTCGGGTTTCTCCCGACCTACGCGCAGTCGATCCTCGGGGGCTGGGTGTTCGGGGTCTCCCTGGGCCTGCCCGCGGCCCTCGTCGGCTTCACGGGTGGAGGTCTACTCGGGTACTACGTCGCGCGGCGCGTATCTAAAGACCGGGTCGAGGAACTAATCGACCGCAACCCGAAGGCCCGGACCATCCGCGATGCGCTCGTCGGACAGGGTCCGCGGCGTACGCTGCTGATCGTCGCGCTGCTCCGCCTGCCGCCCAACTCGCCTTTCGCGCTCACCAACCTGGTCATGGCCGCGACCGGCGTGCCTCTCCCGGCGTACCTCGCCGGCACGTTCCTCGGCATGCTGCCGCGCACCGCGGTTGCCGTGATGCTCGCTGCGGCTGCGGGAGCGACAGGCGCAGAAGACATTCAGACCTTCGTGAGCCAGAGGGGGCCGTGGCTCCTCGCGGCCGGCGTGGTCGGGGGGATGGCGGTTCTCGGCGTGGTCGGCGCCATCGCGCGCCAGGCGCTGCGGCGCCTCACGACCTGAGGCGGCGGTCTGCTCAGTCCACCCGCGCGACCTGCTGAACGACGTCGAGCAGGACGTTGGCTCCCGCGATCAACTGGCTGGCTTCGGTGAACTCGCGGACGTTGTGGCTGATACCGCCGCGACTGGGCACGAAGATCATCCCGGTGG
Organism: Vicinamibacteria bacterium; assembly: GCA_017990495.1. Lineage (GTDB taxonomy): Bacteria > Acidobacteriota > Vicinamibacteria > Fen-336 > JAGNNV01 > JAGNNV01. The sequence continues at coordinate 13,060 of JAGNNV010000004.1, forward strand.
GGCAGTTCGGCGCGAACATCTGGGCGTCGTGGCCGGCCCCTGACGGCATGCGACGCACACTCAGTCCCTCGCTCTTCGCCGCCTGTTCCACCAGATCGATCATGGCGGGCGCAAAGTCCACGGGTTCGAAGCGCGCCAGGGTCCGCCGCGTCATCTCAACCCCCTCGGCTTTCGCCGCCTGATCGATGAACTCGAAGGTCGCGGCCTCCGCGCGCTGCAGCGTGGCCTCGTCGGTGTTCCGGATATCGATGGTCATCACCACGCGATTGGGGATCACGTTCACGAGATTGGGCGCGAAGGTCAGGTGGCCCACCGTGCCCACCTGCGCCCCGCCGTACTCGCGAGTCAGGCGGCGGACAAAGCAGGCGATCTCGGCCGCGACGTACCCGGCGTCCGATCGCATGGACATCGGAGTGGTGCCGGCATGGTTGGAGACGCCGGACAGCGTGACCTCAGTCCACGAAATCCCTTGCACACCGGTCACCGCGCCGATCTCGAGACCTTCGCGTTCGAGCACCGGACCCTGCTCGATGTGGAGTTCGAAGTAGGCGGCGGCTTTGACCGCGCCCACCTTCGTGTCTCCCGCGTAGCCGATGCGTTTCAGCTCATCGCCGACCGAAGCGCCGTCAATGCCTTTGGTGGCGAGGGCGGTTTCAAGGTCGAGGGCGCCCTGGTGCACCGCGCTTCCCATCATGTCGGGCGCGAAACGCGCGCCTTCTTCGTTGGTGAAGAAGGCGACCGCGACGGGATGGCCGGTGACCACACTCTCCTCGTTCAGCCGCTCGATCACCTCGAGGCCGGCCAGGACGCCGAGGTTCCCGTCGTATTTCCCGCCCGTGCGCACGGTGTCGATGTGGGATCCGATGATCACCGGCGGCAGATCCGAAGTCCCCGCGCGCCGGCCGAGGACATTGCCGATCTGGTCGATGGTGATGGTGAGACCGAGGTCCCGCATCCAGCCCGTCACAAGATCGCGGCCGGCGCGATCTTCGTCGGTGAGAGCGAGACGACAACAGCCGCCACCGTCGATCGCGCCGATTTCGGCCAGCTTCATCAGCCGGCTCATGAGGCGCTCGCCGTTGATCCGCAGTTTCTGGCTGGTCACGACGACACCTCTTTCGCGCTGAGCGCATTCAGGTAGTTCACAGGTCCGCCTTCGAACACCGCGGCTCGCACCCACATCATGATCCTCATGGGCGTGAGATCGACCTCTCCGTCCGCGCTGCCCACGAGGGTGACCACGGGATCGTCCGGTGAAAGGGTGAGATCAAACCCCGGTCCGCGATAGCGGATCTGGCTGCCGACGTCTTCGATGCTGAGATCGCGGCCGGCAATCCGCCCCAGGAGGCGCCTCGACCCGTCGGTCGCAACCTCCATAGCGAACCCATCGCGGTTCGAGAAGCGACGCCAGTCGGCGGTGGCGCCGAAGAAGCGTGGCTTGATCACGTACGGCCCGCCGTCTTCCGGGCAGAACACGTCGCAGTTGCCGCACTCGTTGCAGAAGTCCGCGAAGTTCGCGTACTGCAGTTTCTTGGAGACCTTCAAGATCCCATCGGTGCGAGCCACCCAGGCCCCGCCCTCCCGCCGCACCTTGACGACGGGCTCTTCCATGGCGGGCAACACAAAGGTGAAGTTGGCGTCGTTGGGACAGACCGGGACGCACTTCGAACAGGTCACGCAGTCGAAGAGGGTCAGATGCGATCCCAGTTTTCGCGGCGGCTTGCTGTTTTCGTGGTGCGCGTAACGCGGATCGAGGGTGGCGCGCGGCACATGGTGCTCGCTGTTGTGCAGGGCGGTCGCCTGCGCCCAGCGCTCGATCCACTCGGAACCCGCCGCCGCGGTCAGATCGCCGCCGCTCATCAGCGCGGAAGCGCAGCGCAGCCGCGTGTCGTGATCGAGATCCTTCAGGTCCTCGAGACCATCGGCGCCGAGACCAAAGGCCCGGATCACATACTCCGGAATGGTCCGCGCCCCGAGGTCCTTCATCCGCCCGAGCAGCGGCTCGAAGTACCGCCCGGCTCGGGCATAGCCGCCGGGCAGGAGCAGATCGCTGCACACCGTCACCGGGGTGAGACCGAGCGCCACCGAATCGGCGAAGTTCCCGCGGTCGATGCCGGCGGAGAACGAAATGGGAAAACGCGAACCGAAAACCTTGCGAAACGCCTGCACGAGGTTCATGGCCAACACGTGAAGCGGGGGTCCGGACAGGTACATCTCCTTCTCGCTTTGGGGGAAGAAAGTCTTGCGGTTCTCGACGATCAGTGTGTTCGTGAACTTCACGCCGAATGAGAGACCGAGCCCCCTGGCCTTCTCGTCCAGCCCACCCACAAAGTGCTCCATCTGGGACCAACGGGCGTCGCGCTCGAAGGCGGAATCCGGCACCTGAATGTCGTGATAACCCATCACGCCGTGGAGGAGCTCGCGCAGCCGATCCGGCCCGAGCAGCATGGGATTGAGCTTCACGTTGCAGTGCAGGTGGTTGTGCTCGAGCAGGAAGGCGAGGATCCGTTCGATCTCATCGGGCGGACAGCCGTGGAAGGTCGAGAGAGTGAGCGAGTCGGACAGGCGCGCCTTGAAGTCGAGGTCGCGATAGCGGGCGTACTCCGACGGGATCTCGGCGCGGAGGCGATCGACGACCGCGGTCGCGTCCTTCAGGCCCGCGATGAAGCGCTGGATCTTCTCGCTTTTGATTCCCAGCAGGTCGTAACCGACGCTCATGTCGTAGATCACCCGATCGAAGCCGGGCGCCAGGTTGAATCTTCCGGTGGCGCGCAGGATCTCGATGAGCATCGCGCCCTTCACGTATTCGTCGAGGCTCTCCTCGAGACGAAGCTCCTGGCTCCACTCGACGTTGTAGCCCACGGTCTGCATGTCGATGCAGGGCCGCGGGATCTGCAGGTCGTCCTTGATCTGGACGGTCTTCAGTTCCATGACCCGGCATCCCGCGAGCCAGGACAGCACGATGTTCTGGGCCATCTGGGTTTGCGGTCCCGCGGCCGGGCCGAGAGGCGACGAGGGTCTATGGCCATGAAACCCGATGGACAGGTCGCGATCGGCGCTGCCGTAAAAGCCCTTGTCGATGGGCAGGTCGAAGACCGAGTTGCGCTCCTCGAGTTCGCGAAGGGCCCGTCGAACGAGGGCCGTGAACGGGTAGGGGCGGAGGTCGGCCATGGTCTTCTTGGACGATACGCCCGAGCGGTTTCCCCACAGCTCTTTGTTTCATGATTCGTTGGAACCATCGGGGCGTCGTGGCCGGCGACTTACCGTGGAGGTCGAGTGCGGAAGATCTTGACTGCGGCGTTACACTAGCAATGCGGGGAACGTCGTAAATCCGTCGCCATGAGGAGGTTGAGCATGAACCAACTCGATGGGTCGGCCCTCCCGGAATTTCTGGTGAGGACTCTGGAGCGGTATGAGCGAAATCCGCACTCCCTGCTGCAGATTCTGATCGCGCTGCAGCACTCTTTCCACTGCGTCCCCAAGCCTGCGGTCCCCGTCCTTGCCGAGAGCCTGGGCCTGTCACGGATGCGCGTCGAAGGACTGGTGAGCTTCTACTCCTTCCTTTCGCCGACCTTCCAGGGCGATTACGTCGTCCACCTGAGCGACAACATCACCGATCAGATGCAGGGAAGCCGGGATCTGGCTTCTCTGCTGTGCGAGAGGCTTGGCGTAAAACCTGGCGAGACCCGGAGAGACGGCCGCGTCAGCGTGCGCTTCACCTCGTGCACGGGGATGTGCGATCAGGGTCCCGCGGCTTTGGTGAACTATCTACCGGTGACCCGGCTCGACCGCAAGCGTATCGAGCGCGTAGCGGAGCTGATCAACGGCAAGGTTCCCCTGGAGGAATGGCCGGAAGAGTTCTTCCGGGTGGACAGCCAGGTTCGGCGCTCGGATGTGGTTTTCTTCCGCGGGGCCTTCGAGCCGGGGGCTGGTCTTCGGGCCAGCCTCGATCGCGGCGGCAAGAGCCTGGAGCCCTGGGCCGAGGATCTTCCTCCGCACGACGCCCGAAGGCACCAGCTCGAACGGGGCGGGGCCGAGACCTTGAAAGAAATGTACTCCTCCGGACTTCGCGGCCGGGGCGGGGCCGGCTTCAAGGCCGCCATCAAATGGGAGTCGGTGCGCGACGCGGCCAAAGGCGACCGTTTCGTGCTTTGCAACGCCGACGAAGGTGAGCCCGGAACGTTCAAGGATCGGGTTCTCCTGGCCGACCACGCGGACATGGTGATCGAGGGAATGACCATCTGCGGGCACGTCGTGGGGTCGCGCAAAGGGGTGATGTACGTGAGGCAGGAATACTGGTACCTCAAGGATCACCTCGAAAAAGTCCTGGAACGGCGGCGGCAGCTCGGCCTCCTGGGAAAGAACATCCTGGGCAGCGCCCTCGATTTCGACGTCGAGGTGCAGTTCGGCGCGGGCGCTTACATCTGCGGCATGGAAACCGCGATGATCAAGAGCATCGAGGGCCGTCGGGGCATCCCCCGCAGGCGCTGGCCGATGCCCGTATTGCAGGGTCTTTTCAAGCGGCCCACCGTGGTGAACAACGTCGAGACCTTCGCCTGCGCCGCGGCCATCAGCGCCCGCGGAGGCGCGTGGTTCAAGGGCATCGGAACCGAAGCGTCCACGGGGACGAAGTTGTTCTGCATCTCCGGCGACTGCGGAAGGCCTGGCATCTACGAGTACCCGATGGGAGTCACGATCCGCGAGATCTTGCGGGACTGCGATGGACGAGACGCCCAGGGCATCCAGATGAGCGGCCCCAGCGGCACCTTGATCAACCGCGGCGACTTCGATCGCACCGCCTGTTTCGAGGATCTGACCACCGTGGGCACTCTGATCGTGTTCGGCCCCGACCGGGATCTTTTCACTGCGATCAAGAACTTCGCCTTGTTCTTCCAGCACGAGAGCTGCGGACTGTGCACGCCGTGCCGGGTGGGAACGACGCTGCTCGCGAACTACGTGAAGAAGTTCGAACGGGGCTGCGGTTCGCCCGTCGATATCGAAGAGATGACCAACATCGCGGGTCTCATGAGAACCATGTCGCACTGCGGCCTCGGGCAGACCGCGCCCAACCCGATCACCAACAGCCTCTCGAAGTTCCCCCTCGTCTGGGAGAGCCGAATGAAAACCACCGAGTTCATTCCCGCCTTCGATCTCGACTGGGCCCTGGAAGAGGCGCGCGCGCTCACCGGCCGGACGGATGCCGAGGCCCACTTCCTGCCCGAGGAGGTCTGAGTCATGCCGACCTTCTTTCTGGATGAGCGAGAAGTCCCCTTCAGCTATGGGCAGACCATTCTGGACGCGGCCCTGTCCGCCGGCCACTACATCCCCCATCTGTGCTGGAGACCCGAGCTTGAACCCCACAGTTCCTGTCGCTTGTGCACGATCCGCATCAACGGGCGGCCCTTCGCTTCGTGCACCCAGCCGGCGGTGGCGGGACAACGGGTCGAATGCGACACTCCTGAATTGAAAGCCAATCGCCTCGCCCTCACCCAGATGCTCTTCGTGGAGGGGAATCACTACTGCCCTTCCTGCGAGAAAAGCGGCCGTTGCAAGCTCCAGGCAACGGGTTATCTGCTGGGAATGCAGGACAGCCATTTCCCTCACCAGTTCCCGATACGGGGTCGCGACCTGACTCACCCGGAAGTCGCCCTCGACCGGGACCGCTGCATCCGTTGCGAAATCTGCGTGCGGGCCAGTCGGACGCTCGACGGCAAGGACGTCTTCGGTATGCACGGTCGCGGGAAAGACACCGAACTGGTGGTGAATTCGCCCAGCGGGCTCCTCAAAGACAGTGCCCTCTGCGGCGACGACGCGGCGGTCAGGCTTTGCCCCACCGGGGCGCTCAGCCTGAAGGCGGCGGCATTCAGCGTCCCCATCGGCGAACGGGCCTATGACCGTGAGACCCTGAGCGAGGCGGAACTGCGGGAGTACCGAAACCGCGAGGTGAGCCATGGGTAAGGTCAAAGTCGCCACCTGTTCGCTCGCGGGCTGCTTCGGCTGCCACATGTCCCTTCTCGACATCGATGAGAAGCTGCTCGATCTTCTGGAGCTTGTGGAGTTCGATCGCAGCCCCATCAACGACATCAAGACCATCAGCGCTCCGGTTGACGTGGGCCTGATCGAGGGCGGGGTGTGTAATGTCGAGAACGTTCACACCCTGCGCGAGTTCCGAAGGATGTGCAAGGTCCTGGTGGCGGTCGGAGAGTGCGCGAACACCGGGGGTGTCCCTTCGATGCGCAACGGCATCCCGTTGAAGCGATGCCTCGAAGAGAGCTTCGTCCGGGGCCAGGGCACCGAGAACGCTCACATTCCCGATGACCCGGAGTTACCCCTCCTGCTGAACCGGGTCCGCCCGCTGCATCACATCGTGAAGATCGACCACTTCCTTCCCGGCTGTCCCCCCTCCGCGGATGCTTTCTGGCACTTCCTCACCGAACTGCTGGCCGGGCGGAACCCGGCGCTTCCGAGCGCGCTGATTCGCTTTGACTGAAGGGTAAAGCGCCATGAACCCTCATACGAAGCCCCTCGAAACCGCGGCCCATCCGGAGACGCTGAAGCGCATCGTCATCGAGCCGCTGAGCCGCGTCGAGGGTCACGGGAAGGTCACGCTGTTGATGGACCAGGAGAACCGGGTGCAGCAGGCCCGGCTTCACATTGCGGAATTCCGCGGCTTCGAAACGTTCATCCAGGGTCGTCCCTATTGGGAAGTTCCAGTCCTGGTCCAGCGCTTGTGCGGCATTTGTCCGGTGAGCCACCATCTGGCCGCGGCCAAGGCCATCGATGCGTTCGTCGGGGGTCGCAAGCTCACCCCCGCGGCGGAACGCCTGCGCCGGCTCTTGCACTACGGTCAGACTCTCCAGAGTCACGCCCTCCATTTTTTCCACCTGGCGAGCCCCGACCTGCTCTTCGGTTTCGGCTCGGATGTCGCGAACCGCAACATCGTCGGCGTCATCAAGGCGAACCCGACCCTCGGCCTTCAGGGCGTGAAGATGCGCAAGTACGGTCAGGAAGTGATCCGCGTGCTTTCCGGTAAACGTGTGCACGGCGTGCTCGCTCTTCCGGGCGGCGTGAATAAGGCCCTGTCCGCCGAGGATGGCGAGTTCCTGCGCCAGGACATCGATCAGATGGTTGCGTGGGCGCAGGCCGCGGTGGGTATCGCGCGGGACCTCTACATGAAGGACCTGGCCCGGAGTTCGTCGTTTGGGGCCTTTCGCTCGAATTTCGTCAGCCTGATCGCGCCGGATGGCAGCTTCGAGCTTTATGACGGTGGCCTGCGCGCACGGGATGCGGAAGGCGAAACCGTGTTCGATCATCTCGACTGCGACCACTACCTGCGCCACATCCACGAGGAAGTGAAGTCGTGGTCGTACATGAAATTCCCATTCATCGTGGCTCTCGGGTCCGACAACGGCTGGTACCGGGTGGGCCCGCTCGCCCGCATCAACAATGCGGACCGCATGCCCACGCCCCTCGCCGAAGCAGAGCGGCAGACCTTCGCCGCCATGGGCCACGGCGAACCGGTGCACGCCACCATGGCCTATCACTGGGCGCGCATGATCGAGATGCTCTATGCCGCGGAGGCCATCCGTGACCTTCTGCAGGACAAAGAGACCTATGGGACGGATCTGATGACCAGAGGCGCGCGCGCCTTCGAGGGCGTGGGCGTGGTCGAGGCCCCCCGGGGCACTCTGATTCACCACTACGTCATCGACGAGAACGACACCATCGTCAAGGCCAACCTGATCGTCGCCACCACCAACAACAACACGGCCATGAACACCGCGGTGCGGGAGGTGGCGGCCCATGAGCTCGATGGAAAGGAACTGACCGAGGGCCTGTTGAACCACATCGAGGTCGCAATCCGCGCCTATGACCCCTGCCTCTCCTGCGCCACTCACGCTGTGGGCTCGATGGCGCTCGATGTCGTCTTGCAGGACGCCAGCGGACGGGTGGTTGATCGGCTCATGCGTAATGAAGATGGCGCCCTGGTCAGGGGCGACGTCGATTGACCGGGATCCCTGAGTCAGGAACGCGGATCGCGATCCTTGGCTGTGGCAACCCAAGCCGCGGCGATGACGCGATCGGCCCGGTTCTTCTGGAAAGGGTGGAAGAGTGGACGCGCGCGCATCCCGGTCGCCCGGTGGTGGCGGCGCAGGACTTCCAGCTCCAGGTCGAACACGCGCTGGACATGGTGGGACGGGACCTGGTGTTGTTCGTGGATGCGAGCGCCGTCGGTCTCGATCCTTTTACTCTCCGCCCCGTTCTGGCCTCTGACCAGACGAGCTTCTCGACCCACGCCCTCTCTCCCCAGGCCTTGCTTCACACCTTCAACACCCTCGGCTGTGGCGATGCCCCCAAGGCGTTCTCGCTGGGTATCCGCGGCCACTCCTTCGAACTCGGGCAGCCGCTGTCGGCACAGGCCGCTCAGAACCTGGAGCAAGCCTGGAGCCTGGTCAAGGCGCTGCTGGAAAGCCCGTCAGAGAGTGACTGGGCGAGCCAGTGCTCACTTCAGGAGATAGATCACTCCGACGATCAATCCGATGGCGACCACCACGCGCCTGAGTCCATTCGGGCTGACTCGTGATGCGAGATGTCCCCCAATGGATCCGCCGATCAGGGCGCCTGTAGCCATCACCACCGCCACGTCCCAGACCACCCGGCCGGAGAAGGCGAAGAACACCGCCGCCGCGAGATTGGAACTGAAGGACAGCGCTTGCTTGAGAGCGTTCAGGCGGTTGAAGGAATCCGTGAGAACCAGACCGAGGGTTGCCAGCAGGATGACACCGAGACCGGCCCCGAAGTAGCCGCCATAGGCCGCGGCCAGTGCCACCGGCGCCGCCGCGCGCGCGACCTCCGAGGCCCCCCCCGCGGGCCGGCCGAGCCGATGCAGCACCCACGCGCGGATGGGATCCTGGGCCGCCAGCAGAAGGGACGCGGCCAGAATCAGAAACGGCACCACCGCGCGGAAGACCCGGTCGCCGGCGTAAACAAGGATCAAGCCACCCGCGACACCTCCGAGCGCCGCGATGGGAAGCAGCACCTGCATCCGCCGCCCCTGCCCGGACAAGTCGCGGCGCTGGGCGAAGATTCCCCCTATGAATCCTGGACACAGGGCCACCGTGTTGGTGACATTCGCGGCGAGGGGCGGCAATCCGACCGCGGTCAGGACGGGGAAGGAGATCAACGTGCCGCCGCCCGCCACGGCATTCACGGCGCCGGCCGCGATCGCCGCGAGAGCGATCGTGATGTAGTCCAGCCCGGTCGGCACTGTAGTCAGGGCAATCCTCAAACTCTCGGCGGACCGGATTGGGCCCTCCTTCAGTGCAGGTGGGCCTGCGGGTTGGGCGGCGGAAGGCTCGCGAAGGCCGGATGGTCGGCCACCCCTCTCGTCAGGATCAACGCGTAGAGGAAGGGCGGGAAGCTCACGCCCTTGCGCCCGTTGAGGGCCACGATCGGCGTTCCGTCGGAAGCAAACTGCGCGGCGTACGCGATGTCTTCATCCAACCGGGCCTTGGTCTCCCGGCTCACGACGCAGGACTGGAGGGCCGCTTCCTTCATATAGGGAGCAGCGATGCGATACACCTCGGATGTCGTCAGATCCGTCTGCCGGGCGAAGAGCGAGCGAGCGAACTCCTCGCTCTTCGGGTGATCCGCGAGGCAGATGCGAGCGCGCGCGGCCAGGCAACGCACCGGGTCCGTGGCGTTTTGCACCATGCTGTTGCACTCGCCGTCGAGGGGAAACTGCCGCGCCTCCACCGTGAAGCTTCCGGCCGGCGTTTGTTCCCGCAGACTCAGCAGGGTCTGTTGCAGCTCGGCGCAGTGCCCGCAGCGGATGTCCGTCCATTCCGTGATGTGAACCGGCGCGGAGGTGTTCTGCCGGGACGCCGGACCGGTCACCGGGTCGGAATTCCGGTAGATCCCGAGCGCGTCCGAGAGGGTCTGCTTCAGGCGTGGGTCGAGCGAGTCGACCAGTTGCACGAGCCTCTGATCGCGCTCGGCGTCTCCCGTTCCGAGCGGGGCCGAAGCCGCACTCCCCCTGGTTGCCGTGGCGGTGGCGGCCTGCCCCGCTTCCGTTACGGACAAGGGCGTATTCAGGCCGGGATAGAGCAAAGCCAGAAAGCCGGCGAAGCATGCAAGGGCCGCCACCATGGTGGCGCGGGGCAACTGCGGATAGCCCGCCGCGGTCCAACTGAAAAGCGCGATGCCCCCATAACCCGCGATGATCATGTCGGCGGCGAAGCAGCCCACACAAAACACTCCGAGCACGGCGCTCGCGATCAACATCACCGCCACAGCCACGAGTCCAACGACGGCGAGAAGTCGTGTCGCGGAAACGAGGGCCGGTTGGTGCCGGCCCTCGGCCTGGCGCAGCAGCGCGAGCAGCGGCATCACGAATGCGGCCATGCTCCAGACCAGTCCCCACGCGGCGAGGGGCAATCCGGTGATCTGGTGGACGCGGTGGGCAAACGTCGAGTCCCAGGCGGCGGTGCACGAAGTCGCGGCATTGACGTCGCAGAAGGCGCTGCCTCCCGACCGCGCCAGCACCAGTTCAAACCAGAGGAAAGCGAACCAAAGCGCCGCCCCCGCGGCCAGCGCGACCAGCGAGGCCAGGCTCGGGGCCGTCGGGTGAAACGAAGGGGCGGTGTCGGTCTTGCTGCCTGTCATTGGTGTCCTCAGTCGAGCGTTGATGCTACATGCCCCACTCAGGGCGCCCCATCGCCGAGCCGTTCCCTCGTGGGGTTCTCTTTGCAGTTGCCGCGGCTTGCCCGTTCCTTCCCGGAGGACGGGGCGGTGTCGCCCGCAAAGGTCACAACCGCCTCCTCAATCGCAAGATTGTGACCCCGATTACATGGCACGGCGGTTGCTCTGCATCCGTGGCGAAGGAGAAACATCATGAACCGAACCGCCATCGCCCTCACCCTCGCATTGACCACCATCGCCGCCACCACACCCGCCGACGCGGGCGTGCGCATCGGAGTCCAGTTCGGCAACGACCGCGGCCGCTACGATGAACGCGGGCGCTACGGCGCGGGCCGCATCGCTTTCGACAACGGCTATCGCGACGGTCTGCGAGAAGGCGAGAAGGACGACCGAAGCGATGATCGCTACAACTATCGCGACGAGCGTCGCTATCGCGAGGCCGACGCGGGTTATCGACGCGGCTACGGTTCGCGCTTCGAATACGCGGCTTCGTACCGCCGCGGTTTTGAAGAGGGCTACAGGCGCGGTTACTCGAACCGTCGTCACGACGATCGCGGTCGCGGCTATCGGCGTTAAGGATCTCGAGGACACATGAACCGTTCGCGCTTGTACGCAGCGCTCGTGATCGGGCTGGCCGTTTTCGGGGCCGCGTGTTCCACTTCACGCCCGCCTCGGGATCGGCCCGCCCCTTACGGTGTCTCTGCGTTCGACGAAGGCCTGACGCGCGGCCTCATGGCCGGAGCCTGGGCCGCTCACCGCGATCTCGGCAAGCCGGCCCGACGCAGTTTCTGGAACGACGCCCAGTATCGACGAGCCACCGAAGGGTATCGAACCCATTACGGCTCGAAGGCCGCGTACGCGGACGGTTTCCGCGCGGGGTACGAACGGGGCTACCGCGAGCGTCGACTGAAGGAACGGAATCGGCGCCGACGCTGAACGCGACTTCGCCCTGAAAAATCGGCCTAGAATCACGAAATGGCGATTGGGCCTTCGATACTTCGCATCGGGGTGGTAGATCCCGTCGGCGCCATCGACCCTCGCAACATGGCCGAGGCCACCACCATCCTCCTCGCGCGTCAGGTCTTCGAAACGCCCTTCCAGGCCTCGTCGACCGGCGACGCCATCCCCGCGCTCTTCAGCGAGAAGCTCGTCGAAACCCCGGGCAGCGGTGGTTTGAAATTCTCCACCACCGTGCGCACCGATGCGCGCTTCAGCGACGGGTCGCCCGTGACTCCGGAAGACGTGGTGGGAGCGCTGGCTCAGGATCCCGTCTTCACCGGGCGCGCCACCGCCTCTTACCGCGATGGCCGTGTGCACCTCACTCTCTTCGCGCCCAACACCCGCTTCGATCTCTTCCTGACCATGTGCGGCATGCTCTATCGCCAGAACGGCAGCATCCTCCTCGGATCGGGCCCCTTCATGATGGGCACCTCCGATCGCGACGTGGTGCGCCTGGTGCGCAACCCCCACGCACGAACGGTCTCGAAGATCGAATCGATTGAAGTCAGGCAGTATCCGGTAGACGCTCAGACCGGACGACCGACCGCCCTGCTCGCCGCCCTCGAGAAAGGTGAGGTCGACCTGGCTCCGCGACTCTCCTGGCGTGACGTCAATCTGCTCAAGAGCACCGCGGTGGTGATGAAGCCGGTGAACTCCACGTGCATGCTCTACATCAACACCGAGCGGCTCAAGGACGTCCGCCTTCGCGGCGCTCTGGCCAAGGCCGTGGACCGAACCGTGGTGGCTGAACTCGCCTTCGGAGAGAACCCTCTGGCCTTCCGCGCCACCGGACTTCTGCCGCCAGCGCTGGGCAAAACCAACGATCGTCTGGTGCCCGACCTCGAACGGGCGCGCACCGAGTGGCAGGAGGCGGGCGGCTACGACAAGCCCATGACCATCCTCTACTCTCCCGCGCCCAGGCCCTACCTTCCCGCACCCGCGGCGGTGGGCAAACACCTCCGTGACCGCTTCAAACGACTCGGCGCCAACGTGGAGGCGGTGGAGGTCTCGTCGGGCGAGCTGATTCAGAAGGTGAACTCAGGGGACTACGACCTCGCTCTCATGGGCAACATCCCGGACAGCCCTGATCCAAGCGACTATCTGTCCGCGGTGGTGGGATCGGACGCGGTGCCTCAAGGCGTCGAAGGCGCGTCGTTCGCGTTCAACTTCTCGCGTTACCGGAGCCGCGAAGTCGACGATCTCATCGCCAACTACCGCAAGGAACGCCGTGAGGAAACCCTGGGCGAAATCGGTCTGCTGCTTGGCCGCGATGTTCCCCTGGTGCCCCTCATGTACGGTCGCGCGTGTGTGGCCCACGCCTGGCGGCTCCGCGGCTTCCAGCCCACGGTCACCGGCCTCGTCGACATCTCAGCTCTCAACCTGACCTGAAGTGTGAGCCGCTAGCTTCGCGGCGCGGTTGAGCAGATAGTTCCGCTCCGGGAGGGTCAGTCGGCTCGCAAGGCGACCACCGGGCTCACGCTGGTCGCCCGGCGCGCCGGCAGCCACGCCGCGCCCAGGCTCGCGCCAAGCAGGAGAAGCGGGGCGATGACGAATGTCGCCGCGTCGAACGCCCCGACGTCGACGAACAGGCTGTCCATCAGCCGTCCCATGCCGACGCCGAAGACGAGGCCCAGCGCGACGCCGCCTCCGCCGAGGGCCAGCCCTTCCCCGATCACCATTCGTCTTACGCCCGCCGGACTCGCGCCGATAGCGAGACGAATTCCGAACTCACGCGTCCTTCGAGCCACCGCGTAAGACATCGAGCCGTAGATCCCGACTACCGCGATCATTGTCGCGAAGAGCCCGAGGGTCAGGAAGAGCGTCGAGCTCACGCGTAACAACCAGAACTCGAGCGACCCCGCCACATGCTGCGCGAACGTCACGGCCTTGAAAGCAGGCAGGCCGGGTGCTATCGCCCGCACCTCGTTCTGCACCGCCTCGACCAGGTGCGTAAGGGCTCCCGCCGAGTGCCCGCGAACCTGGAAGAAAGCGTCGCCGCGGAAACCCTGAGCGAAGGGCACGTAAACCCCATTCGTCTCCCCTTTATCGAAAGCATCGTCGCGGGTGGCCGAGACGATTCCGACGATCTCCGCCGGACCGGTCTCGACCGGCTTCGAACCCGTGGCCTGAAACTCGATCGATCGCCCAAGCGGCTCGCCGTCTGGGAAAAGGCGCCTCGAAAGCGCCTCGTTGATGACCACCACGCGTCGATTCCCGGAATGCCGGGCTTCCGCGTCCGTGAACCCGCGCCCGCGCAACACCTTCATGCCCATGGTGCCGAAGTACGACGCGCTGACCGCATTCCAACGCGCGCCGAGGGCCTCGACTTCCGGGCGTGAAGAGGTCGCGCGCACGTACCGCCCCTCGTTCATTGTATGAAACGGCACGAAGGCCGCGAGACTCGCCGATTGTGCTCCGGGAATCGCTTTCAGTCGATCCTCGATCACGCCATAAAGCGCCAGGGCCTCGGGCTCCTGGAGCCCCGCGAGCCCCGCGTCGACCTCGATCATCACGGTCTGCGTGGCGTCGTATCCAAGATCCGCGGTGTTCGCCTGCCGCGCCATCTGCACGAACAGGCCCGCGGAAATGAGCAGACTCAGGGAAAGGGCGATCTGGCCCGACACGAGCGGATTCCGCGGAAGGAAGCGCGAACGCCGGGGCGGCGCCTCGTCGCCGGCCTGCTGCTTGAGATCCGTCAGCACGCTCGCTCCCGAGTGTCGAAGCGCCGGCCCAAACGCGAACATCAGCGTCGCCATCACGGAGAACACCGCCGTCCCGACGACCATCGCGGGAGGCGTGCCGAACTCGAGGGCAAGCGAGAAGGGCAGACGATCGAGCAGCGTAGCGGCGAGGCCGTTTACCGCATACATCCCAAGCGCCGCGCCCACCGCCCCACCCACCACAGAGAGAATCAGCCCCTCGGTGACGAACTGCCGCACGATCCGCGCCCGACCACCGCCCAGGGCGAGCCGGATCGCGAACTCGCGCCGTCGCGACTGGCCGCGAGCCAGGAACAGCGAGGCCAGGTTCAGGCAAACGATCAGCAGTACGGATCCCGTCATACCGAGCATCGCGAAGGCCAGCGTCATCACCGCACCCTCCTGGGGTGGGGCGTTGCTCAGAACCATCCGAGGCGCCGGGCGCGCGAAGAAGTCGGCGCCGCGATACTCGACGGGAAACCTTCGCTCCACCTCCGCGGCGGCCAGGCTCAGGGCCGGACCGGCTCCTTCCGGTGTGATCCCTTCCTTCAGGCGACCGATCAGCGTCAGGGTGAATCGATCGGGCCTCTCGAGCTCGCGCCTCGTGGACGGTTCCGCTCGATTCTCGATGGAATCAAGAACGCCGAGCGGCAGGAAGATTTCCGGCCCGAGGAGCACGTTCGCCCCCATGAATCCCTTGGGCGTGATCCCGACAATGGTGAAGGGCCGGCCGTTGACGCGGACACTTCGCCCGACAAGATCAGGGTCCAGGCCCGCCCGTTTCCACAGGCCGTAGGAGGCGATCGCCACGGGCGCCTCCGCACCCGGCATCGTCTCCTCCTCGGTGAAGGCCCGACCGTGAGCGAGGGAGGTGCCCAGCACCTTGAAGTAGTTGGCGCTGACGAGGGCCGAAACGGTTCGCCGCGGCGTGCCCCCTTGTGCGAGATGGTCGACGCCGACGACCTGAACCTTCTGCGCGAGCACGCCGTCGAACGCATCGTCGCGGGCAGAGAGCGATTGCCACGCACCGAGGGAGAACGGGCGGAATGAGTCCGGCTCGTTGCGCGAGTGCGAGTAGATCTGCACCAGGGCCTCGGGCTGGGCGACCGGGAGCTTCGCAAAGACCATCGAGTACGAGAGGCCGAACATCGCGGCGTTGAGTCCGATGCTCAAAGCCAGAACCAGGACCGCCGACGCCGTGAACCCCGGCGTCTTCCGGAGCTGGCGCAGCGACACCTTCACATCGTTGAGTATTCCCCTCATGACGATCAGGACGAGGGCGGCTCCGGGAAAGTTCCCGGAAGGAGGTCCCCAGTGAAGGAGGTCCCCTCGACATCTCAGCTCTCAACCTGACCTGAGCTTCGAGTCCGCGAGTTTCGCGGCGCGGGTGAGCAGATAGTTGCGCTCCGGGAGGCTCGCGGTTTTGCCGGCGGCGGCGCGGTAGTGCCCGATGGCTTTGGCCGGATCGCCGGCCCTTTCGTACAGGTGTCCCCGAACCGCGTCCAAGCGGTGGTGGCCGGAAAGGCCCCCATCACCATCGAGCGCTTCCAGAAGCCGCAGTCCCTCGCGAGGGCCGTGCACCATGGCCGCGGCGATGGCGTGGTTGAGGGCGATCATGGGGTTATCCGACATCCGTTTGAGCAGACCGTACAGCGCGAGAATCTGAGGCCAGTCGGTGTCCTCAGGACGAGCCGCTTCATCGTGCACGGCGGCGATGGCGGCCTGGATCTGATAGAGGCCCACCGTCCCCAAGGCCAGGGCTCCGGTAATGAGGCGCACGCCTTCGTCGATGAGCGTCTTGTCCCACAAACCTCGGTCCTGTTCCTCGAGCGGAATGATCTCGCCGCTCGCTCCGGTGCGAGCGCGGCGCCGGGCATCGGTGAGCAGCATGAGCGCCAGCAGTCCCTTGACTTCCGGGTCTTGCGGGATCAGTTGATGAACCGCCCGGGTCAGCCGGATGGCCTCGTGAGCGAGTTCGACACGCTGTAAGTCGGGACCGACGCTGCTCGCGTAACCCTCATTGAAGATCAGGTAGAGCACATGGAGCACGGCGCCCAGCCGCTGCGCGCGTTCGGCTTCAGTGGGCTGGGCGAAGGAGGCCCCCGCGGTTTTGATGCTTTGTTTCGCCCGGCTGATCCGCTGGGCCATGGTTGCTTCCGGAACCATGAAGGCGTGGGCGATCTGGGCCGTGGTCAAACCGCCCACCGCGCGCAAGGTGAGCGCGATGGCGGAGGGCGTGCTCAACGTCTGATGGCAACACATAAAGAGCAGGAGCAGTGTGTCTTCGCGCTCGACCTGCGCGGGGGCATCAATGGATGGCGACCACGATTCGTCGGACGCGGACAACGTGAAGACCCGGCCCTCGCGACGGCGGCGAGCGATCTCGCTCCGCACATGGTCGGTGAAACGCCGCGTGGCCACCTGGATCAGCCACCCTCCGGGGTTTTCGGGGAGGCCTTGTTCGGGCCACTGAAGGGCGGCGGCGAGAAGTGCTTCCTGCACCGCGTCTTCGGCGGAAGCAAAGTCGCCGAACCGACGGACCAGAGTCCCAAGCACCTGCGGCGCGAGTTCACGCAGCAGGTGCTCGGTCGCCGCGTCGAGCCGCGCCGCCGTCACTCCGTGGGAGGCGGGCCGCTCATGACCTGGCGCACTTCGATGGCCATGTTGAGGGGCGCGCCGCCCCGTCCGGGCGCCGCCGAGGCCCTCGCCGCGATTTCATACGCGCGTTCGGTGGTGGGCACGTCGACGATCCAGTAGCCGGCCAGGAACTCCTTGCCCTCAGCGTAGGGGCCATCGGTGACCGCGGGAGCGCCTGCTTTGCCGGCGCGCACGATCCTTGCCTCATTGGGACCGGCCAGACCCTCGGCCGCCGCCAGCTCGCCGTTCTTCCCGAGTTCCTGGCTGAAGGCGATCATGAAGTCGATATGGGCCTTGATGTCCTGGGGCGGCCAGTTCTGGATCGCCCACTCGCCGGCCGTCCGCGGAGCGTGCATCATGAGCATGTATTTCATTTCCCTGTCTGTCCTCTGGTTTTGGGAAGCGCCAGGATCGGCGCTTCATGGGTCAGTCGAAGCCGCGGCCGGTTTCTCGACATGCCTTGGCGGATCTTAGGGAAAAGTGGTCGGTGAAGGCCGAAGGGGGCATTTGGTGCCCAACGGGGCCGGGCGTATTGTTGCCGGACGCAGGTCTTGGCCACAAGGAGGGCGAAACCCTTGAAGCAACTGAAAGCGATGTTCCTCATTCCCCTGTTGGCGGCGGGTTGCGGTTCGTCACCGGCCGCGCCGAGCGCCACCACGCCCGTGCCCGCGGGGGCGCCGCGAGTCGGCCTGAGCATGGGCCTCCTGGTGTCGCCGTCCGGAGCCTCTGGCTTTACCGCACCTACGTCCCTGACTCTCCAGATCCAGTCGCGCGGCACACCCGTGCACGTGGAGACGGTGAGCTACCGAATGCTGGACGCGCGGGGGCAAGTGCTGGTCGAGGCGTTCATCGACACCGCTACCGCCGGGAATTCCGACCCGAGCCGGTACGTAAGCGGAGGCACGATCGTCCAGACTCTTTCCTGGCCGGCGGAGCGCGGCACGGGTGCAAGGATCGATGTCATCCTGACCTATCGCGACACGGCGGGCGTCCTCAGCACCCACTCGTTCTCGGTTCCCGCTCAGTAAACCGGACCTCCTTGCCTGTGCGCCGCGTGTTGCCGCGACACGCGAAGTCCAGACCCGGCTGCTAGCCTCCCGGCATGAAGCCGCCGGTTGCCCGCCCCATTCCCCGAACCACCGTTTTGCACGGGGAGACCCTCGAGGATCCCTACTTCTGGCTGCGGGAAAAAGAGAATCCTGAGGTCCGCACGTACCTCGAGGCGGAGAACGCCTACGCCGACGCAGTGACGGCGCCTCTCGCCGAACTAAGCGCATCGCTCTACGACGAGATGCTGGCGCGGATTCAGGAGGATGACACCAGCGCGCCCTATCTCTTCCGCGGGTTCTTGCACCGCGTGCGGACGGAGAAAGGCCGCCAGTATCCGATTCACGAGCGTCGGCGCCAGGACGCTCCGGCCTACGCTCCGTTCGAGACCGTGCTCGACGTCAACGATCTCGCCGCGGGGCGGTCGTTCATGTCCCTGGGCGCGTGCCTGATGAGCGACGATGGCGCGCTCCTCGCGTATTCCACCGACGACACCGGCTTCCGCCAATACCGTCTGCAGGTCAAGAATCTCGTCACCGGCGAGTTGTGGAATCGCTCGTTCGAGAAGACGATCTCCGTGGCCTGGGCCGCGGACTCCCGCACCCTCTTCTTCACCGAGGAGGACCATGCGAAACGCGCGGCGAAGCTTTACCGGGTGGAAGCCTTCACCGATGCGGAGCCCGAACTCGTTTTCGCCGAGCCGGACGAGCGATTCAATCTCGAGATCTTCCGCTCCCGCAGCGCGAAGATCCTGTTCCTCGTCACCTCCTCCCACACCACCGCGGAGTTCCACTGGAACCGAGCTGACGCACCGCGCGAGCCCTTCCGGCTGATCGCACCGCGGCATCAGGATCACGAATACGAGGTCGACCACCAGGGCGACCGCTTCCTCATCCGCACCAACGACCGCGGTCGCAATTTCCGGCTGGTGGAAGCGAATGTGGAGTCGCCGGATCAGACGAACTGGCGGGAGATCGTGGCTCATCGCGATGACGTGATGCTCGAAGGGGTCCTCGCATTCGAAGACGCGGTGGTGCTGGCCGAGCGCTCGGGCGGCCTGCCCCGATTCCGGTCGCTCACGCGGGGCATCTCCGCCGGCGTGGCCGCGGCCTTCGAAGAGCCCACGTACACGGCGTTCCCCCACGACAATCGCGAGTACGCGACCACTTCCTTCCGCTACTCGTACCAGTCTCTGGTGACTCCGCCTTCGATCTTCGAGCTCGACCTGCGGACGGGGCAGAGCACGCTCATCAAGCAGACCGCGGTGCTCGGCACGTTCGATCGAAACGACTACGTGTCGGAATGGATCTCCGCCACCGCTCAGGACGGCACCGTGATCCCTATCTCCCTGGTGCGTCGTCGCGACACACCCAAGGACGGCACGGCCCCCATGCACCTTTTGGGCTACGGCTCGTACGGTTATCCCTACCCGGTGTCCTTCGTCTCGCACCGGCTGTCGCTGCTCGATCGGGGTTTCGTCATCGCCCTCGCCCACATTCGCGGCGGCGGCGAGCTGGGCAAACCATGGCACGACGCCGGACGCATGGGCACGAAGATGAACACCTTCACCGACTTCATCGCCTGCGCGACCCATCTCATCGATGCGGGCTACACCTCGAGCACACGTCTCGTCATCGAAGGCGGTTCGGCGGGCGGCCTGCTGATGGGCGCGGTGATCAACCTCCGCCCCGACCTCATGAAAGCGGTGATCGCCAAGGTGCCCTTCGTCGACGTGATCAACTCCATGCTCGACGAGGATCTACCCCTCACCGTGGCCGAGTTCGAGGAGTGGGGCAACCCCAAGCTCCTTCCCGACTACAAGGTGATGCGGGCCTATTGCCCCTACAGCAATCTCGAGCGGAAGGCCTATCCCGCGATCCTCCTGCGCAACTCGTTCAACGACTCGCAGGTGATGTACTGGGAGGCCGCCAAGTACGCGGCCCGGCTGCGCACACTCAAGACCAACGACACGCCGCTGCTCCTCCGCACCCTGATGGACGCGGGCCACGGCGGAGCCTCCGGCCGCTACGACGCGCTGCGGGAAACCGCCTCGGACTACGCCTTCATTCTGTGGCAGGTGGGCGCGATCTGAGCCGTTCAAGAGGATCCGCACCCGCGCTCTTCGACTTCTGCGATACGGAACGCGTTTCGCTCCTTCTACGGAGCGCTGCCTGTTTCCGGGAAGAACAAGATCGCGAATCGACGTGGCGGCATCCACCTGGTCCCGCTTCATCTCGGCCGCTCGGTGGGTACGGACCTTGTCCAGACGCTGTTCGCATCGCCGAAGGCAATCAGCACTTCGCCAGCGAGCTTTGAGTCGGGCATGATATTTGACTCCGCACGATGTGCTGGTAGTTTGCGCTGGTGAACGTGCATGGGCAGCGGGTGGCAATGATCGAAAGTGGCCGGTCCAAGTGTCGGACCGCGCGGTGGTCGGCATGAACACCCCGCCACGATCCGCAGCGATCGTCACCGGCGGTGGTCGCGGCATTGGCAAGGCGATCGCAACGAGACTCGCAGGTGCACAGGCGGTCGTGGTGGTGGGCCGAACGGAAGCGGATCTGCGGCAGGTGTGTGCCGAAATCGCCGCAATGGGCGGAATGGCGGTGCCCTGCGCAGGCGATGTCGCCGACCCGACCACTGCCATTTCCGCACTGTCCCTCCTGCGCGCCCAGGGCTGGTCGCTGGGGCACCTGGTCTGCAACGCCGGGATCGGCAAGAGTGGTGCCACCGAGTCCCTGGACAGCGGCGCCTGGACGCGGGTGTTCGAGGTCAATGTGCACGGTTGTTTCCACATGGTGCGCGCTTGCTTGCCGGAGCTGATGGTTCAGCCGGGCGCGGCGATCACCATCATGAGCAGTCTGGCGGGCGTGCGCGGTGTCGCCTTCGATGCGGCCTATACCGCGAGCAAGCATGCGCTGGTCGGCTTCGCACGCGCACTGGCACTGGAATACCGCAAGCATGGGCCGTCGGTGGCCGCGCTGTGTCCCGGATTTGTCGAAAGCGAAATGACCCAGCGAACGATCCGCGGCGTGATGCGGCGGCAGGGGCTCGACGAAGCGCAGGCCCGTCAGCGCATCGCCGGCCGCAGTCTCGCGGGGCGCATTCTGGCGGCGGAGGAAATCGCCGAGGCCGTGGCGCTGCTCGGCGCGCAGCAGTTCGCTGCCGCCCGAGCACTGGCCGAACGCGGTGGCTATCCGATGGTCGGCAGCCCCGAACTTCAGTCCGAGGACCTTCCATGAGTGCGTTGGACGCCCGCCTGCAGGTGATCATCGACTGGATTCGCGAGCGCACCGATGTCGAGGCCGGACGCGGTGCGCTGGTCCCCGTCAGTGGCGGCTCGGACAGTGCCCTGGGTTTCTGGCTATGTGCGCAGGCGCTGCCGCCGGGTCGCGCCATCGGCGCCTTCGTGGGCAGCGGGTTGCGTTGTCGTGGATGGTTCGAGCAATTCGGCCCGGTTCGGCTGCTGCCCGAACCGCTGGTCTCAAGCCACATCGAGACCACGCGCTGGGCCATGATGTTGTCCCTGTCCCTGGACGTGCGTGGCTGGCTGGTCGGCACCCGCAACCGCACCGAAGATGTCTTTGGCACCTACAGCCTGGCCAGTCGCGTCGCCACCCTGTTGCCACTGGTCGGGTTGTGGAAGAGCGAAGTAATGGAACTTGCGCTGGGCGTAGGCGTGCCCGCAGAAATCCTGGAGTCCAGTCAACGCGCCGATCCCAGTTGTGGCCGGCCGCAGGCGATGGCTGATATCCCGTTTGAGACGATCGACCGGTTCCTGCAGGTTCGATTGGGTGAACGCGCCGAGTCCGATCTCGACGCCATTGCGCCGGCGACCGTCGAATATCTGGAGTCGGTTTATCGGCGCAATCGGTTCAAACAGGCATTGCCGTTGTCTGCACCGGGATCGGCCCGCCGCAGCTAACCCGCGCACGGCGACAGCGTGCGCCTTTCTGTGGCAGGTGGGCGCGGTCTGAGCCGTTCAAAAGAATGGTTGCGCGGGACCGCGGGAGGTCCTATCCTCCCGCCCCAATTGAGGGCGGGGCTCTTCCTGCTGCTTGTGTAATCACGGGGCTTAGGGCCCATCCAGAAGGAGAAAAGAGAGAAATGCGCGTTAAGAAGACGTTCGTGATGGCTGCTGTCCTGCTCCTGCTGAGCTTCACTCCCGGTTTCGCCAAGTCCCTCGAGGACTACAAGTTCAAGGTGTACAACAACACCAAGGTCCGCATCAAGCAAATCCTCGTCTCGGAGAACGGCAAGAAGTGGGGTTTCTTCGACGTGGGCAAGGGCATCGCCGCCGGCGCCACCACTGAGCTCGTGTGGGACTCCTCAACCGACAACGACGGCTGCGAGTGGTACTTCAAGGCGGTTTGGGCCGATGGCGATGAGTCCGATCCAGCGCAGTTCGACTTCTGCGAAGAGGGCCTGGTCATCGAATTCAGCAAGTAGTCCGGCAAGGCTGTGGTCGGCGGCAAGACCGGCGCTAGAGTCTGGGTCGCGAACGACAAAAGGAGTCACGCCACCCATGCTGATCACAGCCTCCCTCGTTTTCACTCTGGCCGCCGCCCCCCCCGCCTTCACCGCCAAGGACCTTCACGGGCTCAAACGGCTGGCCGACCCCAAGATCTCCCCCGACTCGAGCTGGGTGCTCTACCAGCAGACCACGATTGAACTGGGGAAGGGTCGCAACACCGACCTCTTTGTGATGCCGGCCGAAGGCGGAGCGCCTCGCGCCCTGACCTCGCACCCCAAGGCGGATTCCCAGGGCCGGTTCTCGAAGGACGGGCGTCAGATCGCCTTCCTCTCCTCGCGCGACGGCGCGCCCCAGATCTACCTGCTCGACCTTGCGGGCGGCGAGGCCCGGCGAGTGACCCACCTCTCGCAGGGCGTCTCCAACTTCCGATGGGCCACCGCGGACAAGCTGGTGGTGATCACCGACGTTCATCCCGCGTGCACCGGCGCCGACTTCGACACTTGCACCAAGAAGAAGGTGGAGGAGAAGGGCGAGGGCGTCCGGGTCTACGACAAGCTCTTCGTCCGCCACTGGGACACCTGGGAAGACGGTCTGCGGTCGCACATCCTCTGGGTTGACGTGAAGACCGGCGAGGCCAAAGACCTCACCCCGGGCGACGCGGACGTGCCCCCTTATCCCGGGCCCAACGACTTCGACGTGTCGCCGGACGGAACGGAGGTCGCCTTCGGCCGCAACGACGACAAGGACGAATCCGCTTCAACCAACGCAGACATCTTCGTGGTCCCGACATCGGGCGGTGCAGCGAAGAAGATCGGTTCCGCCCCCGGTTTCGACGGACTGCCCGTGTACAGCCCGGACGGTTCCATGATCGCCTACCACGCGCAGTTCCGCGCGGGTTTCGAAGCCGACCGCTGGCGGCTCATGGTCTACGACCGAAAGAGCGGCGCCACCAGGAATCTGACCGAGTCCTTCGACCGCAGCGTGGATGAGATCGCCTGGTCGCCCGACGCGAAAACCATCTACTTCACCGCCGGCGACGGTCCGCAGAACCCTCTCTTCTCCATCCCGGCCGCGGGCGGCGCACCGCGCAAAATCGCGGAAGGTCACCTCACCCAGCTCTCGATCGCAAGCGACGGGAAGCGCGCCATCATGGCCCAGGACGCGCTGCACAAGCCCGCGGACATGGTGAGCGTCGATCTCGCGAGCGGAAAAATCACCCGGCTCACCACGACAAACGATGAAGCTCTCAAGCCCTTCGCGCTTCTGCCCGGCGAGTCCGTCACCTACACCGGTTCCCTGGGGAAGAAGGTCCAGGCCTGGGTGGTCAAGCCGGCCAATTTCGACCCCACGAAGAAGTACCCCCTGCTGATGTTGATCCACGGCGGGCCCCAGGGTGTTTGGGGAGACTCGTGGAGCAACCGCTGGAATCCCCAATTGTTCGCGGCCGCGGGCTTCATCGTTTTCGCGCCCAACCCGCGCGGCTCCACCGGCTTCGGCCAGGCTTTCACCGACGACGTGACGAAAGACTGGGGCGGCAAGGCCTACGAGGACATCATGAAGGGCGTCGATTTCGCGGGCGCCCTGCCTTATGTCGACAAGGACCGGGTGGTGGCCGCGGGCGCCTCCTACGGCGGCTACATGATTAACTGGATGTGCACCCAGACCAAGCGCTTCAAGGCCTTGGTCTCGCATGACGGCGTCTACGACCTCGAGTCGATGGCCGGCTCCACCGAGGAGCAGTGGTTCACCGACTGGGAGTTCGGCGGACCGCCCTGGAAGGATCGCACTCAGTACGAGAAGTATTCGCCTTCGCGTTTCATCGCTCAGTGCACCACCCCCACCCTCATCATCCACAACGACCGCGACTACCGGGTGCCGGTGGAGCAGGGCCTGCAGATGTTCACGGCTCTGCAACGTCAGAACGTGCCCTCGCGTCTTGTGATGTTCCCCGAGGAGAATCACTGGGTGCTCAAGCCCGAGAACTCCGTGCGCTGGTACGACGAGGTTCTGGGCTGGCTCACGAAGTGGTCGAACTGAAGGCCCTCGAACTCGCCGCGAGTCTCGGTCACGAAGAAGTCATCCTTCTTCATGACCGGGAGTCCGGCTTGCGCGGGGCCATCGCCATTCACGACTCGACGTTCGGCCCCAGCGTCGGGGGCACACGGATGCGCGTTTATCCGAGCTACGACGAGGCGATCGTCGACTCCCTTCGTCTCGCTCGGGCCATGACCTACAAGGCGACCATGGTCGAGATGCCTTATGGCGGAGCCAAAGCCGTGATCATGGGCGACCCGGGTCGGGACAAGAGCCGACCGCTGCTCGTGGCCTACGCGAAGGCGGTGGATCGTCTTGGCGGCCGCTTCTTCACCGGCTGCGACATGGGCATCGAGCCGCGCGATCTCAAGGTGATGCAGCGCCACACCAAACACCTGTCGCACGCGAAAGAAGATTCGCCCATCGACACTTCCTACCTTGCGGCTCTGGGTGTGTTCGAGGGCATCGCCGCGGCGGCCGCGGTTCTCGGGCGGGATTTTTCCTCCCTGCGTGTGGCCATCCAGGGCGTGGGTGCGGTGGGTCTGCGTCTCGGCAAGCTCCTGGCCGAACACGGCGTCTCGCTGGTGGTGGCCGACACCGACAAGGCGCGGACCGTGCGCGCGGCCCGCGAACTCGAAGCGCAGGTGGTGGAACCCGAGGCCATCTACGACGTGGAAGCCGACGTGTTCTCCCCAAACGCCATGGGGGGCATCCTCAATGACGACACCATCGCCCGTCTCAAAGTCCATGCCATTGTGGGCGGGGCCAACGAACAGCTTCAAGAACCGCGGCACGGAGACGTCCTCCACTCCCTGCGCATCCTGTGGGGGCCCGACTACGTGGTGAACGCTGGCGGACTGTTGAGCCTGCTCTACGAGACCAAACAGGCGGACGAGGCTGGTGTGGAGGAGCGTGTGAGAATGATCGGGCCGCGCCTCGCCGACATCTGGCAGCGGTCCGAGGAAGAAGAAGACGCCCCCGGGGTCATCGCCGATCGGATCGTCGAGGAACGCCTCGCCCTCGGACGGCGGGCCAGGTCGGAATCGGTGCGCAGGACGAAGTACGAAGACGACTGAAGAAAGAGCAGGGCCCCATGCAACAGATCACTATCGGCGGTGTCGAAATTCAATACGCCGACAAGGGTCAGGGCCCATCGGTTCTGTTCCTGCATGGCTTCCCGCTCTCTCTTGCGATGTGGGATGCCCAGGAGGCGCTTTCCGATCGTTATCGGATCGTGCGCTTCGATGCCCGGGGCCACGGCGGCTCCGGCGTGGGTGACTCAGCGCTTTCGATGGAGCGCATCGCCGATGACGCCGCGGTCCTTATCGAACAACTGCGTCTCGGCCCGGTGATCCTGGTCGGTTGCTCGATGGGCGGCTACGCCGCGTTCTCCTTCGCCCGCAAACACGCGGCGCTCTTGCGCGGTCTGGTTCTGGTCGACACGCGCGCCGGCGCCGATTCCCCGGAAGCGCGCACCGGCCGTGGTGAACTCGCGGCCAAGGTGATGAAGGACGGCGCGCAACCCGCCCTCGATGCCTTCCTGCCCAAGGTCGTCGGGGACACCACCAGGAAGTCCCGGGCCGACGTGGTGGTGAAGGTCAAGGACATGATTCTGGCGACACCGCCGCGCGGCATCTCGGACGCCTTGCACGGCATCGCAGCCCGGCCGGACTCCACACCCTTCCTTCGCGAGATCGCTGTTCCCACTCTGGTGGTCTGTGGCGAGGAAGACGTGATCACACCGCGAGCGGAAGCGGAGATTCTCCAGAAGGGTATCAAGGGCGCCGAACTCGCCATGATCCCGATGTCGGGCCATCTCCCCTCGATGGAAACGCCGGAAGAGTTCAACACGATCCTCCGCGCCTTCCTCGCCCGGTTCTGATCTCATACAGCGCTGAGTCCCGCGAGAAGCGCTCGAACCGTTGCGGCCATCGAGGCCTGAAGAAGAGACGGTATTCTTCCGAATTCTCGGGATGTGTGGGGACGGCCGCCCGCTGGAAACGGCCGAGTTGTTTCACGCAGCTTTCGGAGGAGCAGAATGCGCACCCTGGTCACTTGTGTTTTGCTGGCGGTGATGGCCGCACCCTCTGTCCACGCGGCAGACCGCTACAAAGTCGGCGACACCGTTCAATGCGACGCGACGCAGATCGGAAGTTTCAGAACCGGCAAGGTCGTTGGCATCCAGCCGCGCCCGGGCTGGCCTGATCCTTTCTACCAGGTGGTTCTTGAGGGCGAGCGGGATCCAAGCCTCTGCCTTCCGAAATTCATGAAGGCCGCCCCTGCCCGAGGGGCGGGCACTCCGTCCGCCCGGACAAACAAGCAGCCACCCGACACCCGGCCGATGCAGCCGACAAAGCCGGCCGAGCAGGAGGCGAGTTCGTCGTCGAATCCGCTTTGCGTCAAAGGTAAGAAGCTGGAAGCAGCCCTTGGCATCAGCTGGTACGCGGCGACCGTCCTCGCGCCGCCCGATGCCAACGGCATGTGCCTCGTCCACTACGACGGATATCCGTCGCTCTATGACATTCCCGTCTCCGCGGGCAGCCTGCGACCGGCAGGGTCCGGCCCCATCGTCAAACCGTCGCGTCCCGTGGATGAAGCAGGAACGGCCGCCCCCGCATCAGGTCTCAAGATGGGCGAATACGCCTGCTACGGCTCGGGCGGCACCGTGCTCGCCGGGATGGGTTTCAAAGTGGTGGGCGCGGGTCGCTACACCGACCTCGACGGCAAGAATTCCGGCACCTTCACCGTGGCCGGAGGCACCGTGACCTTCCGAGGTGGTCACCTGAACGGCGAAACCGGGCGCAACCTCAATGCCAAGGGCCAGTTCGTGACCCACCTCTACGCCACCTGCGAGCCCTGGTAGGCCAACAGCCTGGCGGTCTGCGGCGAGGAAGAGGTGACTCAAACCTATGGCCTATTCAGGTTGTACCTCATGATCCGACCGTGGGGGCCTTCGCGGTCGCGTTCGAGTTCGTAGCAGTCGCCCGCGACGCCACGACCCGCCAGGCCGCCCAGCAGCTGCAGGTCGTTCGCGTCGAGCCGTACAAGAGGCGCGGCTGTGGTCTGGGGAAGATGAGAGGTGTCGCGCGCGCCGACGATGGCCGCGGCCACGTGGGGTTGAGCGAGAACCCAGGCGATGCCGATCGCCCCGATGGTGACCCCGTGTTTGAGGGCGATGCGCCCGACCGTCTCCAGCAAGGATTGGAAACCATCCCAACCCACGGCCTCATCAATGATGAGCTTGTACTTGGTGAGAGAGCGGTTCTCGAAGGGTTCGCGCGGCTCCGGCGCGCCCAGCCATCGCTCGTGCAGAAAACCGCCGAGGACTGAGCCGTAGACGAGAAGCCGGAAGCCCCTTTCTGCGGCGAGCGCGCTCATCGCTCCTTTGGGCCGACGGTCGAGAAGCGAATACTGGACCTGATGCGAGACCACGGGAACGCCCGCGTCGATCAGCGCGCGGAGCCTGGGAGTGTCGAAGTTGGTGACCCCAATGTGCCGGATTGCTCCTTCGCGGCGGAGGGTATCGAGATGACGCGCCACTTCGACGAAGCGGTCCACCGAGTAGTCCCACCAATGAAACTGAACCAGGTCGAGAGCCTTTCGGCGCAAGCGTGTGCTTGATCGATCGATGATGGCCCGAACCTCCGCCTCGTTGACCGTGGCCAGGGAGGCGAGATCCGGCACGTACTTGGTGTGAACCTCGATCGCACGGCCCGAGGCCTCCGCGAAGGATCCGATCTGTTCCTCGACCCCGGTGTAGATGTCGGCGCAATCAAAGGTGGTGATGCCCGCCTCCACGAAAGCCGCCATGTCGGCATGGGCCTCGGCGGCGGTCGAACGCGCGCTGTGGCCTTGCGCGAGTTGCCATCCCCCTTTGATGATCCGGGAGATCGAGTATCCCGGAACAAGATCAATGCGCACGTTTGCGTGACTTCGTCGAGGGCATCGGAGCGGGAAGGGGGACCGCGGTGACCGCGGCGTGATCGAAGACGCTGGTTCCGGCGCGGAGGATGCGGAACCGCCCGCCACAATGGGGATCGGGACAGGCGATGACCGCGTCGGTGGTCATCCAGTCGTTCGGGTGGGTCTCCCGCTGCTTGGCGGGGAGCAGCGGCAACAGGGCAGCCAACGAGTAGAGAGGAAAAGTCTGGCCCGCGGGCAGCGAGAGGTTTTCGCCGCGCAGCTCGAAGAAATCGCCTTCGCGGTGATTGCAGATCATGGGCTGACCCGCGGCCTTCTCCACCACCACCTTGAGGTCGTAGAGCCGGAATGTGGCGCGGGCGGGAGGTTTGGGGGAGGCGGGGCTCTTCTTCGGCATTCCACTTAGCATAGCCACCGATGACCGAGGGATCCGCGTCCGCCCGTCTTTCCTTCCACGGCGGGATCCCGGGCTCGCTCATCCCCGCTTTCGTCTTCCTGGCCGGCGTCACCGCCCTCGCCCTTCAGGGAGCGCCCGACGAGCGAGGCTTCTGGCCCGTCCTCCTCGGAGCCTTGTGCGTCAGCATGCTGCTGGCCCGCGATCGCACCGCGTGGAGCGAAACCGTCATTCGTTCCATGAGTCAGGAAATCGTGGCCCTCATGATCCTGGCCTGGCTGCTTTCCGGTGTGCTCTCCGAACTTCTGCGCGCCTCCGGCCTGATCCAGGCCCTCGTCACCGCCGGTTCGTTCCTGGGTTTTTCGGGCGGCGGTTACGTGGCCCTGTCCTTCCTGATCTGCGCCCTCGTCTCCACCGCCACGGGGACGAGCTTCGGGACGATTCTCGTGTGTGGTCCGCTTCTTTATCCCGCGGGCGGGTCCCTGGCCGCCGACCCGTATTGGCTCGCCGGCGCGATCCTGGGGGGTGCGACCTTCGGGGACAGCATCTCGCCCATCTCCGACACCACCATCGCCTCGGCGGGCACACAGGGTGCGGACATCGGCGGCGTGGTTCGAAGCCGCCTCGGCTACGTCTGGCCCCCGGCCCTGCTCGCTCTCGTCGTGGGATTCCTGGCCGGACGCGGCGAGGGAACGAGCAGCGGGGCCGCCATCGAAGGTTCCTTGCGCGCCCTGCCCATGCTGGCAGCACCCGCCCTGGCTCTTGGACTGCTCCTGCGGAAAAAGCATCTTCTCGAGGGATTGCTCATGGGCATCCTGCTCGCGACGGGTCTGGGTCTCAGCCTCGGTCTCGTCGCCCCTTCCGACCTTCTCTACCTCGACCGCGAGAACTTCCTGGCCCGAGGTCTCATCTTGAAGGGTCTCGAACGCGGCGTGGGTGTGTCTGTGTTCACTCTTCTTCTGATGGGCCTCGTGGGCACGCTGGTGGCGACCGGCCTTCAGGACTCACTGGTCGATCTGGCCCGACGAAAGGCCCGAACCTTGCGCGCCACCGAGATCTCCATCGTGGTCGCGGTGAGCATCGCCGTTCTTCTCACCACGCACAGCGTGGTGGCCATGCTGGCAGTAGGTGCGTTCGCCCGGGAGACGGGAGGGCGGTTTGGTCTGTCCGCCTATCGGCGCGCGAACCTCCTCGACGTGACCGTCTGCACCTACCCCTTCCTGCTCCCCTATTTCCTGCCGACCATTCTGATGGCGTCGGCCACTGCTGCAGGCGGCGACTTCGGCATGCCGCGGCTGAGTCCGCTCGACGTGGGTCTCTTCAATCTCTATTCGTGGGGTCTTCTTGCGATGATTGGAATCGCGGTCGGTTCGGGATATCTCCGGGGCCCGATCGAACAGGACCCCACAGAGTGATCATCGAGACCTTT
Source organism: Vicinamibacteria bacterium (assembly GCA_017990495.1). GTDB lineage: Bacteria > Acidobacteriota > Vicinamibacteria > Fen-336 > JAGNNV01 > JAGNNV01. Next base: position 43,395 of record JAGNNV010000004.1, read on the forward strand.
CCCGTCGGACCCCTTCAGTGCAACTGCACCATCCTCGGCGACCCCGAGACGGGCGAAGCCATCGTCATCGATCCCGGCGACGAGGCGCTGGTGGTGCTGAAGCGGCTGGCCGCCCATGGCCTCAAGCCCAAGGCCATCCTCATCACCCACACCCACCTCGACCATGTGGCGGGGAACCACGAGGTGAAGCAGAAAACGGGAGCGAAGGTGATGCTGCATGAGAAGGACCTGCCCCTCTACGACAACCTGAAGATGCAGGCTCAGTTCATCGGCATGGCCACACCCGTCCGGGCCGAGGTGGACGAACACATCCACCAGGGCGATGTCATCGCGTTCGGCGGCAAGGGTGATTCGGTGGAGGTGCTGCACACCCCCGGTCACACTCCGGGGTCGTGCAGCTTCTTCGTGGCCAGCCAGAATCTGCTTTTTTCAGGCGACACTCTGTTCTCGGGTTCGGTCGGTCGCACCGACTTGTGGGGAGGCGACTTCGATACCGAGATCCGCTCGATCCGCGAACGGTTGTTGCCCCTCCCCGACCGCACGCGGGTGATCGCGGGTCACGGTCCCGACACCACAATCCAGGAAGAGCGCCAGTCGAATCCGTTTCTCGCCTGATCGCACGTTGATGGCCTCGACCACAAGCGCGCGCTGAGCTCCGAAATGGCCACGCCAGACGCCTCGCCCCCGACTCCAGCCCCGACCGCGGTGACGTCGCACGCCCGCTTCATCCTGGGTGTGTTGTTCGTGGTCTCGATCCTCAACTTCGTCGACCGGCAGATCCTGGCCATCCTGGCCGGCAAGGTCAAGGCCGACCTTCTGATCAGCGATGCCCAGTTAGGGTTCCTCTACGGCACGGTCTTCGGGATCTTCTACGCGGTGTTCGGCGTGCCCCTTGGGGTCTATGCCGACCTCGGGTCGAGGAAGAGGCTCATCGCCTGGGGCCTGGGGCTGTGGAGTTTGATGACGCTCGCCTCGGGCTTCGCCACCGGTTTCGTAAGCCTCGCTCTCGCGCGCATCGGTGTGGGCATTGGCGAAGCCAGCGCTTCGCCCGCCGCGTACTCGTTGATCTCCGACCTCTTTCCCAAGGTCCGACGCGCCACCGCACTCGCTATCTACTCGCTGGGCGTTTACGTGGGCATCGGCCTGAGCTCATTCCTGGGCGGCGCGGTAGTCGACGGTTGGAGCGCGGCCTTTCCCCCGGGCCAGGAGCCGTTCGGCCTGCGAGGGTGGCAGGTCGCTTTCATCGTCGCCGGACTTCCCGGACTTCTGCTCGTGCCTCTCGTCCTGTCGTTCCGCGAACCCGTGCGGGGTGCGATGGAGGAGGGCGCCACCGCAAGCAAGGAAGTCACTCCCGCCGCGGACTCAAAGCCCGGCGCCCTGCGCTCCGCGTTGTCCGAAGGCCTCGCCCTGCTGCCTCCCTTTTCTCTTTTCTTCCTGCGCCGGGATGGCGTTCCCTTCGCGACCAATGCCTGGACGTTCGGCATCATGGCCCTCTCGGCGCTCCTCTTGTCGACAGCCTTCGGCGATCCGGTGCAATGGATCTGTCTGTCGATCGGCCTCTACGTGGTGGCAACCATGGCTCAGAGGCTGCGGGCGAGGGAGAAGGACACCTTCGCCCTGATCTTCAACACACCCTCCCTGGCCCTTGCCACCTTCGGATTCTCGTCCCTCTCCTTCACCGGATATGCGATCGGTCTGTGGACGGCGCCATTCTTCGTCCGCTACCACGGCTTCTCGTTGAGCGAAATCGGCGGAATTCTGGGCGTGATCTCCGCGGTCGGCGGAGGTTTGGGGGTGACCATGGGCGGACTGCTGGCCGATCGACTGCGCCGGAAGATTCCGTGGGGCCGCCTGGCCGTGGGCATGATGAACGCCCTGCTTCCCCTTCCTTTTCTGTGGCTGGCCCTGAACATCCCCGATCGAACGACGGCCCTCGTCCTCTTCGTTTTCGCCCAGACCTTCGCGGCCCTGTGGCTGGGCGCCGCCACCTCCATGGTTCAGGAGATGGTGCTGCCCCATATGCGGGCGCGCGCCTCCGCGGTGATGCTGCTCTTCGTGAACATCGTCGGCCTCGCCCTCGGCCCGTACGTGGTGGGACGACTGAGCGACCTGTGGGGCGATCTGCGTCTTGCCTTCATGGTCGCATCACTCGCGAATCTCGTGGCCTTCGTGTTCTTCGTCCTCGCTTCCCGCACTATCGCCATCGACGAGGAAACGCGGGAGGCGAGGGCCGCAGCCGCCCGGGCATAAGCTTGAAGCCAGACGGCGGACACCCTTCGACGAATCCCTCCGACGAACGCAGGGACCACTGGGCCGCCCCTAGTTGAGGCCACGCCATGAGACCCACCGCCACCGCCACCATCTCTTTCGGAATGGTCTCCATTCCGGTCAAGCTCTTCTCCGCCACCGAGAGCAAGGCCTCGATCTCCTTCAACATGCTGCACGAGAAGTGCAAGGGTCGGGTGAAGCAGCAGTACATCTGCGAGCGCGACAACAATGAAGTGGTCCCGCGCACCGAGATGGTGAAGGGCTACGAATTCGCCAAGGACCAGTACGTCGTCTTCACCCCGGACGAGATCAAGAAGATGGAGGAGGAGAAAACCGGCCTCGTCGACATCGCGGAGTTCCTCGACATCAATCTGGTCGACCCCGTGTACTACGAGGGCGCCTCGTACCTCGCTCCCGACAAGGGCGGCGAGAAAGCCTACCGACTTTTGTGCGACGCCATGAAGAAGACCGGCCGGGTTGCGGTGGCGCGCTGGGCGGCCCGGGGCAAGCAGTACCTGGTGCTTTTGCGCCCGCTCAAGAACGTGATCATCCTCCAGCAACTGCGGTACCCCGACGAAGTACGCGCGCTCGATGAGGTTCCGGTGGGCACGGCCGAGTCCAAGGAGAACGAACTCAAGCTCGCGGTCCAGCTCATCGATCAGATCACCTCTCCCGCCTTCGAACCCGCGCAGTACGAGGACGAGGTGCGGAAACGCATGCAGGCCGCGATCGATCGGAAGATCCAGGGCCAGGAGATCGCGAGCGCCCCCGAACAGCCGCGCGCCCAGATCATCGACATCATGGAGGCCCTGAAGGCATCCCTGGCCGCCCGGAAGGGCGACCTCGTCAGCTAGGAGTCTGCGCGGCAGACTCCTAGCTTCGTCTCTGAGCTGGGGGGCCGCAAAGTGCTCAGCCCCCCAGACCCCCGCGCTCCGGCCGAAGTGAATTCGGCCTGCGCTAGCCGTTCCGGGCCTTTTCCGCGCACTCGGGCGAACAGAAGTACGCCTCGCGTCCTTCGTACCTGCCGGCGATGGCGGATGACCTTGCGGTGTGGACGCCGCAGATCGGGTCTTTCACCAGCTCCTCAACCTGGCCCTTCGTCTGCTGGCCGGAGTACCCGCCCTGGCCCGCACCCCGCGCGGCCGCCGGTCCGGTGGGACGGGTTCCCCGGACCAGACCGCCGAAGAACGAGCGCAAGACGATGCCGGCCAGTCGAAAGACGATGAGAAAGAGGATGAGCCTGAAAATGAAGGCCAGAATAGCCATGGGGGTCCGATCGGACGGCTTCTAAACGGCTAGAACTTCAGGGTGGACCAGCGAAGGACGGCGGAGCCCACGGTGAAACCGGCGCCGACCGAGGTCATGAGCAGATTGAAGCCTTTTTGCAGGCGGTTCTCCTCGAGCGCGGTGTAGATGCCGAGGGGAATGGTCGCGGCGGTGGTGTTGCCGTACTTCGCGATGTTCTTCACCACCTTCTCATCGGGAAGCCCGAGCCGCGCCTGGGCCGCCTCGATGATCCGTATGTTGGCCTGGTGGGGAATGAAGACGTCGATGTCCGCGTTGGTCAGACCCGCTTTCTCCACAGCCAGCACGGAGGTGTCGGCCATCTTGCGGACCGCGTACTTGAAGACGGCCTGGCCTTCCTGCTTGACGTAGTGCAGGCGCTGGTCGACGGTCTCATGCGACGCGGGCCGCAGGCTGCCGCCCGCCGGCATCTGCAGACAGGAACCGCCCGAACCGTCGGTTTCGTGGGTGAAAGCGAGAAGGCCGCAATCGTCTTCGGATGGCTCGAGCAACACGGCGCCCGCGCCGTCGCCAAAAAGCACGCAGGTGGTGCGATCCTGGAAGTCGAGGATCGAGGACATGACCTCGGCGCCGATGACCAGGACCTTGCGGTGAGAGCCGCTTTCGATGAACTGGGCGCCCACGGTGAGGGCATAGACGAACCCCGAGCAGGCGGCGGAAAGATCGAAAGCCCAGGCGCGGGACGCCCCCAGCTCGTTCTGCACCAGGCAGGCGGTGGCGGGGAAGATCATGTCCGGGGTGATGGTGGCCACGATGATGAGGTCGATCTCGGACGCGGCGATGCCCCGCCGCTCGAGACACTCACGCGCCGCGGCGGTGGCGAGGGTGGACGTGCCCACGCCTTTTTCCGCGTGGTGGCGGGTGGTGATCCCGGTCCGGGTGCGGATCCATTCGTCGTTCGTGGCCACGAACTGTTCGAAGTGTTGGTTATCCAACACCCGGGGCGGCAGGTAACGGCCAATGGATGTGATCGCGGCGCGGCGGGTCATGGGGCTGTGGAGTATATCGACCCGTCTCATCCGACCCTGGTCTTGGTAGATTGACGGTCCTTGAGCCTTGTCCCTCCGCTTGAACGCCTGAAGACGCTGCCCCGGGCTCCCTTCCTGGGCGCGCCCTCGCCTATCGACCGCCTCGACCGCTTCGAATCCGCGATCGGGTCGCCGTATCCCATCTTCATCAAACGGGACGACGCCATCCCTTTCGGTTTCGGAGGGAACAAGGTCCGCAAGCTGGAGCTGGTGATCGCGGAGGCCGAGGGAAAAGGCGCCACCACCGTCATCACCTGCGGCGGTCTGCAGTCGAATCACTGCCGGGCCACCGCGGCGGCGGCGGCCCGACGCGGACTGTCCTGCCACCTCGTGCTGAACGGCGTTCGCCCCGAGGCCCTTAGCGGCAACACTCGGCTCGATGATCTTTTTGGCGCAACCCTTCACTTCGTGCCCGGGCGCGAGGATCGGGATCCGAAGATGGCCGCTCTCGCCGCGTCGCTCCTGGAACGAGGTGAGAAGGCGTTCGTGATTCCGCTGGGCGCCTCCACGCCCATGGGCGCCGCCGGGCTGGCAAACGGCATCATCGAGATGATCGACCAGGGCCATCGCCCGGACGTGATCGTGCACGCGTCCTCTTCCGGCGGAACCCAGGCCGGCCTGCTCGGGGGCCTCGCCCTGACCGGTCTGAAGACGCGGGTGATCGGCATCAGCGCCGACGAAACGGAGGCCAGACTGGTCCGTGTGGTCGAGGACCTCGAACGCGATCTGCTCGCTCTTCTCCACTCCCCCGAAGAACCGCTCAAGGCCGAAGTCCGCGACGGTTTCGTGGGCGAGGGTTACGGCCTGCCCACCGAAGCCTCGCGCGAAGCGCAGCGCCTTCTGGCCCGCAGTGAGGCCGTGTTGGTCGACCACACCTACACCGCCAAAGCCCTGGCCGGACTCATCAGCCTGGTCCGCGAAGGTTCACTGCCCACCGGGACATCCCTCCTCTTCTGGCACACCGGCGGTCAGGTGGGAGTCCTCGCCTAGTGGCCACCCGCGGGGCCGCCCCCTTCATTCTGCGCCTGGCCTTCCGGAATCTCTCGAGGCACCGGCGGAGGACAGCCCTCACCATCGCCGCCCTTTCCTTCGGCATCGCCTTGATGGTTCTCGGCCAGGCCTGGACCGACGCCATGGAGCGCGCGGTGGTGGAGCCCGCGAAAAACGCCACCCTCGGCCACGTGCAGGTCTATCGAAGCGATGCGGCTGAGGATGAGACGGGCGAGATCTCGTTCATCATGCCCCAGAACAACTACCGTCTGATTCAGAACCCGGTGGCACTGATCGAAGACATCAAGCGTCTCGATCCGCGAGTCGAGTCCGGCCTGGCCCGGCTGATGGTGGGAGCGCTTCTCTCGTTCAAGGACACCACCATGGACGGTGTGTTGATCGGCATCGACCCGAGAGCACGCTCCGCCACCTATCCCGATCTCTCGGTGGTCGAAGGCCGGCATTTCGAGCCCGGGGAGAAAGGCGTGCTCATCAATCGTGGGGTGGCCCGCAAGCTGGGCATCGGTCCGGGCGACGACATGGTGGCGCTCGGCACCACCTCCGACGGCCGGCTCAATGGGACACGGCTCCGAGTCACCGGCGTCTACACCATCAAGGGTCTCGAGGCCTACGAATGGGGATCCTGTTACGCCGACCTGGCCTCGGTGCAGGACCTCCTCGACGTGCCCGATCAGGCCGGTCTGGTGGTGCTTCGGCTGGATGACGCCGGGCGGGAGTCGGAAGCGGTGCGCGACACACTGAACGCCGCATTCAAGGCGAAAGGCACGAACGCGGTGGCCTTCACCTGGAAGGACATGGGGGGGCCCTTCATCGGGGGCATGCTGGTCACGAACTTCATCGCCACCATCATGAACTTCGTCATGGGCATCATCGTGGCCGCGGGAGTGCTGAACACCGTGCTCATGGCCACGTTCGAACGCACGCGGGAGATGGGCACCATGCGGGCCATGGGGGCTCGAAAGCTCGACGTGTTGTCGGTGTTCCTTTCCGAGGGATTCCTGATCGGCGTTTTCGGAGCCGCCCTGGGCGCGTTCCTGGGTGCTGGCGCCATCGTGTTCTTCTCCCACTACGGGATTCCCGCTTTCAGCGAGGCCCAGAAGTACACCTACGGCGGTGATCGGCTTTATCCCATGCTCAAGGTTCTCGACGTGGTCCGGCCGCCCCTCATCATGCTGGGGGTCAGCGTGCTCGCCGCTCTCGCCCCCTCTCTCTCCGCGGCGCGGCAGCGGCCCGCGGAGTCCCTGCGCTACGTATGACCCTCCCCGCCCTCGATCTCCTTCTCTACGGAGGCACCGGAGCCCTGACCGGAATGATCGGCGCGTTGCTTGGTCTCGGAGGCGGCGTGTTCCTCGTGCCGCTCCTCGCCCTGGGTTTTCACCTCGAACCGCGCACCGCGGTGGCGGCGAGCCTCGTGGCCGTCATCGCAAGTTCCTCGAGCACCACTCTCGTCAACATGAAGCGGGGCCTCGTGAACATCCCCCTCGCCTTCACCCTGCTCCTCACCACCTCGCTCGGCAGCCTCGGGGGCGGCGTGATCGCGGAGCACATCACCACCCGCACCCTTTATGCCGTGTTCGCCTCGACCCTGTTCGTGGTGGCCATCATCGTGACCTCGCGGTCGGGAACGCGCAACGTGATCGACGATGCGACGCTCGACGTGGGAACGCTGGGTGGCCGGGTGATCGAGAACGGGAAGACGCTCAGTTACCGCATGAAACGACA
>JAGNNV010000365.1 GCA_017990495.1 Vicinamibacteria bacterium
TCACCACCATGCAACTCGACCGGGGTATGGACACCGGACCGATCCTGCTTCAGCGCGAGTGCGTCATCGCGCCCGACGACACCCACATCACTCTGGAGCCCCGGCTCGCCGATCTCGGCGCCGAACTGCTGATCGAGACCCTCGACGGGTTGGTCAAAGGCTTCGTGAAGCCCAGGGCGCAGGATGAGGCGGCGGCGACCAAAGCGCCCATGATCCGGAAATCGGATGGCCTCATCGACTTCGCCCGCACCGCCGAAGAGATCAGCGATCGGCTGCGGGGGTTTTCACCGTGGCCGGGCCTGCAATTCTCCGATCAGGGTCGATCGATCAAGATCCTCGCTGCCGCCGTCGCGGCCCGCCCAGCGGGGGGCCTCGATACCGAACCCGGCACGGTTCTCGGAATCTCCCGGGAGGGTGTCGATGTGGCCTGCGGTGAGGGCTCGGTTCTGCGCCTTCTGCGGGTGCAGCCGGAAAGCCGGGGAGCCGTCTCCGCGTTCGACTTCGGGAACGGAGCCAAACTCAAGCCCGGCCACGTTTTCGCCGCCAAAGACTAAACTCGACGGCTCCTTCCCCGAACCTCCACTCATGATGCTCCGCAGGCTTCTGGTCGTCACTCTGGCCCTCCTTTGTGGGCTGATTTCGGCCGCCCTGACCTTGCGCATCGTCCGCAATTCTCAAACCGTGGCCGTGCCCAATCTCACCGGTCGCTCTCTCGCCAACGCCACCAACGACGCGGGCCAGCGCAGGCTTCGGGTGAAGGTCACCGGTCGCAAGAACCACGCGAAGATCGGCGCCGGCCGGGTGATCGAACAAGATCCCCTCCCCGGTGTGGCCACCAAGGAGAACCGAACCCTGCGCGTGGTGTTGAGCCTGGGTCCACGACGCACCACCGTGCCTGATGTGCAGGGCCAGGCGCTGCGCAGCGCTCGTCTGCGTCTCGACGGCATGGGCGTTCCCATCCGCCGGATCATCGAAGCCCCGTCGGCGGCGGCCGACGACACGGTGCTGGCGCAATCCCCGGAAGCCGGAATCGCGGAGAACCTGGGGGACGGCGTGCTCCTCATCGTGGCGCGCAATGGCTCGCTCCGCGACTACGTGATGCCCGACCTGATCGGCAAGGACATTTCGGTGGTGGCCGAGGCCTTCGAAGGACGCGGTTTTGTGCCCCCGCAGATCCGCTACAAGAGTTATCCCGGGCTGGTGCGGGGCACGATCCTCTCCCAAAGCCCGCTCGCGGGCTACCGGCTGAATCCCAAGACCGCGGTGATCTTCGAGGTCTCGGAGGGGGCATGAGCTCCGAATCCGTCTCGACCACGCGGGTGAGATTCGCGGAGACCGACAAGTTCGGCTACGCCTACCACGGCGCGTACTTCGCGTGGTTCGAGGTCGGGCGGACCGACTGGCTGCGCGCGCGGGGCATGACCTACGTCGATCTGATGGCGCGGGACATTCATCTGCCCGTGGTTTGCACCGAGGCGAAGTTCCTGCGTCCCGTGAACTACGACGACGCGCTGGAGATCCACACCACCCTGGCGACCGTCAGCGGGGTGCGGCTCCGTTTCGATTACGAACTGAGGCGCGAGGCGGATGATCAGGTCCTGACCCGCGCTCACACCGAACACGCATCGGTCGACGGATCCGGCCGGCTGAAGCGTTTTCCGGAAGACATCATGAGGCTTCTCAAATGAGATTTGTGGTCACCGGCGCCTGCGGCTTCATCGGCTCCCATCTTTCCGACCGTCTGCTCGAGGCCGGCCACGAAGTGGTGGGCATCGATGGCTACGTGCCTTTCTATCCGCGGGAGATGAAGGAAAAGAACATCGCGAAGGCCCTGGCCTCGAAGCGGTTCACCCTTCACGAGACCCTGCTCGAAGGCGCGCCGAATCTCGAGTCCCTCCTCGAAGGCGCGGATGCGATCTATCACCTCGCCGCCCAGGCCGGCGTGCGGGCATCGTGGGGCGCCGACTTTGCGGGTTACGTCGAGCACAACGTCCTCGGCACTCAGAAGCTGCTCGAAGCGGCGGTGAACGCGAAGACGCCGCGACTCATCTACGCCTCCTCGTCCTCCGTTTATGGCGACGTCAAGGAGCTCCCCCTCCGCGAGTCGATGGCTCTGGCCCCGGTGTCGCCCTACGGGGTCACCAAACTCGCGGCCGAGCACCTCGTCCACCTCTACGGCAAGGCCGACAGCCTCTCGGTGACCAGCCTGCGTTTCTTCACCGTCTACGGACCGCGGCAGCGCCCCGACATGGCCTTTCACCGGTTCCTCAAGGCGGTGCGCGACGGCCAGCCCATCACCCTCTACGGAGATGGCGAGCAGACTCGCGACTTCACCTTCATCGCCGACCTCGTCGACGTTCTTGAAGCGAGCGTCGACCGTGGGCAGGCCGGCCTCGTCTACAACGTGGGCGGCGGTCAACGCATTTCCGTGTTGAAGGTGCTCGAAGCCATCGGCCAGGTGACCGGCCGGGAAGTCCGGATCGACCGGCAGGCGGGTCAGAAAGGCGATATGCGGGATACTCTTGCCGACACGGCACAGGCGGCGCGCGATCTCGGCTTCGTTCCGAAGACCCCGCTCGCCACCGGATTGAAAGCGGAATGGGAATGGATCTGTTCATGAAACTCGGCGCGAATCGACTTTGGCTGGCTCTGGCATTGATGACCCCTCTGGCCGCCTGCGGGCGGCAGGAAGTGGACATCGCCACCCTCGCCAGCAACTCCGACCAGGTGATCTGGCAGGCCGGCCAGAAGGCGCTCAAGGGCAAGCAGTGGGATATCGCCCGTCAGCACTTCCGCCGCATCGTCGACGGTTTTCCCCAAAGCCCCCTGGTCGCCCAGGCTCGGCTCGCCGTGGGTGACGCCTACTTCTCCGAAGGCGGCGCGGGCAATCTCACCCTCGCCGCCGGCCAGTATCGCGAGTTCCTCACCGTGTTCCCCTCGCATCCGCGCGGCGACTACGCCCAGCTCCAGATCGGCGAGAGCTTCTACAACCAGCGCAACTCGCCCGACCGGGATCAAACCCAGGTGCTCCAGGCGCTTAACGAGTATCTGGGCTTCCTCGACCGCTACCCCGAGTCACCTCTCGCTCAGACGGCGAGAGAGCGGGTGAAGGCCTGCCGCGCCTCAATCGCGCGTTCGGAATTCGTGGTCGCGTACTTCTATCAGAAGTCGCGCAAGGCCTACCGCGCCGCCATCCCGCGCTACGAACACATCCTGAAGAGCTATCCGGATTTCGAGCAGACGGACGAAACCCTTCTCCGGCTGGGCCAGTGCCTGGCCTACTCCGGCCGCAACGCGGAAGCCACGCCGGTCCTCGCCCGCCTCCTCGACGAATACCCGGACTCCCCCTTCGTCAAGGAAGCCCGCCTGCTGATGACGCCGGCAAAGTAGAAGCGGCCCGGTCGAGCCACCGCCAAAGTTGTGGTCATCCCCCTGGCGCGCAGGGGTACCCGAGCGAGCTCCAAGCATGTTGGACCTCTCGTCACCCCGGGCGAAGCCACTCCGTTCGACGTGCGTAGACCCGGGGCCTAGTGTCCCACGGCTCCTTCGGGCCGATCGTGTCGATCAGAAACTCCGAGCGATGATTGCCGGTCCCGAGAGCTGAGGCCGAAAGCGCACTGGTGCTGACGCATGAGCCCGCTGCCT
>JAGNNV010000366.1 GCA_017990495.1 Vicinamibacteria bacterium
TCAACGGTACCGAGGTCACGCCGGCGATCGCGAGGCTCTTCGGTCTGCCGGTCACCCAAGGGCTCCTCGTGGAGGAAGTCCTTCCGCGCAGCCCGGCGGCGGTCGCGGGGCTACGTGCCGGGGGACGGTTCGTCGTTTCGGGCGACAAGACGTACACGCTCGGGGGCGATATCGTTACCACCATCAACGGGCAAGCGGTAACTGGGGCGTCTACCATCGCCCGGGTGCTCCTGGAAGGCCGGCCGGGAGATCTGCTTCGTCTCGGGGTCGACCGGGAAGGCAGAACGATCGAGATCTTGATTCTGCTGGACAAGATGCGAATGCAGTTCTGATTGTTAGCTCGTAGGGTGGCTGCGGTCGGTCGGTCGCGAAGCTGAAAGCCTGGTCGCGGCCCCGGTTGTGACGCTGCTAAGAATGTCTTCCCGTTGATTCATCTCGCAGTCGCATTCCCTTACACGAGCACCCGGCTCACGGCCTCGATCGCCTTGAGGCCGGTACCAAACCGGGCCATCGACTCGCGGTTTGTCTCCAGTTCGCCGTAGGGCAGGAAGCGCACACTCAAGTCGGCTACGCGCCGGAAGGCGGGCCTCGCCAGCTGTTGGCGCACATCATCCTCCCGCGCATCGGGGGCGACGAGGAACAGTTTGACACCCGCGTGGTCGGGCACGCCCAGCGCCAGGTCGAGCATCCGCACAATGCCCGAGTAGATGCTCGTGGTGTGCTCCACCTCGAACGCGGCGGCGACGCGAACCATCGGCGTGCCGTTGCTCCCCGCCCGCTCCAGCCAAAGCACGTCGATCAGACGGATCGCCTCCGCCCCCGTCGATGCCTCCACGCTCGCCGGGAGCGCGTCGATGCACCCATCGCACAAACGTCCCCCCTGCACCGCCCGGTTTCTGTCGTTGGCGGCAACCCATACATCAAAGCCCAGTGCCCGGCCCAGGTCGCGGAGCCACCCCTGCACCTGCGCGTGCGAGCGGTCCTCCTGCTCGGCGGTCTTCTGAGCTTTGACGGCGGAGACGGACTCCTCGCGGACCTTCTTGAGGTCCGTTTCCCACGCAGCGAGTGCCCCGGCGTCGTCCAGCCGCGGAGGCGGCTGATAGCGACCGTTCCCGATGTCGAACAGCAATCCCGCGATCGCCCCGAGGTCGTTGCTGAGAACCGCCCGATGCTCGGCGTTGATTCGCAGCACACCCTCGCGCATCGCGAGGTACTCCTCCCACGACCCAAGCTTCACCTTCGCGCCCGTGAGCGCGTTGTACCCGTTGACGATCGCCGTGTTGAAGGGCGGCACGAGCGTGGGGTGTAGGAAGTAGAGCATGTTGGCCGCGGCGGGGCCGAGCCCCTTGATGCCCCGCTCGGCGAGTTGGCGGATCGCCCGCACCACGCCGTCCTCCGCGTCGCAGCACGAGCAGGCGTGCAGGAACCGCCCGAAGGCCCGCTGATTCTCGGCGCTCTCGTAGATGTCGGGGATGCGGAGCTTGGGCTTCCACAGGAAGGCGTGGTCGGCCCCCTTGAAGATCTGGCGCTGTTCGGCGATGGAGTGGACAACCGTCTCCAGCGATGAACCTTTGTAGGCGTTGCCGAACGTCCCCGCCTCGATCTCGCGCACCACCTCGGCGATTCCTGCGCGGATGGAGCGGAAGTTCTTGATCCGCTGCTCCCACAGGAACCACGAGCGGTAGGCTCCGCCGGCGTCATCCTTCCACCGGGCGATGAGTGGGGCAAGGGTGTCGTTCATGGCGGTGGCCGCAATGTCGATACTATCTGGATTCGCTCACGGCTGGGGGCTTTGGACGTGCTGCGCGGGGCGTACCGTCTACGAACAAGTCAGCAACGAGTTAGTCTATGAAATGCGAATCTGGGGCGAAGTTGCCGGATGGGGATGCCAGGCTCCCGTCTGCGTCAGGCGGTCGTGAAGCTGAAAGCCATTCCGTGGCTACCGTTGGTGTTGTGCCAGTTCGCTCCCATCATCGACCACGCAACACCGGCATGGGAGCCGTTCATCATGCCACCTGTGATCCACTGGCCGCCCATCATGGGGCCATACTGGGAGTAGTCGAGGGCTTGACCCGCCTGCGTCATCATGCCGCCGCCCAGATGGATGAAATAGGTCGTCCGGGGTGAGAGCGGACCCTGCGGTGTGCAGGTGAGGGTGGTCCGATCCGAGGACCATCCGCAGTTCATTGGCATAGTCGCCCCGGCGAGGTCACGCATGTGCAGATCGACAAACTGCTCCATGCCAAACCCCATCGCAGCGCCGAAGCGAAACACCATGGAAGTGGATCCCGCCACGCCCATCATCCCCCCTTGGGGCGTCACCGACATGAAGCTGGCGCCGGTTTGAGAGGAACCAGCGCGGCTTGGACCCATCATCGAGTCGTCGCCCCCGGCGCCGCAGCCCACGGTAAGGAAGGCCAGGCCGAAAACCAAAGCAGTTACAAGCGTCATGCGTTTCATGAGTTTCTCCGTTTCAAAATCAAAGAACTTCGAGGTTGAGCATCATCCCGGCGTCCTCGTGTTCGAGGTTGTGGCAGTGGAGGACATACAGCCCGGCGTGAGCATCGAAGCGAATGGCGATTCGCACCGTCTCCCCCGGCCACACCAGAACGGTGTCCTTGAGTCCGAGTTCATGAGGCGAGAGCGCGCCGCTCGATCGGCTCACGACCTGGAATTGCGTCGCGTGCACATGGAACGGGTGGGGCTCGGTCGATATGTTGATGATTTCCCAGACCTCGAGCACGCCTCGTTCGACGCGAACATCCACTCGGGCCGCGTCGAAGCTGCGAGCGTTGATGGTTAAAGCACCCGCGAAGGGCGGCATGCGCATGTCCATGACGAAGCGTCGCTGCACCTGCGCGCGGGCGGGATCGAGTCTCTCGATCGAAGCGAGCCGTGCGGGCAACGGGGCCAAAGCTGCGCCCGCGCGCCCGACGACCAGACGCAACAGCGAGGCCGAGGCCCCTTGAGGTGAGCCCCCCATTCCCATGCCCATGCCGCCACCACCAGCCGTGAAGGGCAGGCTGATCAGTGGGACCGAGGTGTTGACCGGATCTCGCGAGAAGTCCACCAGGATCTCGGTGCGCTCGCCCGGAGCGAGGAAGAGCGCGTTTGCGGTGACCGCTCGTTCGAGAAGGCCACCGTCTCCCGCGATGACATCGAAGGCCCGGCTATCCCCGAAGGCCACACGGAAGATCCGGGCGTTGGATCCGTTGAGGAGACGAAACCGGTACCGCGTCGCGGCGATGGACAGCTCTGCGTCCGGCGTGCCGTTCACGAGGACGGTGTTGCCCAGATAGCCCGACATGAGGTCCATGGGCGACGGCGCATAGGCGAAAGAGTTGTCGGCCGTGCGACGACGATCCTGGAGGAGCAGGGCAACATCGTGCTCGCCCGTCGGCAGGCCGAGGCCGCGATCCGCGTCGTCTTCGACAATAAAGAAGCCGGCCATTCCACCGTAGACCTGCGCGGCGGTGCGCCCGTCCGGATGCGGGTGGTACCAGTAGGTGCCGGCGCGGTCGGCAATTCGAAAGCGGTACTGGCGCGTGCCGCCAGGAGGAATGACGTCGGTTGGATAGCCGTCCGCCTCTGCGGGAACGGCCAAGCCGTGCCAGTGAATGTTCGTGGCTTCGGTCAGAC
>JAGNNV010000367.1 GCA_017990495.1 Vicinamibacteria bacterium
TTGACCAAGGCCTTCGATGAACACTGCTCGAGGAAAGGTCCCTCTGTGGCCCCCGAGGTCTACAAGCAGATCCGCCCGTATGAAGGCTGCGGCTCGAAGATCCCGATGATGCCCGGTCGGGCCTGAAAGCCGAAGGGCGGCGCTCAGGACGCCGGGGCCTGCCGCCGGGATTCGCGCCAGGCTCCCGGAGGCACACCCTCACAGCCTGAGTCCCTGCTGCTACCAGATCGAACCGTAGTGTCGATCGTGGTCCGTTTCCGGGCAAGCCGAATCGCTGTCGAAATCGATCCCGCGAGGCTCTGCGCAAGGCGACAAGGCAACGTACGTTGCGCACAAACCAGCGATGTCGCATTGGAATCGGTCGAAATGAAGCCGACGCACGCGCCCGTCGGGTGTTCCGATCAGGCCATCAGCCACCCATGAATCTATGCCCATGAGATCGACGGCGTAGAAGAATCCGACGCGCGACGCACGTGCGCTCTCGATGCACGCGCGCACGGTTTCGCGCTGTACCGCCGACAACGAGTAGCCTTCCTCGGGTCTTTCACCGCCCCAGCCGTTCTTGAAGTAACCACAGTCGCGCGCGCTCCATCCGGCGATGACTCGGGCTCGGGTGTGCGGACTCGGGGCGACTCGCGGGAGCGCGATGGCAAGAAGCGCCACCGCTGCGAGGACGATGGTTGTCCTGCGTTTGAGAATCGCGAAGTCGCTGCTGCGCACTCTCGTAGCGAACGCGATGGACGCGGGGCTCAACAAGACGGTGGAGAGGGCAATAGTGAACGCCACGGGAGCCTGCCAGGGGTCCTCTGGGCTGGTGAAGCGCAAGATCACGCGGACGATGAGGAAGGTTGCAAGGAACGTCAGCCAGGTCGCCGAGGCCACATCGAAAAGCGAAATGTGGGCCTTCCGCTGTCGGAGAACGATCCTCGTTAACCACGCGGCGGGCGAAGGCGCGAGGAGGAGTCCAATGAAGGCTCGGAACAGCGACCCTGTGGAGGGCCAGAGGAGCCCTGCCAGCAAGGCTCCGAGACATAGTAAGACGACCACAAGGAAACCCGAGCAGACGGCCTCCGCTGCGGTGATCGGCGGACCGGGCTGGGCGTCGTGAGGGAGGTCGTTGGCCGGGGCAGAAGGCATGCCTCTCGCATTTGAACTTCACGAAGCAGAACGACCAAACGAATCGCGCGGCCCGTCCACCGAACGGGGGGCTCTTGACAGCACCCCTCGAGTCTTGATTTAGTCCGCGCTTCAGTCGTGCCGGCCGTTCTGGCTGGCACACCCACCGTCGAGGGGTGCTGCAGCGGATTCAAGTCCGTCACGCTCGACGCTGGTGATCAGCCAAGGGCCCCTCTTCGGAGGTGTTCTATGCGTGATGATCGAAATGATCGACGGGTGGGTCGGGTGGTCGGACTGTGGCGTTACCCCGTCAAGTCGATGGGAGCCGAGGCGCTTGCGGCGGCGGATGTGTCCTGGCACGGGTTCGCCGGAGATCGTCGGTGGGCCTTCATAAGAGAAGGCGTGGTGCAAAGCGGTTTTTCCTGGTTCACGCTTCGCGAGCGCGGAAACATGGCGCACTTCCGGCCATCCTTCGTCGAACCGGATCGACCCGACAAGTCGGCCACGATGGTGCACACGCCTGAAGGCGAGACCTACGATGTGGCCGATCCAGGCCTCGGCGCATTACTCAGCCCGGGGGGCTTGCGGGTGATCCGCCAGGACCGCGGGATCTTCGACACCTTCCCCCTCTCGCTGATCACCACCCAGACGATCGCGCGGTTGGGGCAGACGGTCGGAGCGGACCTTGACGTTCAGCGTTTTCGTCCGAATCTTCTGGTGGAAGCGGAAGACGGCGAGTCGTTTGCTGAAGATGCATGGGTCGGCGCCGTCCTGCGCATCGGTGCGATGCGAATGAGGGTGGACAAGCGCGACGGTCGGTGTGCCGTCATCACCATCGATCCCGCGACCACTGAGCGCAACCCGGCAATTCTGCGGACGGTCGCTCAAGAGCGCGAGGGGTGTCTGGGCGTCTACGGCAGCACGGTTACACCCGGCTGCGTGGCCGTCAACGACCCCGTGTTCATCGAAGTCTGAACTCGCGCCTGTAGCCGGAACGTCCGCGCCGCGGAAGCCCGGGCTCCCGACCTGGATGTCGGGAGCCTGGGGCCGCGGGAGTAAGCTCGGAACACCAACCGCGGGCGTGCGGAACGGCCCCAACCACCGAGGATGTCGCCCACCTTGCCCAGCCCACGCCGGACGTTTCGCCAGATCCTTCCAGCTCTCGCCGCTCTCGTCGCCTTCGCGGGGTGCGGCCCCAAAACCTCCAACGCGAAAACCGTCCCGGCGGTTCAGGCCCGCCTCGTTCCCGTCGAGAAGCGGGAACTCCGCCGCGACATCTCCTCGGTGGGATCGCTCTTCGCCTTCGACGAGGTGACGGTCAGCGCCGAAATCGAAGGCCGGATCGATCGTGTTCTCGTCGATCTTGGTGACCGGGTCGGCGCCGGGCAACCCCTCGTTCTCGTCTCTCCCGTGGAACTCGGCCTCGCTCGAGACCAGCAGCGCGCCTCGCTCCAGGCAACGCGCGCCAAGCTTGGTCTCGCTGAAGGGGCCGACGATGTGCCTGATCCCAAGACCGCGGCGGAGGCGCAGCGGGCGGCCGCGGATTTGTCCGACGCCGAGGCGAAGTTCCGCCGGGCCAAGTCGCTTCACGACGACGGGCTCGTTCCCAAAGGGACGCTCGACGAGGCCGAAGCGAAGTTCCATTCGGCGCGCGCGGCCTACGACATCGCGCTGCAGACGGTCGAGAATCTCCGCGCCGAACTGCGCCAGCGCAAAGCCACGTACGCCCTGGCCGAGAAGAAGCTCGGCGACAGCGTGATCCGCGCCCCCTTCCCCGGCCAGATCAAGGAGCGGAACGTGGTCACCGGCCAGTATCTCCGCGTGCAGACGCCGGTCATGGTCATCGTGCGCGTCGATCCCCTTCGGGTGCGCCTCAAGATTCCCGAGCGCGTGGTCGGCTGGGTCTCCTTGGGACAGTTGGTGACGGTTGAGGTTGAGGCCTTTCCCGGACGCACGTTCGAGGCCAAAGTGGCGCGCATGAGCCCCTCGGTCGACGCGGAGACCCGGACCCTCGAGGTAGAGGCGTTGCTCAAGAACACCGATGGCCTTCTGAAGCCGGGCTTCTTCGCCAAGGCCACCATCGCCTCGAGCCAGATCGACTCGGCGCTCATGGTTCCCCAGGCGGCGGTTCGGTACGTCTTCGGCACCTACAAGATCTTCACGGTTAAGGACAACAAGGTTCACGAACAGGAAGTGAAGCTCGGCGAACGCAGCGGCGAGTCCGTGGAAATCGTCTCCGGCCTCACCGAGAAGGACATTGTCGCCCTGGCTCCCGAGGGCCAGGAGCTTCGGGACGGCGCCCCTGTCGAAGGCGTGAAATAGCCATGAGCCTCGCCGAACTCTGCGTCAAGCGTCCCGTCTTCGCGGTGATGCTCGTGAGCTTCCTGGTCGTGCTCGGCATCTTCTCGTTCCGCGACCTGGGCGTCGATCTCTTCCCGCGCGCCGACCCGGCCACGGTGAACATCAACATCCGCCTGCCCGGGGCCACGCCCGAAGAAGTCACGACGCAGGTGGTCCT
>JAGNNV010000081.1 GCA_017990495.1 Vicinamibacteria bacterium
CAGATCGACTCGATGATGGATGCCGCAAGCGACTGGGGCTGCATGGGATAGCCGCCTGAATAGAACACGAGGTGCTTGCGGCCGGGAATCGGGGCGAGATATCGGGAGAGCGCCGCGATGCCTTCGGTGCTGTTCGCGAGGCCCTGGCGGACATCCTCGACGAAGGCGCGTCCGAGACCGATGGCGTTCTTGTCGGCGTTTGTGGTCCCGTCGCACATCCGCTCGACCTGGTCGACGAGGTCCGAGATCGCGAGATCGATGCCGGGCGCCGATGGTCGGAGCGCCTCGACCGCGGCGATGAATCGGCCGGCATCGGTGGTGAAAGGCATGCGCACGTGGATGCCACGCTCGAGCGCGACGAGCATCAGCTCGGCGCCGGGATCGAGGGTGTCGCGGACCATCGAGATGATGGCGCTGCGTACGGGCACAAGGAGGTCGGAGGGCATCGTGCCCATGTCCACGACGACGACGAGCCTTAGCGGACTTGGGCCTGCCCGTGTGGCGTTGGATTCGGGCGGGACCTCGGGCGTGGGCGCCAGTACGGACGTCGTGGCGACGACAGATGCGGTGGATGCCGGCGCGCCGGCTCCTCCGGGCCGACCCATCAGCCGGAGCATCTCGAGGCGCTGACGTTTTCCGTCCTCGAAGATCTGGATCTCTTCGGCACGCAGATCGGTGACGAGGCGTCCGTCCCCATCGGTGGCGATGAGGTCGATCAGCACCAGCTCCGCGCTGGCGCCAAACTGGAGCGGCCTCTGCGACCGCGCATCCGAGGCCGTGAAGGTCAGCATTCCCGCCGCGACCCACGCCGCCCAGCGGTTGCGCCGTCCCCTTCGGAGTCCACTCATGCTTCCTCCCTGACCGTCAGCGGGCATTGCAAGCAATCATTGTTCCCGCCGCCGCGCCCGAGTTCCGACGCCCCGCGAGGACGCGCTTGTCACAGAACGAGGACCTGGGGGCGCAGTGCGTGGATCGATAGTGGTGGGACGGGGTTGCTTCGTGGGCAGCGCTTCGACGGCCTCCTCGCAATGACGACCGGTCCAAGGGGCTGATAGTGGCGGGCCTCCCAATACCGAGGGACTTGGACCTCTCGTCATTGCGAGGAGGCCGTCGGAGGGCAGCCGACGAAGCAACCCCGCCCAGCCACTATCGGTCTGCCTACGGTACCTCCACGTCGGCGTGGGCCGACGCCAGGCGGCCGCCGCTGTGGCGGGCCACCACGGTGAGCTGATAGCGGCCCTTCTTCGGCGCTTCCGTGACGTTCGCGATCTCCACGTTTTCTCTCGCGCGAAGGCCCTCGTAGCGGTCCGGGGGAAGCTTCATGGCGACCGACTTCGAGAAGAGATATCGGTCTCCCACGACCTTGCCGTTCGCGTCGCGCAGCATGGCCTGCACCGCGATGTCATTCAGATGCTGGCCGCCTTCGCTTCGGAACTCGAGGATCCTCGTGGGCAGCACCACCGCGACGTTGAGCTTGCCTGCCTCTATCCAGGAGTCAAGGGCGAGGCCCTCCAGCGCGTACAGCTCCGGGAAGCGCAAAGCGGCGGTGAGGGCTCGCTCGGCGCGCATTTGATCGTTCACCCACTGGTAGCCGCGGCGATAACGCAGCTTGAGGCCAGGGCGGGTGACCTTGACCTCGATGGGGTAGTAGCGGCCTTCCTTTCGGC
This sequence comes from Vicinamibacteria bacterium, assembly GCA_017990495.1. Taxonomy (GTDB): domain Bacteria; phylum Acidobacteriota; class Vicinamibacteria; order Fen-336; family JAGNNV01; genus JAGNNV01. Next base: position 1,668 of record JAGNNV010000081.1, read on the forward strand.
CGCCGGGAGGCGCGTAGCCGAGCAGATAGTAGGCCCGGCCATCGCGGGCCGCCGCTTGCATGCCCCGCGCCATGTCGTTGGTGTTGATCGAAGCGGTGCCACCCGTGCCGTCGGCGATCGAATACAGGATTTCCTGCGGCTCGCGTACCGCCCGCTGCTGGATGGCCTGGGCATTTCCGAGGCGGATCAGTCGGCTCGGCACCCGTTGACTGCCCGGCACCGCGTCGCCCATCAGACCGCGCGCATCGACCGTGTAGACGGAGACCTGAGACCGGTTGGCTTCGTCCACCATGGCGCGCAGGATGCCCTCGGCGTCGACCTGGGCCCCCGCGCGAATGGCGGTGTGCGCTTCACTGGGCCCCGCCTGCATGTTCGATCGCCCTGAGCCCTGGGCGGCGCCGCTCCCGCACAGGGCCTCGATGACGGACGCGGCGATGGATTGCGGCTGCATCGGGTAGCCGGCGGAGTAGAAGACAATGTGTTTTCGCCCGGGAATAGGAGCGAGATATCGGGACAGCGCGCTGATGCCTTCGGTGGCGTTGGTGAGCCCCTGGCGCACGTCCTCGACGAAAGCGCGCGCCACCCCTACCGCGTTCTTGTCGGCATTGGGCGTGCCGTCGCACATCTGCTCGACCTGGTCCATCAGGTCGGACATCGCGAGTTCGCTGCTGGAGACGGTGGGGCGAAGGGCCTCCACCGCGGCGATGAAACGTCCGGGGTCGGTGGTGAAGGGCATACGCACCTGGAGGCCGCGATTGAAGGTGACGAGCATCAGCTCGGTTTCGGGGTCGAGGTTCTCGCGCACCATGGAGGTGATCGCGGCGCGGACCGGCACCAGAAGTTCCGAGGGCATGGCGCCCTGATCCACGACCACCACCAGCCTCGACGGAGCGCTTTGGCCCGCGGTTCTATCGGGGGCGGCCTCGGAAGCGGGGGCGGGAGAAGGAGCCACCCGCGGGATGGCGGTGCCCGCTCCGTTGGGGTTGCCGACGAAACTCAGCACCTCGAGGCGCTGACGTTTTCCACTTTCGTAGATCTCGACTTCCTCGGGTCGGAGATCGGTGATCCGGCGCCCGTCGCCATCGGTGGCGACGAGATCGATCAGCACCAGTTCTGCGCTGCTTCCGAACTGGAGGGGCTTTTGGGGCAGCGCGGGTGAAGCGGTTACGAGGAGAGCCGCAGTCAAAGCGGCGGTGAGTTTTCGCATGGTCTTATCCTACCGGGAGCCACTATCGGGTCCTTCTCCTTCCGTCATTGCGAGGCCCGTTGTTTCGTTGTGGCCGAAGCAACCCCGCATTCCCAACGACCGGGTCGTCGCGGGCGAAAAAAAAGGGCGCTCCCGCGTAAGCGGAAGCGCCCTGGAGGCTCGCCTGAAGACTAGGCGAGTCCCGGTGCGGCAACTACCAGACGAACTTCGCGCTCAGGGTGACGATTCGGCGGCCCCAGTTGTTGCTGTTCAGGCCGAAGCTGGCGCTGGACATGTTGGAGTTGGGGAGGCCGTAGCTGTCCTGGTTGAACGCGTTGAAGGCGTCGGCGCGGACCACGAGCTGACGATCGCCAAGCAGGAAGAACCGCTTCATGATGCTGAGGTCGGTGTTCCAGAAGGCGGCGCCACGCTCGGTGTTGCGGCCAGCGGTGCCGTTGCCGAGAGCGTTGGTGAGCGGCAGGTTGTTGGTTCCGAGCGGAGCGGAGTAACAGCCGCCGTTGGTGAAGCCGCGGTGATCGTTGTCCCAGGTCACGCCACAGGAGCCGTTCTGGTTCGGACGGTCGGAACCCGTGGTGCCGTCTCCGTTGGAGTCGACGCCGGTGCCGATGGTGAACGGGCGACCCGACTGGAACGCGGTGATGCCGGAGAGCTGCCATCCGCCGAGGATCTGCTTGAGGATGCCCGACTTCGGACCGGGAAGCTCGTACAGGTAGTTCACGACGAAGCGGTTCGGAACGTCGAACTGCGACAGCGACCATTCAGCCTCGTAGTCGAACATGCTCTGCGGACGCTGGCTGGAACCATCGGTGCCGGCCTCGCCGAGCGACGCGTCGTTGTTGCTCTTGAACTGGCTGCGGGTATACGACGCCCCGAACTGCAGTCCGTTCGCCAGGCGCTTGCTCACCGAGAGGTAGGCACCGTGGTACTTCGAGGTGGCCTCGACGTCGTTGCCGCCAGGTCCCACGTACGCCGGGATCAGCGTCCGCGCGTTGAACTGCGGAAACACGCGACGCGCCTGAACGCTGGGGATGCCGGCGGAGCTGCGTGTGGAGGCCACGAGCGCCGCCTGAGCAGGAGTCAGAACCGCCGGATTGGCGTGAACCTGGTTAATGCCATGGCCTGAGCTCGAGCCGGTGTAGCCCAGTTCCACGACGAACTGACCCATCTCGCGACCCAGCGACAGGCTCCAGAACTTGGAGTCGGGGTTCTGAATGTCCGAGGGCGAGTTCGTCGAGATGTCGGTGAGCCCATTGAAGACCGCCGCCCCCCCCCCGGGGAGGAGGTTCGGATAGGTGTCGACCACGTTGTTCAACTGGGCCGTGGTGACGTTCGGGTTCGTGTTGACGGTGAGGATGTTGTAGAAGAGCACGTCGTAGCCCATGCCCCAGCCGCCACGAACGACGGTCTTTCCGTCGCCGAAGAAGCCGCTGCCCGAACTCGGGGACCAGTTGAAGCCGGCACGGGGGGCGATGTTGTTCGTGTCCTTCTGCGCGGGGCCCGGGATGAGCGCCGCGAGCCGCGCAGGGTCGGTTGCGCCGAACATACCGAAGGGAACATCGGCGATCTCATATCGAACACCCAGGTTCAGCGTGAGGTCCGGAGTGACACGGAAGTTGTCCTGAACGAAGAACGCGTTCTGCCACTGTTTCGCGTTGAAGCTGCCGGTCTGCAAAGCCTGTTGCAACTGAAACGCGGTGTTGTTCATGTAGTCCTGCAGGCTGCTGAAGGTGAAGTTGCCCTTCGAGTTGAAGTCCGCATTGTTCTGGACATCGTTGTAGCGGAGATCGACGCCGAACTTGAGGGTGTGCTTGCCCTTGGTCCAGGTGGTGGTGTTGTTGAACTGGTAGTTGTTGGTGATGCGACCCTGGGGGAAGTTCGACAGACCGCCGATCGTGAACAGGCCGGAGATCGCCGCGGTGGGGCTGACGGGATCGTTCTCGGGGAAGCCGAGGTCACGACGCACCCACGAGGCGCGAGCCTCGTTCACAACGTTGGACCCGAAAACGCGGGTGTAGCTCAGGGCCGCGTTCGTGTCCTTGAGCGCCTGATCGCCGCAGAAAATCGCACCGAAGGCGCAGTTGCTGATGGCGTTGGTGTCGGAGCGGTCGTTCAGGTAGTAGCGCGCGGTGATGGTGTCGTTGTCGGAGAGCCGATGGTCGAGGCGCACGTTGAGGGTGTGGTACTTGCTCGGGTTCTTGTAGGCGACGTTGACCTGGCCGGTCTCGATGGGCACGCCGTTCACCAGAACGTTCGAGAGGTTGCGGAAGGTCACGCCCGTGCCGTAGACGTCGTTCAGGAAACCGAGGCGGCTGATGACGGCCTGCCGACTCGCCGTGGACTGCCCGGCGCGAAGCGGAACGCTCGACAGAGCCGCGAGACCGCCTGGGGTCAGGATGCGGGTGGTGGCGCCGAGGCTGGACGGGGCCTTGTCGGCGTCGTACTGATACAACAGGAAGAAGTGGGTCTTGTCCTTGATGATCGGACCGCCGACGGAGAAGCCAGCCTGGTGGCGGGTGTACTCGGAGGGTTCGGTGAGACCGCTGGACTTCTCGATGTTGGTCAAGGAGCCGAACTTGGAGTTCCGGTAGTAGTCCCACACTTCGCCGCGGAACGTGTTGGAGCCGGACTTGGTGATGACGTTGACCTGCGCGCCGCTGTTGCGACCGAACTCGACGCTGTAGGCGTTGGTCTGGACCTGGAACTCAGCCACCGATTCGGGAACCACCTGGGTGGTCGCGATGGTGACGGAGATGTCGTTGTTGTCCGAACCGTCGATCATGTAGTTGTTGTTGCGCGAACGCTGGCCGTTGGCCGCGAACGTGCCCTGGCCGCTGACCCGGTTGACGTTCGGGGAGGTGGCGATCAGGTTGTTGACGTTGCGGTCGGCCGAGAGCGGAAGCTCAACGACCTGGCGCGCGGTGCTGGTGGTGCCGACGGTGGGCGAGGTGCGGTTCAGTTCGATGCTGCTGACCGAACCTTCTACCGTCACCGATTCGCCGAGGCTCGCGACCTTGAGGCCCACGTCGATCTTGACTTCGGTATCGGCGTTGATCTTGACCGTGGTCGAGAACGAAGTGAAGCCCGAAAGTTCGGCGCGCACGGTGTAGGTGCCGGGTTCGAGGGCGGGGAGGCGATAGAAACCGATGGCGTCGCTGACCGCGCTGCGGGTGGCGCCGGTGTCGGAGTTGGTGGCAGTGACGGTGACGCCGGGGATGGCGCCCGCCGTCTGGTCACGCACCGTGCCCGAGACTGCGCCTCGGGTCATCTGGGCGGTGGCAGGATTGCTGAGCAGCAGGACAGCGGCGAACAGGGCCGCTGCGCGAACTGCGAGGTTTCTAGGGTTCATTGGACTCTCTTTCCTTTATAGGGATTGGTAGGTACCGACCGACCCGGGTGGGCGCCAGAATCGAGTTCTGGGAGGCCGCTTTCCGGAACGTACAATCGGGATGCTTCGCCAAACCAATCTGCAACACCCTTGCCATCCGGGCCCTTTTGTTAACGATCTGCAAAATAGGCAGTTGACCCTTTCCATAGCCCCTCGCCGCGCGTCCGGAGTTCAAGAAAGCGGAGACTGAATCCAAGAATCTGATGGACTTATCGTGGCGCGACAAGATATGTCGAAACGGTTCAAACTATTGACCGCCACGAACGTGGTGGAGCAGCCACCGAAGGGACGACGCGCAAAAACTGCGCGGCCGTCTAGAGGCTCCGAATACTTTTCCCGGGAGCGCTAGCGGGCTTCGGGCGAGGCCTTCAGTTCCCAGTTGGTGTGGGGCGCCCGGTTCAGCACGAACCACTGCCAGAGGATGTCGCGGTAGGTGTGCGGCTTGAGTCCCAGTTCCGCGTACATCGGACGCAGGATCATGTGGAGCTTGCGGAGGTTGTAAAAGGGAACGCGCGGGAAGTAGTGGTGCTCCGCGTGGTAGTTCGAGTAGACGAACAGGAAGTCCCAGATGCCTGAGGGCTGCATGACCGTCGACCACTTCAGCGGGTTCGTGGGGTCGATGTTGTAGTGCTGGCCCAGGCGATTGATGGTGAACGCGATGGGAAACACGATGAAATAGGGGAGGAACCACACCCGCAGCATCGCGCCGAGACCGCCGAAGTAGTAGAGGGCGGCGCCCACCGAGAGCTGGATGACGATCGTGGCCATCCGCTCGCGAGCGATCAGTGAACGCAGGGCGGGCGGATAGGTCTTCACTTCCTGAGCCGCGGCGCGGAAGTAGATGGGCATGAGCGCCGGTGTGCAGTAGAGGAACTTGAACCAGCGCTTGTTCCTCTTGGGCGAGAGCCAGTGACGCTTCGGATCGAGATCGTTCGTCCCGAGGTTGTCGTGGTGGTCGAGATGCCAGCGGGTGAACTGCGACGCGGAGATTCCGCTCGTGATGGCGTAGAGAAGGCCGAGGGCCCTCTCGGCTCCCGGCTTGGTCTTGCGGAACACCGCGCTGTGCACGACCTCATGGAGGAGCGTCGTCATGTTGAAGAAGGTGAAGCCCTGGAGCGCGATCAGGGGGGCGGCGATCCACCAGGGTTGATCCTGGAACAGGATCACGCCGCAGACGAGGACGATGGCGAACTGCCGGGCCGCGTAGGCGAGGTGGATCGCCGGATTCTTCTCCGACAGCGCGACGAGCTGGGCCGGCGAAACCGTGCGGTGCAGGATTTCCTTGTACGGCCCGACCGCCTTCCAGTAGGACTTGGGCTTGAGGGCAGTGGCTTCGGCTTCGGGTTGATCCATCGGCCGCGGACTTTATCAGCGGCCCATGGTGCGCCCCCAGCCGCGTGAAGGTGTTTACGGGCCGGTGATCAGTCTGGCTCCGCGGCGGTGGGTCAGGTAGGAGTAGGCCCAGCCGAGGAGGACGACCAGACGGTTGCGGAAGCCGATCAGGAAGGCGATGTGGATGGCGAGCCAGGCAAGCCACGCGAGCCTTCCCGACATCTTCCAGCCGAACAGATCGCCCACCGCGGCTCCGCGGCCGATGACCGCGAAGGAGCCCTTGTCGACATAACGGAAGGGCGTGGTGGCGCTTCCCGAGGCCAGGGCCAGAATGTTCTTTGCCGCGTGCCGTCCCGCCTGCATCGCGGCCGGGCAGACGCCGGGCACAGGGGAGCCGTCCTGCTGGATGGACGCGAGGTCTCCGGCCACGAAGACGTTGGGCGCGCCGGGGATCGAGAGGTCCGGGTTCACGATCACCTTCCCGGCGCGGTCGAGTTCCACCCCCAGCGACCGCGCGAGGCTTGATCCTTGGACCCCGGCCGCCCAGATGACGGTGCGGGCGCTGATGCGATCCGCGCCCAGCGTCACCCCGTGTTCGTCGATCTCGGTGACCCGCGTGCCCGTCCACACCTCGACGCCCAGCCGTTCGAGCTGGGTCCGCGCGGCCGCCGAGAGATCCTCCGGGAAGGGGGGAAGGACGCGACCCACTCCCTCGACCAGGATGATGCGGGCTGACTTGGGGTCGATGGTGCGGAAGTCGCGTGCCAGAGTGAGACGCGAGATCTCGGCAAGCGCCCCCGCCATCTCGACCCCGGTGGGTCCGGCGCCGATGACCACGAAGGTCATGAAGGCCCGGCGCTTCTCCGCATCGATCTCTCGTTCGGCGCTCTCGTAGGCCACGAACACACGGCGTCTGATGTCGAGGGCGTCTTCGAGAGTCTTGAGCCCGGGTGCATTCTCCGCCCACGCGTCGTGACCGAAGTAAGAGTGGCTGGCTCCGGTTCCGATAAGGAGGTAGTCGTAGGGGATGGCGGCGCCGTCGGTTTCCACCACCCCCGCCTTCGTGTCGACCCCTCGGGCCTCGGCGAGGAGTACGCGGCAGTTCTTCTGTCCGGAGAGGATGCTGCGGATGGGGGCGGCGATGTCGGCGGGGTTCAAGGCCGCGGTCGCGACCTGGTACAACATCGGCTGGAAGAGGTGATGGTTCTTCCGATCAACGAGCGTGACGGACACCGGCGCGCCGCTCAGGGAGCGCGCGGCATAGAGGCCGGCGAAGCCTCCGCCAAGGATGACCACGCGGGGGGAAGTCATGAAGCCGCGTGACCCGGGTGCGCCGAGTCGGAGCCCTTCTCGGAGGGCGGGATGCGGAGGAGGTTCCGCGGGTGGCGGAGCAGAGCGAGGGCGGTCTGGGCCAGCAGACGGGCACCCCGCGTGGTCGGCATGCGGCGCGCGCGCAGGGCCATCGCGAAGGCCAGGCCGAAGCTCACGCCGAGGTTGCACACCCCGATGACGACAATGCCCGAGAGCATCGCCGCCCACTGGGCCAATCCCACCGCGGACAGTCCGAGGCCCGCCACCGACAGGGCCAGGCTGCCCGTCACCAGGGTGACGTGCCGGACCTCGAGGGGCAGGCCGAAGAATCGTCCGATTTCCGGAGCGAAGGCGAGGCCGGTTCCGAGGACCAGGGCGGTGGCCACGCCGCCGACGTGATGCGATAGAAAGTCGGTGAAGGCCCCCACCCGCGATTCGCCGAAACGGACGCGCAGGCCGGCCGAGGAACGAAGCGCCCCGGCCACGTTGTAGAAGGCGAAGGCGTTGTCGATCCAACTCGCGACCCAGCCGCCGAGCCACAGGATCACCCCGGTGAACATCGCGAACGGGATGGTGAGCGACGCCCAGGGGCTGACCGATTGAATGACGGCCGCGGCTTTTTCGGGCGCGAGGACGTGCCCGTTTCCGGTGAGGCCGACGAGAACATCGACCAGGAGCGCCGCGGGAATCACCCCGGCCAGGTTGCCCACCACCGCTGCGAGCTGGGTGCGCAGGATCGCGGACGCGGTGTTCACGAACTCCAGGTCGGCGCCGGGCGAGGGTGTGACGGACAGCCGGTTCGACAGCGCGGATGCGGTCATGGCCGGCAGCTTGGTGGCGAGCTTCAGGTGCAGGAAATGCATGACGGTGAAGCTGCCCCCGTAGTTCAAGGAGGCGTAGAGCGCTTCGAAGAAGGGGGCCAGGCCCTTGGGCCCGAGATACTTCACGAGTGCGGTAAGAGCGATGAAGACGCCACCGCCGATGGCCGCCTCGAGGAGATGTCGGAGGTCTCCGCTTGTGCGCGCGATGCCTTCTTCGCCGGTCTCCCCCGCGCGCTCAACCGTCTTGCGCGCGATGAGGTGGGCCGAGTGGCCCAGCACCCGTCCCGGCCGCCGGTCGTCGAGTTCGCCGCGAACCATGGTGACGAGCAGGTCCCACACCACGGCGTCGCGTTCGGCGGAGGAGGCTTGGTCGGAACGAATCGTGGCCACCACGCGGGCCAGCGCTTCCATACGGCTGATGTACGCGGTCGCTCGTTCGATCTGGAAGACCAGGTCGATGCTGACGCCGCGTTGCTCGACCTGGGCGAGCACGTCGTCGAGGAACAACCGCGCCGCGGTGGCGGCGCTCATGAGTTTTTCGAGGTCGGGAGGGCCAGAGGGGGCGGCGGCGAACCGGCGGGCCTCGTCCTCGAGCAGGATCATCGGGTGGCGGGCGAGCGGGCCTACCTTGGGCGAACGGGTGGAGACCTCGTCGCGAAGCGCGATCGATGTGGTGCGGTTTCCCAGCAGCCAGATGGCTTCAGTGATCTCCTGGAGGAGGCTTTCCCGGCGCGCTTCCGGGACCGAATGGCGGAGCCAGTCGAGCAGGGCTTCGCGTTCGTTCACGGGGATGCGGTCGAGCCACTGGTCGTCGCCTGTCTCGGCGAAGACTTGCTGCAGCGCGCCGGCGAGCGACCCTTCGGTGAGGACCGGAGGCAGGACCGATCGGACGAGGCGGCCCATGAGTTCCTTGCTGAACGACGATGATGACGGCAAGCCCGCTTCGGAGAAGATCCGCAAGGCCGAGCCGCGGGCCAGGATCTGGGCGATGACGGCCCCTGCCGCGCTCGCCCATTCCTGGTGCTGGGTCAGGCGCTGAAGGAGAAGATGGGTGCGCGCCTCGGGGGTGAAGCGAAAGCTACGCTCGCCTCTGAGGTACCGCACCAAAGACCGGAGCCAGTCGAGCTGTTCGGGCGCCGACCGGCCCTCGGCTTGAGCGGCCAGTTGCAGGATCGTGTTGAGATCCCGCCGTTTCCCACCCCGCAAGGCGGTGACCCACTTCGTGATTGTCGTCTTCAAGAGCCCGATTCTGCCATTCCGGAGGATCGAGCGCGGCGCGGCCGACAGGCGGCGCGGGGTTCAGCAGGTCATGCAGACCCGGCGGAAGGCCTCGGCGCTGGTGAGCTCGACGTCCGGAGACAGGAAACCCGGCTTCACCGGCTCTTCCCGCATCAGGTCGGTGCTCAGGTACTTCTTGTTGCTGTCGCACAGGATCGTGGCCACCACCGCTTTCGGCCCGATCTGGTTCTGGACTTGAAGGGCGCCGAGGACGTTCGCGCCTGAACTGGTGCCCACGCCAAGTCCGAGTTGCGTCGCGAGCTTCTGGGCCATGAGGATGGCGTCGCCGTCGTCCACCGAGATCACTTTGTCGAGCTCGTTCAGGTGGAGGATCGGGGGGATGAACTCGTCGGAGATTCCCTGGATGCGATGTTTGCCCACCTTGTGGCCGGTAGTGAGGGTGGGAGAGTTCGCAGGCTCGAGAGGATGGATCCTGACCCGCGGATTTCGCTGGCGGAGGAATCGTCCCACGCCCATCACCGTTCCGCCCGTGCCCACGCCGGCGACGAACGCGTCGGGCACGAGATTGTGGGCATCGAGCTGCCACCAGATCTCCGGCCCCGTGCTCTCGAAATGAGCCTGGGCGTTTTCGTCATTCGAGAACTGACAAGGCAGGAAGGCTCCGGGATTGGCCTTGGCGAAGGCTTCAGATCGCGCGATGCTGCCGAGGAACCCGCCATCCTCCCGGCTCACCAGTTCAACCTCGGCGCCGAAGCTGCGAATCAGGTCCTTGCGTTCCTGGCTCATCCAGTCGGGCATGAAGATCCGCACCGGGTGGCCGAGCGCCCGCCCCACCGCGGAGAACGAGATTCCGGTGTTGCCGCTGGTGGCCTCGGCGATGTATCCGCCTTCGGCGAGCAGCCCCTCGTGGATCGCTTTGCGGAGGATATGAATGGCGATCCGGTCCTTGATCGACCCGGTGAGGTTGAGGTTCTCGGCCTTGGCGTAGATCGTCCGCGGTTCGCCGCGATAGAGCAGATGAATGGCGATGAGGGGCGTGTTGCCCACCATGTGTTTGAGGCCGCGGAAACGGAGCGCATCCGCCCGCCCGTGGGTGAGAAGGTCGAGCATGCGGCAAGTTAGGGGGCGGGCTTCCGCCGGTCAATGGTTCATTCGAACCAGGCGCGTCGCTTTGTCTGCCGTCGGCCCGTTCTTCGCCCTCATATACTTCCCGACATGTCTAAGGGCCTTTTTCTCGGCAAGGAAGCGGAGGCTGCGGGCGACGCCCTTGGCCCCCGCATCGACCTCAATCCCACCGATCTGTTGACCCATGGCCTCATCGTGGGCATGACGGGATCGGGCAAGACCGGACTCGCCATCGCCCTTGTCGAGGAGGTGATGCGGCAGGGCGTGCCCGTCATCGCCATCGATCCGAAGGGTGATCTCGGGAACCTGCTGCTCCTCTTCGACGACCTCTCCGCCAAGTCGTTTGAGCCCTGGATCGACGGGGACGCGGCGCGCCGTGAAGGAAAGACTCCGGCTGAAGCGGCGCAGCGCGCGGCCGAGGTCTGGACGAAGGGCCTCGCCGAGTGGGGGCTCGGACTTGCCGACATCAAGGAATTGAAGGCGAAGCGCGACGCCGTCATCTACACCCCCGGCTCGTCTTCAGGCGTGCAACTGAACGTTCTTCAATCCCTCGAGGCGCCGTCGCTGGCCTTCGAGAAGGCCCCCGAGGACCTGCGCGATGAAATCGCAGGAATCGTGAGTGGTCTTCTCGGCCTTCTGAAGATCGAGGCCGACCCTCTGCAGTCGCAGGAGTACATCCTCCTCGCCACCATCATCGAGAACGCATGGAAGAGCGGGAAGAACCTCACCCTCGAAACCCTGATCGCGGCGGTGGCCGACCCGCCGTTCGACAAGATCGGAGCCCTGCCCCTCGAGAGCGTCTATCCGCGCAAGCAGCGCCAGGGGCTGATGATGGCTCTGAATAACCTCCTCGCCTCTCCGCAGTTCGAGGCGTGGCGGGTGGGACAACCGCTCGACATCCAGTCGATGCTCTACGCCCCGGATGGTCGGCCCCGCCTTTCCGTGATCTACACCGCTCATCTTTCCGAAGAGGAGCGTTTCTTCGTGACCGCCCTGGTCCTCGACAAGATCAAGACCTGGATGCGCCGCCAGTCCGGGACCACGTCGTTGCGCGCCCTCGTGTACATGGACGAGATCTACGGCTACTTCCCGCCCCATCCCGCGAATCCGCCGACCAAGCGTCCCCTGCTGACCCTGCTGAAGCAGGCGCGCGCGCAGGGCGTGGGGATCGTACTCGCCACCCAGAACCCGATCGATCTCGACTACAAGGGCCTCGGCAACATCGGCACGTGGATGGTGGGTCGCCTGCAGACCGACAACGACCGGGCCCGACTGCGCGATGGCCTCATCGGGGCGGGTGTGGATGGCGCTGCGGTTGACGTCATGCTTGGCGCCGCGCGGAAGCGGGTGTTCCTGCTCCATGACGTCCACCGTCCCAAACCCTGCCTCCTCGCCTCGCGCTTCGTGATGTC
>JAGNNV010000082.1 GCA_017990495.1 Vicinamibacteria bacterium
CGGGAAGCCAAAGCCGAATTTCTCGCCGCCCATCCGGGCGAGCGGGAGTTCCTCCATGGCTGGGTGCTGCTCGGCGATCCGGACGTGCGGCTGCCCCGTTAACCCTCGTGGAAGAAGTCCCGAACTTCCTGCATCGTCGACACCTGTCGTGCCGGGGGCAGGCTCGCGAGGAAGCGTTTTCCGTAGCCCTTGGTGGTGAGACGCGAATCAAGGATGGCGAGAATGCCCCGGTCGCTGGCGGTGCGGATCAATCGCCCGAGGCCCTGCTTGAGCATCAGCACCGCCTCAGGAACCTGATAGTCCGAAAAAGCATTCCCCTTCTGCGCATTGATGCGTTCGATGCGCGCCGCCACCACGGGCTCTGAAGGCGAAGCGAAGGGAAGCTTGTCGATGATCACGGCGGAGAGCTGATCTCCGGCCACGTCGACCCCCTGCCAGAAGGAAGAGGTGGCGAGCAGCACGGGGTTCTTCTTCTTGCGGAAGAGCTGGAGAAGCCGCGCGCGTGACTCCTCGCCCTGCACGAGAATGGGATAGGGAATTCTCGCGGCCAGGCGCTCGGCCGCGGCCTGCAGGTTCGCGTAGGAAGTGAACAAGACGAACGCGCGGCCTTGGGTGATCTCCACGATCTGCGCGATCTCATCGACGGCGCGATCGATGAACCCCGGCTCTCTGGGATCAGGAACGCCGGGCGGCAGATACAACACGGCCTGCTTCGAGAAATCGAAGGGCGATTCGAGAGCCAGGTCGGCGGTGTGTTCGCCTTCGATGCCGAGGCGGGAGCGGATGTACTTGAAACTCTTGTCGACGGTGAGGGTGGCCGAGGTGAGGACCGCGCCGAACAGCGGATCGAACAGCTTCTCCTTGAGGATCCCCGAGACATCGATGGGGGTGGCGCGCAGAACCACGTTGCGGCCCCGGGCTTCCGCGAAGTAGACGTGGGTGTGGTCCTCGGCCTTCAGGATGAAGAGGAGGTGATCGCGCAGTTCCATGGCGCGGCCTTCGAGAGCGCGCAGAGGTTCGGGTCGGTCGACCAGCACCGCGAGCGCCGTCTTCACCCCTTCGAGGCGGAGAGCGAAGGCCGCGGCATCTTCTTCGAGGGCCTTCGTCACCCATTTCGCGCGCAGGCGCTTGCCCGCCTCGCGGGTGAGGATCTTGAAGAAGCGTTCCGCGCGATTGCGCAGGTTCGCCACCTCGGCCAGGACTTCGGGAGAATTGAGACGCGCGGCCGCGAGTTCGCGCTCGATATCGCGGCACAACTCCTCGGTGCGATTCCACGAAACCTGGGCCCCGAAGTGCTGAGTGGCCGCGGCTTCGAGGGTGTGCGCTTCGTCGAGGATGAGGACGTCGTAGGCGGGGATGACTTCGCCGTAGTCGTTCTCGCGCACCGCGAGGTCGGCCACGAGCAGGTGATGGTTCACCACCACGATTTCCGCCTCGGCCCCGCGCTTGCGCATCTCGGTGACGTAGCAGCGCTGATACTCGGCGCACTTCTGGCCGATGCAGTTCTCGCTGGTGGCCGCGATCTCACGCCAGAAGTTCACGGAGTCGGGCAGGCCATCGATCTCCGCCCGGTCCCCGGCCACCGTTTCCTTCGACCATTCTTCAACGATGCGGAAGAGCGGGATCTCGTCCATCTTCTGGAACTGGCCCGACGTCTGGAAGGAGGCGAACCGCAGCCGGCAGAGGTAGTTGCCCCGGCCCTTCATCAGGGCCACTCGCACGTCGCGGCCCAGGGCCTCGGCCACGAGGGGAATGTCTTTGTCCACAAGCTGGTCCTGCAGGTTCTTGGTGCCGGTGGAGATGACGATGCGCTTCCCCGCTGCGATCGCGGGCACGAGATAGGCGACGGTTTTTCCGGTGCCGGTGCCGGCCTCCGCGAGAAGAATGCCGCCGTTGGTGATCGTCTCCGCGATGGCGAGACAAAGTTGCTGCTGGGAGATCCGCTCCTCGTAGGAGGGGAAGACCGACGCGAGGCGGCCGCCGGGTCCGAAGAAGTTGGCGTCTAGGCGCATCGCGGGGCCGTTAGTGGTCGGACGGCGTTGCTTCGCCCCCGTCCGAACGGAGTGGGGTCTCGCAATGACGCCCGCGCTACGATCACGCGGTGGCGGGCGTCAGCAGCGAGGCGTAGAGCGGGAACCGGGCGCAGAGAGTCTCGACCGACTTGCGGACTTCGGCGATGGTGGTTTCGTTGCCCGACCCCTTGAGCGCCTTGCCGATGAGGCGGCCGATCTCTTCCATCTCCGCGGTGCCCATGCCGCGGGTGGTGAGGGCCGGGGTGCCGAGGCGCACGCCCGAGGCGGTCATGGGTGGATTGGGGTCGAAGGGGATCGTGTTCTTGTTGACGGTGATGCCCGCGTGTTCGAGGGTCTTCTCCGCCACTTTGCCGGTCAGGCCTCCGGAGAAGACGTCAACGAGCACGAGGTGATTGTCGGTGCCTCCGGAGACGATGCGGAAGCCTTCGTCGGCGATGGTCTTCGCGAGCACCGCGGCATTCGCCAGGACCTTCGTCTGATAGGTCTTGAAGTCGGGCTGAAGGGCCTCTTTGAAGGCCACGGCCTTGGCCGCGATGACGTGCATCAGCGGGCCGCCCTGCACGCCCGGGAAGACCGCCCGGTCGAGATCCTTGGCGTGAGCGGCCTTGCACATCGCCAGACCGCCGCGCGGTCCGCGCAGCGTCTTGTGCGTGGTGGTGGTGACGAAATCCGCGTAGGGCACAGGCGAGGGGTGGTGCCCGGTGGCCACGAGGCCCGCGATGTGGGCGATGTCGGCCATGAGCAACGCCCCTGCTTCGTCGGCGATGGCCTTGAGTGCTTCGAAATCAATGATGCGCGGATAAGCGGAGGCGCCGCAGATGATGAGCTTCGGCCGAGTCTCGAGCGCCTTGGCCCGAAGCGCTTCCATGTCGATGCGCTCGTCTTCCTTGCGCACGCCGTAGGGCACGATCTTGAAGAAGAGGCCCGAGAAGTTGAGGGGATGGCCGTGGCTCAGGTGGCCCCCATGCGAAAGATCCATCCCCATGATGGTGTCACCCGCCTTCAGGCAGGCCACGAGCACCGACATGTTGGCCTGGGCCCCCGCGTGAGGCTGGACGTTTGCGTGATCGCAGCCGAAGAGCTGCTTCGCCCGGTCGCGGGCGAGGTCTTCCACCACATCGGCGAACTCGCAGCCGCCGTAGTACCGCTTCCCGGGATACCCCTCGGCGTACTTGTTGGTGAGAACGGTCCCCATCGCCTCGAGCACCGCCTCCGAAACAAAGTTCTCCGAGGCGATCATCTCGAGCTGCGCGCCCTGCCGACGCACCTCGTGCTGAATGGCCTGGGCGACATCTGGATCGGTCTTCAGTAGGGCGTTCATGGCTTGAATGTTACCCGGGACGAGATGCGGTAAGTTGTCGGCGTGAGCTACGACGCCGAGCGCGCCGCCATCATCGAGGTCGGCCTGCGGCTGCATCAGAAGGGGCTCGTGACCGCCACCGAAGGCAACATCTCGGTGCGCGTCGAGAACGGTCATCTCGTGACCACGAGCGGCATCAGCAAGGGGTCGCTCACACCGGCCCATGTGGCCTTCGTCGACCAGGCCGGAAAGCGGCCCTCGACCGGCCCGGCGGTTTCATCGGAAGACCTGATGCACGCGGCCATCTATCGCTTGCGGCCGGACGTCCAGGCGGTGATTCATGCCCATCCCCCCACCGCCACCGCCTTCGCGGTGGCTCACCTTCCCATCGACGCGCGGATCCTGGCCGAGTCGGTGCTGGTCCTGGGCGAGGTGCCGCTCATCCCTTACGCAACCCCCGGCACCGCCGAGCTTGCCGCAGTGGTGACCGAAGGACTCGGAGAGTGCAACGCCGCTCTGCTCGCAAACCACGGCGCGGTGACCGTGGGTACGACCCTCGCCCAGGCTCATCAGCGTATGGAAACCCTCGAGCATGTGGCTCGGGTCGCCCTGATGGCGCGCCAACTCGGAGGGGCTCGGGAACTGTCGGCGGCGGACGTCGAGCGGCTTCTCGGAATGACGACCGGGCCCTACCGCTAGACGCGGAACGCTCGCGCGCTCACCTCGCCGGACGTTCCAGGCGATACATGTTGAGGTGCAAACCCCGCACCTCCGCGGTTCCGTGAAGGTGATAGCCCAGGCGCTCCGCGAGCCGCGCCGAGCGCTGGTTGTCCTGGTGAATCAGGCTCACGAGATGACTCCAGCCGAGAGGCCCGAAGGCGTGGGCGATCGAAGCCCGCGCCGCTTCACTTGCATACCCTCGCCCCCAGAATCGGCGGGCGATGGTCCAGCCCAGTTCACGATCGGGCCAGCCTTCGGGGAAGTGCAAACCCACACGGCCCACGAAGGCCCCGGTGGCTCGCTCCTCAACCGCCCACGTTCCGAAACCGCGGAGTTCCCAGTGCCCGAGAAACATGGCCATCTGACGCCACGCGTCGGCGCGGGTGAGCAGACTTCCGTCGACGCTGAGAAACTTCATCACCTCGGGGTCCTGGCCCATCTCCGCGAAGGCGTCAATGTCGTCTTCCCGAAACGGGCGCAGAAGCAGGCGATCGGTCTCGATGGTGGGCGGGGCCATGGAGCGAATGATCCCAGATCCCGCCCTCGATGGACGATCCACCCCGCTGGTTTCCAATACAATCCGGGTTATGCCCTCCCTGTCCCAAAGCGCCGTGGATCTCTACACGCGTCTGCTGCGGGACGAGCGGGCCCTGGCCCAGGAGATCGAAGAGAACCTGGAAACCCGGCTCCGCGCCCGTTCGGCCACCTTCGGCGGACGCAGCCTGTGCCCTTTCGGCATGCCGCAGTTCGTGGCCCTTTCGGACTACGACCACGTGCGCACCGCGGCCCGCGGCATCTACAGCGCCACCCTCAAGATCTGGAAAGCCCTCGGGCCTTCGCTGCATGACCTCGTCGGTCTGACCGACGCCGAAAAACAGATGGTGGCCATGGATCCGGGCGTGGCCTCACCCTCGCCACTTTCCCGCCTCGATTCATTTCTCACGCCGACCTCCTACGCTTTCGTCGAACTGAATGCCGAGACCCCGGCCGGCCTCGGTTACGCCGACGTGCTCTCCGATGTCTTCATGGAACTGGGGGTAATGCGTGAATTGCAGAAGTCGTTCACCATCCACCGTCCGCGGCCTTGCCAGAAGCTCCTTGAAACCCTCATCACCTGCTATCGCCAGGCCGGGGGCGAGAAGGCGAATCCCACCATCGCCATCGTCGACTACGAGGAGGTCCCCACCCGCGCCGAACATCACATCCTGCGCGCGATGTTCGAAAGGGCCGGGGTTTCCACCCTCGTGTGCGACCCGCGCATGATGACCTTCGAGGCGGGAGCGCTGCGCCACAACGGCGTGGTCGTGGACATCGTCTACAAGCGCCTGCTCGTGAACGAACTGCTCGAGAAGGCCGACGAGGTGAAGCCCCTCCTCGATGCGGCCCGCGCCCGCGCCTGCGTGTTCGTCAATCCCTTCGGCTGCAAGCCCATCCACAAGAAGGCCATCTTCGCCCTGCTGACCGACGACGCGCATCAGCACCTCTTCACCGCCGCCGAACGCGAGGCCATCTCCCAAACCGTGCCCTGGACCCGCGTGGTGCGGGAGGGCCGCACCACCCACGCGGGGCGGGAAATCGATCTTCTCGGCTTCATGCGCGACCCTTCTCATCGAGCCGAACTGGTGCTCAAGCCCAACGATGAGTACGGCGGCAAGGGTGTGTTTCTCGGCTTCGAATCGACCGAGGCGCAGTGGGATGAGGCCATCGCGACTTCGCTCAAGAGCGCGTACGTGGTGCAGCGCAAGGTGGAGATCGGACGCCAGCCGTTCCCGGTGCTCGCCCCCGGTCTGCCCTCGCGCGACTTCGTGGTGGATCTCGATCCTTATCTGTTTTTCGGCGAAGTCGAAGGCTTCCTCACCCGCCTTTCGGGCTCGTCTCTCGCCAACGTGACCTCGGGCGGCGGCCAGGTCCCGGCTTTCGTGGTTGAAGGAAAGGCCTAGCCATACCCACCTTGCTCTCGGAAAAAATCGTCACCACCTGCAAACGCATGGGCGAGGTGGGCGAGGTCGCCTGCCTCGACAACTGCGCCATGAAGGGCATCCGCTCGATCTTCTCGTTCCACAGGGTCGAGCCCGACGAGCCGTTGCCCAAGGCCGAGGCCGGGATCTGCGACATCGCCGTCCTCGACATGCACCACGGCTGGCCGAACCTTGGGCACAACTCGATCGTGCAGGCAGTGCGAGAGGCGGCCTGCGACTTCGAAAGCCTGATCCGCAAGGCCAACCTGAAGGTCAGGGTCTTCTCATTCGATGTGCGCAAACACGGCCTCCTTCCCGAACCTCCGGGCGGCCGGTTCGCGCTTTACCTGGGCACGGGCGGGCCCGGTCATATCGACCCCCATCTCAACGATGGTCTTGCCGAGTTCTCCCAGGGCGTCAAAGAGGATCCTTCGTGGGAACCGAGGGCTTTCGCCCTCTTCGACGCCATCCTCGCCGATCCCAACTCCAGCCTCGTGGCCGTCTGCCATTCCTTCGGTGTGTTGTGCCGCTGGTCGGGCATCGCCGAGCCCAAACAGCGAGGCCTGGAAAAGGGCGGCAAGAGCGCGGGCATCGTCGAGAACACGCTCACCGACGGGGCCGAACACCATCCCTGGTTCTCCGGCTTCGTCCGCAATTCCGGCTCGTCGCGTTTCCAGGTCATCGATTCGCGCCTTTTCGACCTCATCCCCGATCCCCAGGCCGTGCTGAAGGTGGCTCCCTTGAGTTTCGAGACCCTGCCCGCGAGCGGAGCGGTGGGCGACGCCATGACCGGGGTCGAGTTCGCCCGCGATCCCTCGGGCACCATGCCCCGCATGTTCGGGGTCAACCACCATCCCGAAATCATGGACAGCGGACGCCAGAAGCTGATCATCGAGAGCCTGTGGGAGCGCGGAGAAGTCACGCAGACCTGGTATGAGGAGCGCATGAACGTGGTGGCCAAGGGCGATCAGGATGCGGACCTGGCCCACCGGCTCGCCCTCACCACCGGTTTCACTTTCGTGTGGCCTCTGCGTTTCCACCTGGTGAAACACCTGCGGCGTCACGCGGAGAGTTTGAACCGCGTTTTCGAGATGCACGAGGACCAGATCCTCGACCGTCCGCTCGGCGAACGACGCGAGCGCCCCCGCCCCGCGCCCATGCCGCCCACCCAAACACCGCTGACCCGCGTTTGATGCCCCGCCTTTGATTGATGGAGCGACCATGACGCTTCCCAAACCACCCTACCCGTGGGACATCACCCTCGATGAGGAGTTGCGCCAGTTCGAGCTGCTGAAGCCCCGCCTCGAAGCGGTGTGGAACTCGATGACCTACAAGGACGACGAGCCCGCCACCTCGGTGGTGGTGCCCTCGCTCTCCCTCGACCAGGCGGAGCTGCGGCGGTTGGCCGGGTCGAGCTTCTATGAAGAGCGACTGCTCTTTCTCCTGATCCGGCTGCGCAACCCGCGGGCGCGTATGGTGTACGTCACCTCGCAACCCGTGCATCCGATGATCCTCGAGTACTACTTCCAGTTCCTCGCCGGCATCCCCGCCTCCCACGCCCGTTCGCGCCTCACCCTGCTGTGCGCCTACGACGACTCGCCCCGTTCCCTGACCGAGAAGATCCTCGAACGCCCCCGGCTGATCGAACGCATCCGCCAGGGCATCCTCGACAAGGACCGGGCGTATCTCACCGTTTTCAATTCAACTCCCCTCGAACGCAAACTCGCGGTGCTGCTGGGGATCCCGCTCAATGGCGTCGACCCCTCGCTCAACCACATCGGAACCAAGTCGGGCAGCCGCAAGGCCTTCAAGGAGGCGGGCGTCGCCCTGCCCTTCGGCTTCGAAGACCTGCGGACCGAAGGCGACGTGGCCGACGGCCTGTATGAACTCAAGAAGCGCGATCCGAATCTGAAACGCGCGGTGGTCAAGCTGAACGAGAGTTTCTCCGGCGAGGGAAACGCCCTGTACCGCTATCCCGAGGAGTTCTCGCGCTCCGCCATCAAAGACGAGATCCGGCACCTGCAGTTCTCCATCCCGAAGGAAACCTCCGAGGTCTATCTCGACAAGTTCACCCGCATGGGCGGAATCGTCGAGGAGTTCATGGACGCGAACGAGAAAACCTCGCCCTCGGCCCAGCTCCGCATCTCTCCCAGCGGCCAGGTGATGGTGATCTCCACCCACGACCAGCTGCTCGGCGGGGCCACGGGGCAGATCTTCCTCGGCTGCGCCTTCCCCGCGGACGACGAATACCGCATGGCCATCCAGGACTCGGCTCGGGCCATCGGCGAGGTGCTGGCCAAGAAAGGCGTGGTCTCGCGGTTCGCCATCGACTTCCTCGCCTACCGCAACCACGGCCGCGAGGCCTGGTCGATCTCCGCGCTCGAGATCAACCTGCGCATGGGGGGCACCACCCATCCCTTCCTCGCCCTTCAGTTCCTCACCGGCGGCGGTCTCGACGATTCCACGGGCCTGTTCCGCTCACCCTCCGGCCACGTGAAGTACTACCGGGCCACCGACAACCTGCGCTCCGACGCCTATCGCGGCCTGCTGCCCGAGGACCTCATCGAGATTCTCACCATCAACCGACTGCACTACTCGCACGCCACGGAGTCCGGAGTGTTGTTCCACCTCATCGGAGCCTTGTCCCAGCACGGCAAGCTCGGCATGACCGCCATCGCCAACTCGCGCATGGAAGTGGAGAACCTGTACAAGCAGACCCTGGCCGTGCTCGATCGCGAAACCTCGATCGGACATGCGCAAGGCGACAGCTCAACCCAGTAACGAGCTGGGTCGCGCAGTCCCAGGCGGCCTATTTCGCCGGTGGCTCGTCGCGCGACGCGGCCACGAGGCGTTGCGCCATGGTCAGTGCTTCCTCGCGGTTCCGCACTTTCGAATCCAGCTGCTGCTCGTAGACCTCGGCCAGCACAAGGCCCACGCGGGGACCGGGTGAGAGCCCAAGGGCCAGGATGTCGCGGCCGAGCAGGAAGGGCGACGGCGCCTTTCGCTCGACCGCGAGTTTGCGCGCTTCCTCGATGAACCACTCCATGGCCACGGGCTCGAAGTTCCCGGTGCGCCCCAGGCAATCCGCCCGGGCCACGCGGTAGAGGAGATCCGTTTCCACCCGACGCGCCAGGCGACGGATGGCCCCCTCGCCGATCTCGTGCCGCGCCTGGTAAAAAGCGCCCGGCTTGAGGTGATCGCGCACGAGGGCCACGATCTGGTCACGGAGGGGATAGGAATCGCGCGTGTGGATGTTCCACCGATCGAGCAGAGCGAGGGTGGGCGCCACTCCTGCCTCCTCGTGGCCGCGCGAACGGATGCGGCCATCCTCGAACTTCGTGGTCGAAGGTTTGCCGAGGTCGTGGCACAACGTCCCCAGCATCACGGCGAGGGCTCGCGGAAGGTCGAGGTCGTCGATGAGCCCGCGGGCCACATCGAGGGCGAGCAGGGTATGCGTCCACACGTCACCCTCGGGATGCCACTCGGGATCCTGCGGCGTCGCGGCGAGAGGAACGAGTTCGGGCCCAATCGCCTCGAGTTGCCCCCACTCGGCAAGGAGGTTGAAGGCGATGGAGGGACGCTTCGCCTGAAGAAGGGCCTTCTCGATCTCTCCGGAAATCCGTTCGGCCGGCAACTCGCGCAGGGGCATCGAGGCGCACAGCTTCGCGGTGCCCTCCTCGACCGTGAGTTCGAAACGCGCGGCGAACTGGGCCGCTCGCAACGCGCGCAGCGGATCATCGGCGAAGCTCACGGCGTCGACCACGCGGAGAATCCCCATCTCGAGATCGCGAGCGCCCCCGAAAGGATCGATCACCACGCGGGTCGCCACATCCCACATCATCGCGTTGATGGTGAAGTCCCGGCGTCGCGCCGCCTCTTCGATGGGCATGAGGGGGTCGGCCACCGCCTCGATGCCCCGATGGCCGGGACCCTTCTTCGAATCGCGCCGGGGCAGGGCGACGTCGAGCTGACCGGAAATCCCGGGAAGCCCCGCCACCTTGAACACCGGAAAGGAGTCACCCGCGGGTTCAGTCCGCGCGATACCGCGCAGAGCGTTCAGCACGGCGTCGGCGCTGAGGCCGAACACTTCGAGGTCGTAGTCCTTCACCGGCCGGCCGAGGAACGCGTCGCGGACCGCGCCTCCCACCACAAACACCCGGCCCCCCTCGCGGGCCAGAACCTCCCCACAAAGGGCCACACCCTCGGGGAGGTCGATGACGCGCGCGAGGTTCGTCACTTCGTGGATTGTAGGGCAAGGGCTCTAAGATCGATTCACTCGCGGCGCCGTCCAAAGTCCCTGGCGGCGCGTCGTATATCCATACCGTGGGAGGTATGTCATGCAGCGCTTGTCCTTCTCCATCGTTCTCGCCGTCGCCCTCGTGAGCGGCCTGGTCTTCGGCGTGCCGGCGAGCGCCAAGCCCAAGAAGCCGACGCTGGGCGTGCGGGTCTCGCCGCGCCTCGCGTTCTCCCCGGTCAGCGTCATCGCCGTGGCCGAGTTGAACGGCGGCGAGGATTCCGAGGACTTCTACTGCCTGGCCATCGAATGGGACTGGGATGACGGGAGCAAGAGCCTTCAAGACTCCGACTGCGAACCGTACGAACCGGGCACCAAGATCACCCGACGTTTCTCCTCGACGCACTACTACGCGCGTCCCGGGAGTTACAACATCCGCGCCGCCCTCAAAACCCAGGAGCGCGTGGTGGTGACGAACACCTTCCGGTTGCAGGTCCGCGAAGGCATCCCCCAGGGCGCCGACGACGACCGGGATCGGTAACGCCGCAACTAGGGACCGTCCGTACGGCTCAGCCGCGCCATGGTGAAGGTCTGCGGCTCGCCTCCGATGAGGGCGAAGTCGAACTCGCCTTCAACCGCCACCTCGAACGCCGCGGACACCGATAAGCCTTCGACCTCGGCGCTGTGTTTTCCGCTCGTACCCCTCCTTCGATCAGTGATCACGACACCGGGCAAGGAGGCCGCGCGCGGCTCGGATCTCACCAGGGTGAGGCGATAACGCCCGGCCGCCAGTTTCAACCGTTGGGCGAAGACAAGCCCGGCCGGCGCACGGTGCGGCTCGTGGAATAGGTCGAGCCGCCACTCGGCCGCGACGCGGCCCTCGAAGCGCAGCGACGGCAGGAAGACCGCGGGCTTGCCCACCAATCGGACAGCATCGCGTTCGGGCGCTCGCGCGCGAGGGCTCCAGTTGTCGGCAGCCACCGCGGCGGCAACAAAGGCGAGAGCCGGGAGCGCGGTATCCCGAAGCTTCAGCGCTCCTTGAGCGCGGCCAGATCCACGCACCGCGGAGATGAGAGGCAGCGCGAGGAGAATCGCCCAGGGCCAGGCGAGGGCACGCGTGGGCCGATCCTCGGAAAGCACGAAAGACGGTAGAGCGGCCGTCCACTCCCGAGCACCCGACTGCGTCCGGAAGAACGGCGCGGTGCCATCGCGGTCGCGGTGCACGGTTTCGATATTCAAAGCGCCGCCGAGCCCGCACCAAAGACTCCAGCCCGCGAGCAGGGCGGTGGCGGGCCGCAGGCCCCGCCTCAATGAAAGCGCGAGTGTGACCGCGAGGATCGAAACGAGAGGCACCAGAAAACGCGAGGGTGGATTGAAACCGCCCCGCCACATGGGCCAGACACTCGCGGTGGCGATGACGCCCGACGCCGCGAACAGGGCGGCCACGGCCAGACCGCGTTGACGACGCCAGAGTTCCCGGAAGGCGGCCAGCGAGAGTACGAAGATCGGGGCATAGACGAAAAGGCCGAATTCCTGATCGAAGAAGAGCCCGGGCAGGCCTTCGGGCAGGACATCCAGGCTGAACTCGCGGCGTTTGCCGTAGACCCGCCGCGGGTCGAAGAATCCCCACAGCTCGAAGTGGTACCAGCCCATAACGAGGGCCGATCCGATCAGAATCGACGCGGGCGCGAGGGCTCGACGAACGAGTTGGGCCGGCGAAACCACCGGCGCGGACTCGCGCCACAGACGCCAGCTGAGAGCCAGCACCACCGCAAGCGAGAGGATGGCGTAACGCACGTTGAGCCAGGGAAGGGCGGCCGCGCACACCGCGGCGATCAGCGTCGCCCGCGCCGTTCTTCCGAACACCGCGGTGCGCAGGCCCAGGCAGAGCAGCAGGGCCGCGGGTATCTCGGTGAAGATCAAGCCCGCGAAGTGGATCACCGGAGGGGTCAGCCCCACGAGCCAGGCGACGCCCTCGGCCAGTCGCTCATCGCCAGAAACCTCTCTGACGAGGCGCCTGATCTCGCGCACCAAGAAGGCGGCCAGCAGAGCCATGAAGAACGAGGCTCCGGGATAACCCGCCACCGCGTAGGCGGGCAGGATGAGCACGGGCAACCCGACCGCGTGCAGTGAATAGATCTCGCCCTGCGGGCCACGGATCCGGAAGTGCGGCTCGAGGGGACGGGAAAAGAACGCGGTGTAACGGGCTTCCTTGAAGTCCTGCTCGAGGGCGAGGTCGTGATCGCGGACCAGACTCTCCGCCACCATCAGATACTGAGGCTCGTCGCCGTCCGGACCGACCCGGGTCTGAGCCTCGTACGCGACCAGCGAATAGATGACGATGAACGCGGGCAGAAGCGCGCTTCGATGCGGACAGCGGCCCCATCTCGCAGCGGCCAGGGCTGCGCCGGCCAACGCGAAAGCGAACAGGGGCGGGCCGGAGAAGAGAAGAAACGACGATCCCGCGGGCAGAAAGACGGACGCGGCAAGGGCGAAGAACGCCGGCAGCAGAAGTCCCCCGAGGCCACGCACTCCCGAGACGGACACCGCCACGCAGGCCGCGACCGCAAGCCCAATGATCGCGAGCGAAGGAAGGCCGAGCCAGAGGCCCTCCGGATGGCGTGCGGCTCCACCTCCGGCCAGCACGATCAGCGTGGCCACCGAAAGGCCCGAGCCCCATTTCGAGACCAGCGCCCAGGGCACGGCCGGAACCGGGCTTTTCGGGGTGAGATCAGCGTCCATGCGGGGCGAACATTATTCCCTCCCGCCCAAAGACGTTAGCCGCCTCCTCGTGCTACGTTTATCCCCACGGATTGGCCCCGGCCCCGATGTCCGGGGTTCAGCCGGCATTTTCAGAGTTCTTCCCTTCGAAATGGGAGGGTGATTGATGATCTTCAAGCTTCGTTCCGTAGCGCTCGTCATGGCCACGGCTGGTTACGCGCACGCCGCCACCCTGAGCGGCGACGAAAAGCCCGGACAACTTCTGATCGGAAGCATTCCTGCGTCCGCGTGGTCGCGGCCTTCACTCGTGACACTCGCGGCTCAAGGCGGTTCGTCTCGGGCCGTCCCCGTCCTCGCGGGCTTCGCCCCGGTTCTGCCCTCGTCCTTCTTCGGAACATCGAACGGCAACTCCCGCCTGCTCTTCCTCTCCCCGCTCTCTCCGCTCCGCGCCGCCCTGCGCGTGGCCGCCCAGGATCTGGCTCTTCAGACCCTCACCGCCTTCGACGCCGTCCAGGCCGCAGAAGCGACG
>JAGNNV010000368.1 GCA_017990495.1 Vicinamibacteria bacterium
AGTACCTCAAAGCAACGCCCTGGGACGATCCCGAGATCTACCGCAAGACCTCGCCCATGACCTACATCAAAGGCGCGAAAGCGCCCACCCTCATCCAGCACGGCGACGCCGATCAGCGAGTCCCGGTATCGAACGCGCTCGAGATGTACCAGGGACTGCGTGATCAGGGAGTGGAAACGCGGCTCGCCCTGTACAAGGGATTCGGCCACGGCCTCAACAAGCCGAAGGCAGTCCGGCATGCCCTGCAGGAGAACCTCGACTGGTTCGACCGCCATCTCTTCGGAACCCCCAGTGCAAAGTAGAGACGAATGCCCCGTCTCCTGATCTCGTGCGGCGAGCCCTCGGGCGAGTTCTACGCCGCGGAACTGGTGGCCGAGCTTCGAAGACGTTCCCCTGATCTCGAGGCTTTCGGCCTGGGCGGGGATCGTCTGGCCGCGGAGGACGTGCGACTGCTCGCGCATTTGCGGGATCTCGCGGTGGTGGGCCTCGTTGAGGTGCTCTCGCATCTGCGACGACTGAAGCATCTGTTCGATTCCGTGGTTGCCGAGGCCGCGCGGGTCCGTCCCAACGTGGCCGTGCTCATCGACTATCCCGACTTCAATCTCCGCCTCGCCCGCGAGCTCAAGAAGCTGGGCATCCCCGTCGTGTATTACGTCTCACCACAACTCTGGGCCTGGCGACGCGGGCGGATCAAAGACGTCAAACGCGACGTGGCGAAGATGCTCGCGATCTTCCCCTTCGAAGAGAAGATCTACCAGGACGCGGGTGTGCCCGTTTCTTTCGTCGGGCATCCCCTCATCGATCACGTGAAGCCTCCCGCGGATCGCTCCGCGGTGGCGGCCCGCCTGGGTCTGGCTCCCGATCGGCCGGTGATCGCACTGCTCCCCGGCAGTCGCAACAAGGAGGTGGCGTTCAACCTCCCGCCGATGCTGGGCGCGGTGGCCCTTCTGCGGGAGCGCCGTCCTGATCTCCAGTTCGTCCTTGCCGCCGCACCCCACCTGCGCGCCCGCGCCTTCGAGGACGCGGCCGCCGCCGGAGTCACGGTGTTGGAGGGCGTGACTCGCGATGTCCTCTCTGCGGCGCGGGTGGCCATCGTGGCTTCCGGCACCGCCACAGTGGAAACCGGTCTCACCCTCACCCCCATGGTGGTGGTCTATCGACTGTCCGCGCTCACCTACGCTCTCGGCAAACCGCTGGTGAGTGTCGCCAACTACGCCATGGTGAACCTTATCGCCGGACGCGTGGTGGTTCCCGAGCTGATCCAGAGCGACTTCACCCCGGAGAGGGTGAGCGAGGAGACGCTGAAGATCCTCGACGACGGGCCGGCACGCGCGCGGATGCTGCAGGATCTCGAGGAAGTGCGAAGCAAACTCGGCAAGGGCGGGGCCACCAGCAACGTGGCCGACGAGGTGATGCCGTTCCTCGCTAGAAGTTGAGCGCCTCTTTCAGGATCCGTCCCCAGGTCGGAGCGAGCGCCGCCTTGAGGGCCCAGTCGGCCAGGATCAGAGCCGAGGCGATCAGGAACCACGGCCGCGTTCTCGACCAGAGCTGAGCGGGAAAGCGAAACACGCGCGACAACACGGGTTCAGCGAGAAGCACGCCCAGGATGCAGAAACCGGCCACTCGACAGATGGCCCAGGGCTGCCAGCCGAAGAACACGGTGGCCCAAAGCGGCGCGCCGGCACGGTGGATCGAAGCGACGTACCCGTCCATGTAGTTCGTGAGGATGGCTCCCCCGGTGATGGAGATGAGGCTGCCGCTCATCAGGCTCAGGGCGGCGAAGGCCACGAGATGGGTGAGGTGCATGGGCAGGAACAGACGCCAGTCCCCTTCCGAGCCCACTCCGGTGCGGATCCACGCGAACATCTCCTCGCGGTACTCAGGCCCGTTGAAGACCGCCGGAATGAGCCCATCCGCGGTGGGCCACAACGAAAGCCAGACCGTGCCGAAGAGGGCGAGGGCCAGGGGAAACACGAGCATCAGCAGGATGGCCCCGCGCAGGTCGCCCGCGCGCAGCCGTTTCGTCATCACCCACCACGCGGGCAGGGCGTTCAGGAGAGGCAGGAGAAAGCGTGGCTCGAAAGCCAGGCCGATGGGATACGAAAGGGCGATCGACCCGACGAGCCAGATCGCGTCGCGACCGATCGGCCCGCCGCCCATCTCAGGCGTTGCTCAGGGGCAGGCGGTTGAAGTGCACCATCGACGCGAACTGGTGGAAGCGATCCTCGATCTGCTCCCGAGTCAGGTCCTTGAAGCGGTCGACACCGAAGGCCTCGCAACAAAACGAGGCCACGGTCGAGCCCATGATCACGGCCTGGCGGAAGGTCGCCTCATCGTGTGAATCGGCCTGGTCGAGGTATCCCATCAGGCCGCCGGCGAACGAGTCGCCCGCTCCGGTGGGATCCTTCACGTGCTCGAGGGGGAAAGCGGAGGCAAGGAAGCACGAGTCCTCCTGGAACAGGAGGGCTCCGTGTTCACCCTTCTTGATGATGAGCGTTTTCGGACCCATGGCCCGGATGGTGCGAGCGGCGCGGATGATGTTCCAGTCGCCTGCCAGTTCCCTGGCCTCGGAGTCGTTGATCAGCAGGACCTCGACCCTGGCCAGCGTCTTCTTGAGCTCTTCCAGGCGATGGTTGATCCACAGGTTCATGGTGTCGCAACCGACGAGTTCGGGCGCTTTGACCTGCTCGAGCACATCGCGCTGGAGGGAGGGCTCGATGTTGCCGAGGAAGAGACGGTCGGACTGGCGGTAGCTCTCCGGGAGCTTCGGCTTGAAGTGCTCGAACACGTTCAGGTCGGTGCAGATGGTCTCGCGCGAATTGAGGTCGGTCGAGTATTTGCCCTGCCAGTGGAAGGTCTTGCCCGGCGCGTGCTCGAGACCGGTGAGATCGATCCGGCGATTCTTGAACACGTTCATCTGTTCGTCGCCGAAGTCGTCGCCCACCACGCCCACCATGTTCACGTCGGTGAAGTAGGAGGCGGCGAGGGCGAAGTACGAAGCGGAGCCGCCGAGAACCTTCTCGGCGCGACCGGCGGGAGTTTCAAGGGTGTCGAAGGCGACGCTTCCAACAACGAGAACAGACATGGCTTTGGTGTATTCCTGTTTTGACGGCTTGGGTTTTGCGATCAGGCGTAGCGCGAAGGGGCGAGAGCCTATTTCAAGTAGCGGCCGATTATGGGCGCGAGGTCTTTCCTGGCCCGCTCGGGGATCAGGTGGGGGGCGGTCATGATGGCGAACTTGAGCGCGCTTTCGCACTCGCAGTCGCGAGGCACGGGGAACTGCTCCACCGCGGCCTTCAGGATGGCGCGCGCCATCGCCGCGTTCTTCTGGAGCACGGCGATGACCTGATCGACAGTCACCGCATCATGTCCGGGATGCCAGCAGTCGTAGTCGGTGACCATGGCCAGGGTGGCGTAGCAGATCTCTGCCTCGCGCGCGAGCTTGGCCTCTTGAAGGTTGGTCATGCCGATCAGATCGGCTCCCCAGGATCGATACAGATTCGACTCGGCCAGGGTGGAGAACTGCGGCCCCTCCATGCAGACGTACGTCCCGCCCTCGTGAATGGTGGCCCCGCTCCGGCGGCAGGCCTCGCCCAGAATCCGCCGGA
>JAGNNV010000369.1 GCA_017990495.1 Vicinamibacteria bacterium
GGTCGGGGCGTTCTGAAGGAGTCCATGGTTGATCTTCTCTACCGTTCCGTGCGCGCCCTGCGCATCTACGAAGGCACCACGGAGATCCAGCATCTGCTCGTGGCCGCCCAACTCCTGAAGTCCCGCGCATGAAGATTGCCTGCGCCGGCGCCGGCCCCGCCGCCCTCTACCTCGCCATCCTGCTCAAGAAGCGGAACGCCGCCCACGACATCACTCTGTTCGAGCGGCATCAGCCCGGCGACTCGTTCGGCTTCGGCGTGGTGTTCTCGGACGCCACCATGGACAACCTTGCAAACGCTGACCCGGCCACCATCGATCGGCTGAAGGCAAGCTTCCATCATTGGGACGACATTGATGTTCACTATCGCGGGGAATTGCTGCGTTCGACCGGCCACGGTTTCAGCGGCATCGCTCGCGCCGCGCTGTTGAGGATTCTGCGCGAAGAAGCTCTCCGCCTCGGAGTGGAGATTCGGAACGGTGTGGAGATCCGCACGCGGGCCGACCTTCCGCCGGCTGATCTCCTCGTGGCCGCCGATGGTGTGGCGAGTTTTCTCCGGACCGAGGCCGTCGCCCGTTTCGGTACGCGCATCGACGAGCGGAAGAACCGCTTCGTGTGGCTCGGGACCACAAGGCGTTTCCCCGCCTTCACCTTCTACTTCAAGACCAACGAGCACGGCCTCTTTCGGGTTCACGCCTACCAGTACGAGACGGATCCCAGCGGCGACGGACCGTGCTCCACGTTCATCGTCGAGGCCACCGACGAGACCTTCCGGCGCGCCGGCCTTTCGGAAACCGACGAGGCCGCGACCGTCGCCTATTGCGAAGCCCTCTTCTGCGAGGAACTTCAAGGCGAGCGCCTTATTCCCAACCGGTCGATCTGGCGGCGTTTTCCGACCATCGTCAACGAGCGCTGGCACGACGGCTCGTTGGTCCTGATCGGCGACGCGGCCCACACCGCGCATTTCTCCGTCGGCTCCGGAACCAAGCTCGCCATGGAGGACTCGATCGCCCTCGCCCAGGCCCTCTCCGAGGAGACCTCCGTGGCGGAGGCCCTCGTGCGTTACGAGAAGGAGCGGCGCGGCCCGGTGGAAAGCCTGCAGCGTTCGGCTCAGGCGAGCCTCGAGTGGTTCGAGGACACCGAGCGCTACATGAACACGGCGGGCATCCAGTTCGGGTTCAATCTCGTCACCCGCAGTCTGCGCATCACCCACGAAGACCTGCGCAAGCGCGACCCCGCGTACGTGGCCGAGATCGACGCCTGGTTCGCGGGCGAGGCGGAGATGCAGGCGGGAGTCATCGCGCCCCATCTCGAACTCGTCGAGCGCACGGCCACGGGTCCGGCGCGCCGTGTGGCTCCCCCTTTCCTCACTCCTTTCAAACTGCGCGATCTGGTGCTCGAGAACCGCATCGTGGTCTCCGCGATGTGTCAGTACTCGGCCGAGGATGGCCTGCCCGACGAGTGGCATCTGGTGCACCTCGGCAGCCGGGCCATGGGCGGGGCCGGCCTGGTCATGGCGGAGATGACCGACGTGACGCCAGAGGGCCGGATCACTCTCGGCTGCACCGGTCTGTACGACGACAAGCAGGGGCGCGCCTGGAAGAAGATCGTCGACTTTGTCCACCGGAATACCACCGCGAAGATCGGGATCCAGCTCGGCCACGCGGGCCGCAAGGGCGCTTCGACCCTCGAGTGGGAAGGCGATGAGGCGTTGCCCGAGGAGAAGGCCTGGGAGCTTCTCGCTCCTTCGGCCCTTCCCTGGTCGAAGCACAAACGCGCGCCTCGTGAAATGACGGCCGAGGACATGGCCGAGGTCAAGGGACACTTCGCCCAGGCCGCGCGGCGCGCCCGCAAGGCGGGCTTCGACATCCTCGAACTTCATTGCGCTCACGGCTACCTGCTCGCGAGTTTCCTTTCGCCCCTGACCAATCGCCGCGCCGACCTGTACGGCGGCTCGCTCGAGAATCGGCTGCGTTATCCCCTCGAGGTCTTCGACGCTGTGCGCGGGGCCTGGCCGGCCGAGCGGCCGATCAGCGTCCGCATCTCGGCCACCGACTGGGTCGACGGCGGCATCGATGGCGCGGAAGCGGTGAAGATCGCGCGCGCGTTCAAGGACCACGGGTGCGATCTGATCGACGCCTCCGCGGGGCAGACCGTGCCTGAGCAGCGGCCGAGGTACGGCCGTCTCTTCCAGACCCCCTTCGCCGATCGGATCCGGCACGAGGCGGGGATCGCCACCATGGCCGTCGGAGCGATCTCGTCGTTCGCCGACGCCAACACCATCCTGGCCGCCGGTCGCGCCGATCTCGTCGCATTGGCCCGCGCGCACCTGTTCGATCCGTACTGGACACGTCACGCCGCCCACGACTTCGGGGTTCGACTGCCTTGGCCGGCGCCCTACTCCTCGATCAATCGCTACAACCACCGGCCGCGCTGAACGGCGACGACCCGCATTCGGAGGTCAGATGAAACTCATGGATGACCTGGAACCCGGATCGGCGCAACTAGCACGCCCGCGGCCGCGCCGCCTCGTGAAACGGGGACGAGGGCGGTGGAGGGGCGCCCTTTGCGGCCTCCTGATTCTCAGCGCCCAGGCTGCGGCATACGGATCAGACGACCAACCGCCCGCTTTGGAGGAACTCCTGCGTCGAGCGGGCGAGTTGACCGTCGCCCTCGAGGATGGCTTGGCCGTGGTTGCGGCAAGGGAGGTGTCCCACCAAGGACTCCTCCAGGATCGAGATCGGAACGCCCGGACGCGACGGAGGATCGAGTCCGAGGTGGTCTGGGTGCCTACCGGCGACGCGCTGGTGTGGGCATTCTTTCGAGATGTGGTGGCGGTCGACGGTTCGGCGATTGTCGATCGGGCACAACGTCTGGAAAGGCTCTTCTCTTCCGGAGTGACGCCGGATGCCCGACGGCAGGCAGGCGAACTGCTTGACGAGGGAGCGAGGTACAACCTCGGCCGGCGTCGCACGGTCAACACCCCCACCTTCGCCTTGACGATTCTTCATCCACGGAACCAATCTCGATTTAGCTTCCGTCTCGCAGGCGAGGGGAAACGAGAGGGCGTTCGAGTCGTGAAGGTGCACTTCTCCGAGAGCTCAAGGCCCACGCTGACTCGAACCTCGGATGGCATCGATGTTCCGGCGGCGGGAACCCTTTGGATAGAGCCCGGGCTCGGCGCACTTGTGGCGAGCGAACTGCGGCTGAATGCCCCCCTTCTACCGGCTGAAATCAAGGTCCGTTTTCGGCGCGCGGTGCGCCCGGACGCGTGGTTGCCCTTCGAGATGGAGGAGACGTACGGGAACCGATCGAGATCCCTGGGCGAAGACCGGGTGGAGACCAGCGTGCGATATTCGAACTTCCGCATGGCTGAAGCCGAGGCGAAGGTAATCCTGCCGACCCGGTGAAGTGTGACTTCGCCTCCGTGTACGATTGATCACCCGCTCGCCCTGCTTTGAGCCCCCCAAGGAGAACGTCCCATGCAGATCACCGACATCCTCGCCCAAATGGGCGGACTTCAATCCATGGCCCGCGAGTTGGGGGTGAGCGAGAGCCAGGTGGCCACCGGGGCTTCCGTGCTCATCCCGGCCATCCTCGGCGGTT
>JAGNNV010000370.1 GCA_017990495.1 Vicinamibacteria bacterium
ACCGCGATCTCCCGGCGACGCTCGCGAACGGCCATGCTCATGGTGTTCGCGGTGACGAGCAGGATGGTGAAGCACACGGCGAGACCGATGCCGTTCACGAGCGCGCCCAGGTCCCCCACCATGGAGATGAAGTTCGCGCTGAAGGCACTCTCGGTTTCGGTGTAGGTCTCGTCGCCGGAGTTCTCGAACATGGCGTCGATCGCGGCGGAGATTTCGGCGGTGCGCGCGGGGTCGTCGATCTCCACCATGAAGAACTGGGTCTGGGCCAGGCCGCCCAGGCTCTCGCTCAGGTACTTGAAGTGAAAGAACATCTGGTTCGTCTCGGTGCCCGGGTATCTCCGAAGGTCGGTGTCGACGAAACCCCGCACCACAAACTCGAACGGTCCGCTCTTCTTGCGCAACCCAGGGATGAAGCTCTGGAGGAAGAAGCGGTCGCCGATCTCCCAGCCGAACTTCGCCCCCAGTTCGCGGCCGATGACGCACCCTTGCAGGTCGTTCGTGAAGTCGCGGAACTGGTCGGGCGACACCATGTATTCGGGGTTCATGGCGAAGAACGGCTCCGCTTCGACGGCCAGGTTCTGAAAGACCGTGGTCCAGTCGGTTTCACCACTGGCGCCCGGGTCGACCTTCCCTTCCTTGCGGGCCATGAGCACACCGCCGAAGGCGATGAGAGGCGAGACGCGCGTCACGCCCGGCACACCCGCGATCCTGGGGCCGTGAGTGACCGGCACCACGCCAATGAGGCTCATCGCATTGCGCGTCACGATGCGCCGCGGACTCCGGCCTTCGATGAAGCCGTCGAGGTGAGTCAACACGCTTTGCAACGTGCAGAAAAGGAAGACGCACAGCGCCATCGAAATGATGGTGCTGGCTGTGCGCACCCAGGTGGCGGCGAGATGCTTCAAAACGAAGGGCAGGAATTTCACCTCCCCACCTCCTTGTGCGAGTTGACCGGATGATAGACGCCGGAAAAGGGCCGGGAACGGACCGGGGAACTTTGCCGCGCCGCTTCCCGTACTCCTCAGACACTGGAGAACCGTCTATGAATTTCAAGACCGATGTGATGCTGAGCCTGCGTCGCCTGAAGAAGGACCTCGGTTTCACCCGGATCGCGGTGGCGATTCTGGCCCTCGGCATCGGGGTCAACAGCGCGATCTTCTCGCTGGTGAACGTGATCCTGCTGCGGCCCATCGCCGGCGTCCCCGCCGAACGCATCGTGGGTCTCTTCCATAAGGACGAAACCCGGCACGATTCGTACCGCGCGTTCTCCTATCCCGACTACCTCGATATCCGCAGCGGCAACGACTCGTTCGAGCACGTGATGGCCCACAACTTCGCCATGGTCGGGTTGACCGAAGGCGAGACCACGCGGCGGGTGTTCAGCGACACCGTCTCCTCGAACTACTTCCAGACCCTGGGCGTGCGTCTGCATCTGGGCCGGGCTTTCTCCGCCGACGAGGAAACGCCGGGACGGGAGACTCCGGTGGCCATCCTCGGCTACGGCCTGTGGAAGAAGATGGGAGGCGACGCGAACATCCTGGGCAGCCAGATCAAGGTCAACGCCCGAAACCTCACCGTGGTTGGAGTGGCGCCCGATGGCTTCAGCGGCACCATGGCTCTCGCCGCCCCCGAACTGTGGCTTCCCCTCAGCATGTACGACGCCACCCTCAACGACTTCCAAAAGTCCGAGGAGAGCCAGGGCACGAAGCTCGCCGACCGCACCCATCGCAACCTGATCCTGGTGGGCCAGCTCAAGGAGGGAGCCACCCTCGAAAGCGCTTCGGCGCAGGCGAAGCTCGTGGGAACCCGGCTGGCCGAGGCTTACCCCGCGGAGAACAAGGACCACACGGTGACCCTGGCTCCCCTCTCACGCATGTCGGTGAGCACGAATCCCCAGTCCGACACACCCATCGCCGCCGCGAACGCCATCCTGCTCGCCCTGGCCAGCGTGGTGTTGATCGTGGCCTGCTTCAACCTCGCCAACATGCTGCTGGCCCGCGGCGAAGCGAGGCAGAAGGAGATCGCGTTGCGCCTCGCCCTCGGCTCGGGACGCTGGCGCGTGATCCGGCAGCTCCTGACCGAAGGCTTCGTGTTGGCCATGCTCGGCGGCGTCTTCGGCCTTGGCATCGCCTACGCTCTCACCCGACTGCTGGTGTCATCGTTCATCGCAGTCGCTCCACTCGCCATCGTGTTTCCGTTGACCCCCGACGTCCGCGTGCTTGGGGCCACCTTCCTGTTCTGTCTCTTCGCCACCGTGGTATCGGGGCTCGGCCCGGCCTTGAAGCTCTCGCGGCTCGACGTCTTCCCCCAGCTCAAGGAGCAGGCCGGCGAAGGCGGGGCGATTTCGAGCGCCCGCGGACGTTTCTGGCTGCTCGCTCCGCGCAATGTCCTGGTGGTTCTGCAGATCGGCCTGAGCCTCGCGCTCCTCGCCACTGGCGGCCTCTTCGTGCGCGGGTCGCTCGCCGCCGCCGAATCGGATCCCGGGTTCCAGCTCGATTCCGGCCTGCTTTTCGAACTCGATCCCGCCCTCGCCGGTTACGACAGCGCGCGTTCGCAGCAGCTCTACGGTTCGGTGCTCGACCGCGTGCGGGCCATGCCGGGCGTCGAGGCGGCGAGTGTCGCGTCCACCGTGCCCTTCGGCGCCTTTTCGAGTTCGCGCCGCGTGCGCAAGGCCGGAGACCCGGAGCGAGACGGCACGGGCGCCGCCAACGGCATCAGCGCCCAGCACGTCATCGTCGGCGCGAACTACTTCAAATCGCTTGGGCTCACCCTGCTGCGCGGCCGCGAGTTCGATACCAATGAAGAGGTGGGCGTCACCGGCCTCAAGCCGGTGATCATCAGCGAGCCGCTGGCCCGTCAGCTCTTCGGAAGCGAAGACCCCATCGGCCGCACCGTGCAATACGGAGCGGGCGGCGGACCGGGCAAGGGAGTCCACATCTCTCAGGATGGCGCCTCCGAATCTCCGGTCGAAGCGCTGCAGGTGGTCGGTGTGGCCCCGGGACTGCGCCAGAGTCTTTTCGACCCCGCACCCGTTCCCTTCTTCTATGAGCCCGTGGGCGCGAACTTCCAGTCGAGCCTGAACCTCCACGTGCGGATCAAGAGCGCCGACCCTGCGACCGCCTCGACCATGGTCCAGAACGTGCGCCGCGAACTGCGCGCGCTCGATCCCAATCTCCCCGTGGTCTCCGCGGCCACCCTGCTCTCGTTCCGCGACGACAGTCTCCCCTTGTGGGGCGTGCGCAGCGGCGCGCGACTGTTCTCGCTCTTCGGCTTCGCGGCCTTGATCCTCGCGGTGATCGGGATCTACGGGCTCAAGTCGTACGTGGTGGCGAGGCGCACCCGCGAGATCGGCATCCGCATGGCCCTCGGGTCGTCGGCCCGGGGCGTGGTGGAGCTGTTCCTCCGCGAAGGCGCCGCACTCGCGGGCGCCGGGCTCGGCCTCGGAATCCTGCTCGCACTCGCCGCGGGGCAACTGGTGAGTTCCATGCTCTACCAGGTGAGCCCCTTCGATCCCGCGGTGCTGGCGCTGTCGTTTGTGGTCCTCGCCGTGGCCGCTCTCGTGGCCACCTGGGTGCCCGCGCGCCGCGCCAC
>JAGNNV010000371.1 GCA_017990495.1 Vicinamibacteria bacterium
CCCTCGGCCTTTTGCCCGAGCACGCCGTCGAGGCCGAGCTGCGCGAGGGAGTGCTCGCCGAGGTGCGCATCCGTCCCGCGTTGCCATCCGTGGTCCTGCGGGCGGTGGTCGGGTCCGGCCCGATCGGTTCACCCGTGGTCGACGATCTGATCGACGCCCTGCGCGGTTCGCCACACCGCGGTCTCCAGATCACGGCGTCCGAACAGGGCTCATCGTCGACCGCCCGGGCGGTTTGAAAGTGCCTATGCAACAAACCGAACCCTTTTTCGCGGCCGTGGCTCTCATCAGGTGGAGAGAACTATGGCAATCATTCAAGTAACCGAGGCGAACTTCGACGCCACGATCAGCAAGGGCGTGGTCCTGCTCGACTTCTGGGCCGCGTGGTGCGCCCCCTGCCGGGCCTTCGGCCCGGTCTTCGAGGCGGCCGCCGCTCAGCACCCGGAAGTGGTGTTCGGCAAGGTCGACGTGGAGGCCGAACCTGGCCTGGCGGAAGCCTTCCACATCCAGTCGATCCCGAGCCTGATGGTCTTGCGCGACGGTGTCCTGCTCGGCCTGCAGCCCGGAGCCATCCCGGCCGCAGCCCTCGACGAGTTCATCCTGAAGGTGCAGGCGCTCGATATGGCCGCCGTGCGCAGGCGCATCGCCATGCAAGAAGAGACCGCATCGCCGGCGGCCGCGGAAGGTGGCCTCTAATGTGCCGGCGCGTGAGCTGTTCGAAGTGTGGCCGCCCCACGTACAGCGGCTGCGGAGCGCATGTGGAGCAGGTCCTGGGCGACGTGAAGCCCGCGGACCGTTGCCGATGCCGCGAGACGAAAGAAGCGAAACACAATGAAGGCGGCGCCGGCTCCGAGGCGGGGAACAAGCGGCGGTCGTGGCTTGGCCGCCTCCTGGGTCAATGATCGACCGGCGCGAACCGTCCTGGCCCGCGGCCTGAGGTCCGGTATGTGACCAGCCGGCGCCGCAGCCTCATGCTGACCATGGCCGCGTTGGCCGTGGCGCTGGCCCTCGTCGGTCTCGTCTGGTACGACGATCGCGAGACCCGCGGCGAACTGGTCGGTCTGTTGCGCGAGCAGGCCCACGCGCTGCGCGAAAGCGTGGCGGCGGCGGCGCGCTCGAACCATGCCGCATCCGCCTTCGCCGCCACTCAGCTTGGCAATCGCCTGCTCGATCAGGCGCGGGCGCTCTCGGCCCTCGACGAAAAGCGGCAGCTCTCCCAAGCCGTCGTCGCCTCGGTCACCGCGCGGGACCCGCTGTTGCGAGTGGCGGTGTTCGGCGCGGACGGAAGACGTGAAGACGAGGGCGCCTCAGCCGAGCCTGAAGGCGAACGCCCCGGCCGAGGCCCGCGCGCGGGGTGGGCCCGCGGAGCAGGCGGTGGACTCGGGCGCGGTTGGGGTGGTGGCGGGGGGAGCGGTGGAGGCGCGGTGATTCGGCAGATCCTCCAGGAAGGGAAAGACGAAGTCGTGACCGGCCCGCACGCATCGCGCGCCGGCGGCGAACGCGTCGCCGCGGGGGTGAAACGTCCGCGCGGCGGCGCCATCCTCGTGACCGTGGACGCGACTGAAATCGCGGCACTCGAGAAGCCGGCCTCACTCGAGTCCCTGCTCACGGAGATCACGAGCGGCAGCCCGGCGATCGCGTACACGGTCTTCGAACACGCGGGTGAACGCATCGCCCTGGGCGACGCTCCGGCCGACGCGCCCGCCGCCATCTCCGAGCGCTCGCTCAACGTGAGCGGGCGCCCCGTCCTCGAGTTCGCGGACGACGTTGTCCTTGCCGAAGGCGAGACGGCGCGGCTCCGCCTGGGCATGCGCCTCGACAACGTGCAGCGGGTCGAGCAGCGCATGACCCTGCGCCTCACCGCTTCGGTGGCCGCCGCCTCCGCGCTGGTGGCCTTCGCCTTCGGCCTCGCCGGGCTCAACCGGAAGTACGGTGCGCTCAGCGAGAAACATGCGCGCGCGGAGGAGGCGCTGCGGAGGCGGGACCGGTTGGCCGCGATGGGCGAACTCGCCTCCACCGTGGCTCACGAGGTGCGAAACCCCCTCAATGCCGCATCGATGACGGCCCAGCGCCTGAGGCGCGAGTTTCTGAGCAGCGTGCCCGAAAGTGGTCCCGAGCGGGCCGAACTCGAGGACCTTCTCTCGGTGATGACCTCCGAGACCCAGCGCATCGACCGGATCGTGCAGCAGTTCCTCGAGTACGCGCGGCCGCCCCGACTCGCTCCGGAGTCCGTGGACCTCTGCGCGCTGGTGCGGGATGCGGGTGAGCGGGCCTCCTCCCTCGCTCTGTCTCGCGGCGTCCGCGTCGAGGTGAAGGCTCCGGGGTCAGATACTGCGCTCGTGGATCCCGCCCAGCTGCGGGAGGCCCTCGATAACCTGATCCGGAACGCCATAGATGCGACGCCCGCGGATGGGCGGGTCTCACTCGCGCTGCGCCGGGACAGTGCCGGGCATGCCATCGAGGTCCGCGATAGCGGCTGCGGCATCGAACCCACGGAGCTGCCCAAGATCTTCGACCTGTATTACACGACGAAGCCGGACGGCACCGGCGTCGGTCTCGCGGTCACGCAGCAGATCGTCACCGGCCACGGCGGAACCATCGAGGTCGACTCGAAGCCAGGCGCAGGCACGCTGATGACCGTGCGGCTGCCCGCGGGAAGGGATCACGCGCGTGGCTGAGCGTTTCATCCTGGTCGTGGACGACGAGGAGCCGCAGCGACGCGTGCTCGCCGGGTTCCTGCGCAAAGCCGGCTACGAGGTGGAGGCCGTGGGCAGCCCGGACGAAGCGCTTGCGGTGGTGGCGGCGCGCACGGTGGACCTGGTGCTCACCGACCTGCGAATGCCCGGGAAAACCGGCATCGAACTGCTGGAGGCCGTCCGGGGCCTCAACCCCGAGATCCCGGTGGTGGTGATGACCGCCTATGGCACGGTGGCAAGCGCGGTCGACGCCATGAAGCGCGGGGCCGCCGACTACCTCGGCAAGCCCGTGGACCTCGACGAGCTGGAGGTGCTGGTGGCGCGCACGCTCGAGCGCCGGGCGCTGGTGTCGGAGAACAAGGCGCTCCGCGCGCAGGTCGAATCGCGTTATCGCCTGGCCGGGCTCGAGACCAGCAACGCGCGCATGCAGGAGGCGATCAACATGGCCGCCCGCGCGGCGGCGAGCCGCGCCACTATCCTGATCCACGGGGAGAGCGGCACGGGCAAGGAACTCCTGGCCCGCGCCATCCACTACGCAAGCCCGCGGAGCCGCGCTCCGCTGGTGGCGGTGAATGTGGCGGCACTGGCGGAGACGCTGATCGAATCGGAGTTGTTCGGCCACGAGCGCGGCGCCTTCACCGGCGCGGACCGCGAGCACCGCGGCCGCTTCGAGCTCGCCGACGGAGGCACACTGTTTCTCGACGAGATCGGCGACCTGCCGCGCGGCGTCCAGGTGAAGCTGCTGCGCGTCCTGCAGGAGCAGACCTTCGAGCGCCTCGGCGGCACGCGGCAGCTCAAGGTGGACGTGCGCCTCGTCGCCGCGACCCATCGCGACCTCGATGCCATGGTGCGGTCCGGCGAGTTCCGCGAGGACCTCTTCTTCCGATTGAACGT
>JAGNNV010000372.1 GCA_017990495.1 Vicinamibacteria bacterium
ACATAGAATCGTTCCACTGTGGCCCGATCTTCCGCCGAACCCTCTCCTTCCGTAACACCTGAAGAACCCCCGGCCCGTGCCATCCGGTGGAAGCGGGCCGCTCAGATGGCGGCGGTCCTCGTGCTCGCCGCCGCGGCCGGGTTCTTCCTCATGCGACCGAAGAACCTGCCGAGGGATCCCGGGCTCTCGGTGTTGCTCATCTCCATCGACACCCTGCGCGCGGACGCCCTCGGCGTCTATGGAAACACCAGGGTTCAGACCCCCTGGATCGACCGCCTCGCCCGGGAAGGCGTGCGCTTCGAGCAGGCACACGCGCACAACGTGGTCACACTGCCCTCGCACGCGAACATCCTCTCCGGGCAGTATCCCCTCACTCACACGGTTCGCGACAACACCGGCTTCCGTTTTCCCACCGACCAGGAAACCATGGCCACGCTGCTGAAGGCGCGCGGCTATGACACCGCCGCGTTCGTGAGCGCCTTCGTCCTCGACTCGCGCTTTGGTCTTGATCGGGGTTTCGACCTTTACGACGACAACACCGCGGCCATCGAGCGCCAATCTCCGTTCATGGTGCCGGATCGTAAGGGCACGGAGACAGTCGCCCGCGCCGTCCGCTGGATCGAGGAGCACCAGGACCGCCCGTTCTTCGCCTTCGTCCATCTCTATGACCCTCATTTCCCCTACCAGGCGGGGGAGCCGTTCGGGTCGAGACACCGGGCCGATCCTTATTATGGAGAGGTCGAGGCGGTGGACGCGGCGCTCGAACCCCTCTTGAAGCCCATCCTCGACGGGCCGCGAGGGAGGAAGACCCTCGTGATCCTCACCTCCGATCACGGCGAATCGCTCGGAGAACACGGCGAGTCGACCCACGGGATCTTCGCCTACGAGCCCACCCTTCACGTTCCCCTCA
The DNA here is from genome assembly GCA_017990495.1 of Vicinamibacteria bacterium. Classification (GTDB taxonomy): domain Bacteria; phylum Acidobacteriota; class Vicinamibacteria; order Fen-336; family JAGNNV01; genus JAGNNV01. The sequence goes on from JAGNNV010000372.1 coordinate 911, forward strand.
TCTTCCGCCTGCCCGGCGTGTCCGGCATCGAGGTGGCGGCCCCCGCGCGTCATATCGACATTCTTCCCTCCGTGCTCGACGCGCTCGGCATGACCGCGGCCAAGGATCTGCCCGGAACGAGTTTGTGGCCGGTGGCACTCGGCGCGAAGGCCGCAGAGGGATTTACCTCCTACTTCGAATCACTTTCCACGTCCCTCAACCAGGGATGGGCTCCGCTGCGCGGCGTGTACGACGGCCGCCACAAATACATCGATCTGCCTTTGCCCGAAATCTACGATCTGCCCGCGGATCCGAAAGAAGCGAAAAACCTCGTTGCCCGCGAGCCGGAGACGCTCGACCGCCTCCGCTCCTCGCTCACGCGGGAGCGCGCGCGTGATCGTGGGGTGAATCGCGGGGCCGAAGACGCGGCCACCCTCGAACGCCTCCGCGCCCTCGGCTACATTGCCGCTTCGTCGCAGGTGGAACAGAAGGATGTTTACGGTGAGGCCGACGACCCCAAGAACCTCATCGAGATCGACACCCGCAACCGCGCCGTGGTGACCGCATTCATGGAGGGCCGGATCGATGAAGCCATCGGGCTTGCCCACGAGAACCTGCGCCAGCGCCCCAACATGGCCGGAGCGAGTCTCCAGCTCGCCTATCTCGAGCGCGCCCGCGGCAATCTCGCTGCGGCCATCGTGGCCGCTCGGCGCGCGGTTGAGCTGAAGCCCCTTGATGCCGAAGGGCTGGCCCTGCTTGCGGCCTACCTTACCGAGGCCGGCAAGGCCCGGGAGGCGGTGGCTCTGCTCGACCCTTACGTCAAAGGCGCGGCCCTCGACTACGACGTGGTCACGGCCCTCGGCCTGGCCCGCGCCGCGCTCGGTCAGACCGCGGCTGCGCGAGAGGCCTTCGAAATGGCGCGCGGCCTCGACCCCGGCAACGCCATGGGCTTCGTGAATCTAGGGACCCTCGCTCTGATGACCGGGGACCGCGTGGGAGCGCGAACCGCCCTGACCCAGGCCCTCGATCTCGATCCGCGAACCGCCAAGGCCCACAACACCCTCGGGGTCATGGCGGCCCAGGAGGGAAGGCTCGACGAGGCCATCGTCCACTGGCGCACCGCCACCGATCTCAATCCCCGCGACTACCAGACGCTTTTCAATCTGGCCTCCGTTCTCGACAGGCTCGGCCGATCGGCCGAGGCCGAATCCTTCTTCCGGCGATATCTCGAGGTGGCTCCTCCGGCCATCGAAGCACGGGATATTGGACGCGTTCGTCAGCGTCTGGGCCTCGGTCCCACCCGTTGAGCATCCAATAAACAGGATCCGCAGGATTTCTTTTGGATGTAGCAGGTGGCCAGACCGTTCAACTAGTCGGCCGGATGGTTGCCACAAGGGATTGAGTTCCTTATAGTTGGGAGCAATCGGGGTCCAAATGGCCCCACTGGTATCGGGCTTGCTTTGTCGAAGAGCACGCCGTTCACAGTCCCCCAACGTTCAAACAACCTTAACTAGGAGTATCGAATGAAGAAAATCTTCACTCTCGGCCTCGCCATCCTTTTGATGGCAAGTGTCGGGGCTTTCGCCCAGACGGCCTCGGGCAACGTTTACGGCAAGGTCGTCGACCAGTCGGGCGCGGTTCTGCCCGGCGCCTCGGTCACGATCTCCGGCGAAGCGGGTTCGCGCAGCAGCGTCACCGGCGCTGACGGCACCTTCCGTTTCCTCAACCTCGATCCCAACGATTACACCGTCACGGTGAATCTGTCGGGCTTCGGCAGCGCCAACCGCAGGATCACGGTCCAGACCGGTCTCAGCGCGACCCTCGACATCGCGATGAAGGTCGGCGGACAGTCCGAAACGGTTGAAGTCACCGCCGAGTCCGCCCTCGTCGACGTGAAGAAGCGCGGCACCAGCGCCAACCTCACCAGCCAGGACCTCATCGACGTCCCGAACTCCCGCGACCCCTGGGGCATCATGAACCAGGTCGCCGGCGCTCTGGTCGACCGCGTCAACATCGCGGGCAACGAGAACGGCCAGCAGGCCTCCGTGGCCGGCAAGGGTTCCTACGCGGGCGACCGCGTGTGGTCGCTCGACGGTCTGGTCATCACCGACATGGCCGCCACCGGCGCCTCTCCCACCTACTTCGACTTCGACGCCTTCCAGGAAATCAACGTCTCCACCGGCGGCGGCGATCTCACCATGCAGACCGGCGGTTTCGGCCTCAACATGGTGACCAAGCGCGGCACCAACACGTTCCATGGCGGCGGCCGTTACCTCGTCACCGACTCCAAGTGGCAGTCCAGCAACCTCCCCGACTCCCTCAAGACCGATGCGCGCCTCCGTGGCGGCGCCGGCCATTGCCAGGCCGAGGGTGGCGCTACCGCCTTCCGTGAAGTTGGCGACAGCATCGACTCCATCAAGGACTACGGCTTCGACCTTGGCGGTCCGATCATCAAAGACAAGCTGTGGTTCTACGGCACCTACGGCAAGCAGGACATCAAGAACTGCCGCTTCGCGGGCACGTTTGACGACACCCTTCTCCCCTCCTACAACTTCAAGATCAACTGGCAGGCTGCGCCTTCCACGATGGTCACCGCGTTCTACTTCCTCGGCAGCAAGCAGAAGTTCGGCCGCGGCGTCGGGTTCCCCGTCACCGAAACCGACGACTTCCTCTGGGACCA
>JAGNNV010000083.1:0-8941 GCA_017990495.1 Vicinamibacteria bacterium
CTGGACTTCGGGCTGGTGAAATCTCTCAACAGCGAAGGCATGATCGATTCGCAGACGACCCAGGACGGTCTGACGCCCGGCACTCCCGCCTACATGGCGCCCGAAGCGGTCCGCGGCGAGCCCCTCGATGGCCGAGCCGATATCTACGCCCTTGGTTGTGTCGCGTACTTCATGCTCACGGGAAAGATGGTGTTCGAGGCGGACACCGGGCTCAAGATGATCGCGAGCCACCTGCAGTCGAAACCGGTGCCGCCCTCGCGCCGCGCGGGGGTCAGCGTGCCGCCTGCCCTCGAGGATCTCCTGATGCGATGCCTGGAGAAAGATCCGGAAAAGCGTCCGGCCGGTGCCGACGAGGTGGGCCTCGCCCTCAAGAGCATGGCCGTGGATCCTTGGACCCAGGCAGAGGCAATGGCGTGGTGGCAGGTACACGCCGCGCCGGAGACCCCCCGCGCGAAGGCGAGCTAGTCGACGAACTCGGCCTTGCGGATCGCGTCCGGCGCGGTGGCGCGGAGGCGGTCGAGAAGCTCATCCCCGCTGGCGCTCTTCTTGAGGCGGACCCGGTAGAGAACGGTCGGGCCGTCTCCGGTGACCGACTCGCTCACCCGGTCGTAACGCTTGGTGTGCCACGACAGCGCCTGCTCGATGGCGGTCCGGGCCTCACGGACATTCGGTCTCTCCTCGATGCGGAGCGTGCGATCGCGGGAGGGCACCGCCTGCTCTTCGAGTCCGGCCTTGGCTTCGGCTTTCCTGAGCCGCGCCCGCGCCCGTTCGGCCAGAACGTCGAGCTGTTCGGGCGCCATCGACCGGAGCAATTCCCGATCAACCATGGAGACGAAGGCGCTGCTCCGGTTGGCCATGGCTTTGGCGCGTTCGAGCCGCTCGCGGGCGGGCGGGCCCTCGAGCTGCGCGCCCGATCTCCCGAAGTCGGTCCACCACATCACCACCGCCACGGCGTTGAAGCACACGGAGACCGTCGCGGCCACCAGCAGCGCATGAACTCCCGCGGCCACACCGATGACGATGGCGAGGAAGATGAAGATCGTGTCCTTGGTGTCGCGAAGCCGGTTCCGGAAGCTGACCGCTCCCACGATGCCGCCCAGGCTGAAGGCGAGGGCGGCGCTGTTCTGCACGAGCAGGATCACCCCGGAGACCACGAGGGGCAGGAAGATGAGGGTCTGCACGATGGACTGCTCGAAGCCCTTCTTGCGCCGCGTCTGCACGTACACCCAGGTCACGGGCAGCATCAGGGCGCACGCGCTGGCGAGCGAGACCACCGTGGCCACCACCACGCGCCACGGGGCGAGGGCCACTCCGGGGGCGTTCGCGGCGCCCGTGGGCCCGGAGATGAAGCCGGACACGGGCAGCGGGGAATTCACATACTCGAGGGTCTGAGGCGCGATTGAGACGATCGCCGCGGTGGCCCCGAAAAGAAGGACGTAGTACAAGAGGACATGCCACAGCGGGTTGGTCGGGCTGCCCGCGAGCTTGTGAGCGACCGTCTCGTTACTCATGGCGTCGATTATCCACCTAAAAATGGCGGTCGGCCTTGAAGCGGAGCGGCTTGCTCAGGCGCCCCCAGGGGCAGGCCGCCGCCGACCTTACGCGCCAGCGTGTCATCATCTACCCGCGCACGTCGTGTGATACACGTTCACGGAGGTTGAAGCAAAGGTGAAGGTCCTGGTCGCGGATAAGTTCGAGGAGGCGGGTCTCGCCGGATTGCGAGCCGTGGGTTGCGAAGTGCTGTACGAACCCGAGCTCTCGGGTGACGCTCTGGGCGCACGCCTGTCGGAGTCGTCCGCGGACGTCCTCGTCGTTCGTTCGACCAAGGTCTCCGCTTCTGAGATCGAGCGCGCGGGCCGGCTCGGGCTGATCGTCCGCGCCGGCGCCGGCGTCAACACCATCGACTTGAAAGCCGCGTCGGCGCGGGCCATCGCCGTGTCGAACTGTCCGGGGAAGAATGCGATCGCGGTGGCCGAACTGGCGTTCGGGCTGATCCTTGCCCTGGATCGGCGCATCACCGAGCAGACCGCGGACCTGAAGCGCGGCGTCTGGAAGAAGGCCGAGTACGGGAAAGCGCGCGGTCTCGCCGGGCGCACGCTTGGGGTTCTGGGGCTCGGTCCCATCGGCCGGGAGGTGATCCGCCGCGCCCGGGCTTTCGACATGCGCGTGGTCGCCTTCTCTCGTTCCCTCAACGAGGTGTCGGCGCGTGAGCTTGGGGTCACCGCGGCCGCTTCGATTCACGAGATGGCGATGGCTGCGGACATCGTGACCGTCCATCTGGCTTTGACCAAAGAAACGCGGGGCCTCCTCGATGCCGCGTTCTTCGGGGCCATGCGCACCGGCGCCTTCTTCGTGAATACCAGTCGGGGTGAGGTGGTCGATGAGGCCGCCTTGCTCGCGGCGGTCCGAGACCGGGGGTTGCGCGCGGGGCTCGACGTCTTCTCCCGCGAACCGGAGGGCGGGTCGGGCTCTTTCGAGGACCCCATCATCAATCTCCCCGGCGTCGTCGGCACTCATCACGTGGGCGCTTCCACGGACCAGGCTCAGAACGCGATCGCGGAGGAGACGGTCCGCATCATTCGCGTCTTCAAGACCACGGGACAGGTGCCAAACGCCGTGAACCTCGCGGATCGCACCCCGGCCACGCACCTCCTCACCGTCCGGCATCGCGACCGCGTCGGAGTCCTGGCCCACGTCTTCAGTGAACTGAAGCTCGCGGGGATCAACATCGGACAGGCGGAGAACGTGGTTTTCGCGGGGGCCGAAGCGGCGAGCGCACGCCTTCAGATGAGCCGCGAACCCGATGCCGCGGTTCTTCAGCGCATCCGCGAGGGCTGTTCGGACATTCTCTCGCTCTCGATCACGCCGCTCTAGGAAGAGGGACGCGCGCGTCGATCAGTCTCTTCAACCTCGGGTTCCTGGCTGCAGGCCCGCACCGCCGCCCTCGCGCGGGGGCTCGGCGGAAAAGCAGGCATGGCCCGGCCACCTATCTCTTGCCGGTGAGTTCCCATCGGATGAGCGATACGGGGATCATGCCGGCGCCATTCACATCGTCGAAGAATCCGCTCAGTGTGAAGCGGTCTCCGAGCTGGGCAGCCCGCTCTCGAATCAATTCATCGATGAGGGCCTTGCCGGTCACGTAGCTCGTGCCATAACCGGGCTGACGCAGGTAGAGCTGCTGTTCAAAGCCAAGGAGATCGAGGTCGGGGCGCATCCACCCGCGCGGGGTCCATTGCACCTGGAACGCCTTGGCCTTGGCGATGTCGAATTCGTTCGCCTGGGCATAGAGCGAGGCCAGGCCGCGTGCCGCCCGCTGCGCGAGCATGATCCACACGATTTCGCGAGCGCGCGGGTTGTCGTCGTAGTAGCCGGCGTTCATGACGATCTCCTCGAACGCGGTCGCCATGCCCTCGGACCGACTGTCCCAGACGTTGTAGAGCCACGCTTTGCGGCGTATCGCGCTTGGATGCGGCGCTGCCTTCAGCCATTCGTGGTCGAACCAGTGGTAGAAGTGCGTGTAGAGGGTCACCGGTTCGTAGTGAGTGGCGATGGCAAAGAAGTTGCGCGTTTGTTCGGGCACGAAGGATCCCAGATGTCGGCGCAACGCGGGTTCCAGATAGTCCTGCACCGTGAGCACCGGCTTGTTCTTCAGGAACGCCATGTACTTGGCGGCCGAAGCGTCGGCACGGGCCTGGAACTCCTCCGGGTTCCGCGCCAGGGTGAGCGGGGGCAGGCCCTGGTTGCGCGCCTCTTCGAGCTTCAACGACGCGTGCGCCCGGTTCAGCTCGCGCTTCAGCAGCGCGACTTCGTCCTCCCACGACATCGGCACGAGATGCACATTGCGCAGGCTTGAGGTGTACTGCTCCTTGCCGATTCCCGACGGGCCGGTCTTCGACGCGGCTTGCGATTCCAGCCACGTCACGAACCCGTCCGTGGCCGCCTTAGCCTGGGCGATGGCCGAGCGGAGGGGCGCGCTCGCCGCCGTCGTGCGCTCCGCGAGGCGGCCCAGGTCCGCCGATTGCGCGTGCATCGTGCCCGTGCCGGTGAGCCAGAGGTCGCGAGCATTCCCGGTGAGATTGCGGCGCGCCTGGTCGAGCAGCGGGGGAATGGTCCGCAGTTCCGCGGTGAGCCGCGCGTCGTCGACTGCCGACAGGGGGAAGACGTACGTCCACAACTCCACCACCGCGTGATGCGTCGGCCCTTCATGCTCCGGGGTGTCGCTCTGGTCCGTCCAGATCGACTGGTAGAACGCGGGATCGCGAACCCAGGGCTGAAGCACGCGCAGATAGAACTCGTGACCATCCATTTGTGCACGGACGAGGGCGTGATCGATCTGCTGGTGGCGCGGCCACGAGTCGGGCGAGAGTGCGGCCAGCCGGCTCTTGAAGGCCTTCAGTCCTTCGAGCTTGCGGGCCATGGCGGGCGCGCTGTAGTCGGGCGCGCCGTCCGCGAGGGATGGGCGCTCGAAGGCGCGCCACTCATCGAAGACCGCGACGAGGCCCGCGTATCCAGTCGGAGCCGGGCTCTGGGCTCGGGCCAGGGCGCTCAGCACCAGCCACGTCGAGAGCGCCGCCAATGAGGTTCGTCCATGTTTCATCGCCGGCCTCCCGAGTTGTTCCCTACTGCCCTGAAAGCGAGGATCTTACGGTGCCTTTGGGCCGCTGACTCTCGCTACCCGCGGGTACAATCGAGCCATGGCCAAACCGACCACCATCGATGCCTATCTGGCCTCTCTCCCAGCGGACCAGCGCGAGGCGCTGCAGAGGCTGCGTGCGCAGATCAAGGCGGCCGCGCCGGGCGCCACGGAGTACATCGGCTATGGCCTTGCGGGCTTCAAGCTCGAGGGGCACCCGTTGCTCTACTTCGGCGCCGCCACTCACCATTGCGCGCTCTACGGCGCGCTCAACGCGGAGCGTTTCGCGGACAAGCTCGAGGGATTCAAGCGGAGCAAGGGGACCATCCAGTTCACCCCCGATCGCCCCATCCCCGCGGCCGTGGTGAAGGCCCTGGTGAAGGCGCGGATCGAAGGCAACCGGGAACGCTGGGGAGCAAAAGTCGGCAAGGGCGCGCGGGCGCCGAGGAAGCGGTAAGCCTCGGCCTTATCCCGAAGGGGCGGCCGAGCAGGCTCTTAGAGGAAGCGGTGGAGCGCCACTTCGACGCGGCGCTGCTGGCGCTCGGCGCTGCGCCATTGCACGAGGATCGGGCTCTGGTAGCGCCCGCGGATCAATGACGGTTCGCCCGAGGCGTCGGAGACGCCGAAGCTGACCCCCCGCTTCATGCGCAGGAAGCGGTTCGCGGGCAGGGCGATGAGCCGGGACAGCAACCGCTCCACCACGGACTCCTCGACATGCAGCGCTTCCATCAGCTGGTTGAAGAGGACCACGAGGTCGTACTTGGCGTAGTCAATGGTCTTGCCCGGGATGGCACGCGGGTCGTTCAACATGTGCGCGCCTTTGATCGCGGCGAAACGCAGCGGGTTGCGCAGCACCTCGGCGAGGTCGTGACGCATCAGCATGGTCTCGTACTCGTTGACGGTGAGGCCGGCGTTGGGTTCTCCGGGCTCGAGCGCGATGTCGAGCCGGCCCTTCTCGATCCCGTGCTTCCTGAGCAGTTCGGCCACCTGCTCGCTGAACTCTCCCTTGGGGTCGCCCAGATTGATGGAGTCCACGGGGTGGCGCGAAACCGGGATGGGAATGGTCAGGCGCTCGACGGGCTCGGACTTGTCGTAGGCCAGCACCGTGGTGGTGCGGCTGCGGCGCTCGCCTTGCCAGGTGCCGTCGAGGTCGATGAAGTAGACGGGAACCGAGGCGCGCGTCCGATAAGTCGCGCAGTTGCGCATGCCCGCGCCGATGAAGGTGAGGTGGGAATCCGCGTTGAGCGGCTCCACCGCCTTCTGCTCATCGCTCAGCTCGGACCGCAGGTGGAGCTGATCGTGGCGGTACTCGGCGCCTTGGGGGAACACGGTTCGGAACGGCTGGAAGAAGTTCGAGAGCTGACCGTCGCGGCGCAGGAGGCGGCTCGCGAGGCTCTCCTCGAGGTACCCCGCGGTGGTGTGAAGGGAGCAGTAGAGGGCGCGGCCGTGCCGGGAGAGGACGTCGCCGAAGCGGGCAGCGATCTGGGCGGTGACATCAATTGTGTCGTACCGCGCGGCGGGTGTGATGGAAAGGGAGAGTTCGTCTGTGGCCATGAGCACCGGGTGGGACCCGGCGTGCGGATTTTACCGTCACCCCCTCAACCGGCTGAAGTGCTCCCGGGGGCCGGCGGCGCGTCTCCCAGACTTCCCGCGTCCTACGGCCGCAAAGCGGCGGCCACGTACGCCTTCAACCCCCAAGCGGCCGTGCGGAACATAGAGGTGAACTGAGCGTGGGCGATCGGGCCGGCCAGGCGGACCACCAGAGAGGGCTCGAGGTAAACGCCGTAGTGGAACCGGGTGCGACCACCACCCAAATCCTCGAGCCGGTAGTCCTCGACGCCCGCGCGGCAGAGGGGCAGGGAGGAGCCTTCGAAGCGGAAAGCGAAGCGCCGTCCCCGGTCCCAGGCGAGAAAATGCTCGTACACCGTCATGGTGGTCAACGTGACCGTGCGAGTGGTGCCGACACCCTTCGGCTCGGGGCCGGTCCAGACCACACTCCTGATCCCCTCAAACCAGCGCGGCCAGCTCTCGCCATCGGCGAAGATGTCGAACACCGCGTCGGGCGTCGCCTCAAGCTCCACCACGTTCTCGAAACGATAGGGCGCCCCTTCGATGAAATCGAGTCCGACCGCCCGGCACTTGAATCTCATCCTCAGAGGCTAACCCGGTCCTCACCGCCAGGGGTTGATGGCGCGGCAGTCGGCCGGTCCGCACCTCAACTGGGACCATCGGACGTTCTCCGAGTCGCGACGAAGGCGGAGCAGAAAGCGGCCGTACCAGACCGTGACATAGGGGGATGAATCCGCCGATTGGTTTCCCCAACGGAACATCTGAACGTAGTCGGGCTTCAGTTGATCCACCGAGTGAGCGAGATCGTACTTGTTGTGCCCCGGGACGCTGTGGAGACCGCCCCAGGCGATGGCGCCGCTCAGGTCCGGGGGACGCAGGGCGACGTACCGGTCCGACTTTCCCAGAAAGTCGATGCCGCGCCGTTCGGAGTAGTAGGGCAGCGCGCCGGCCCAGGCGGCGCCCACGCTCGCCTTCTCCGTGGTGAGGCGACGCAGGGCCAGGGCCACGCGGACATTGTCGCGGTTGCCCTCGACCCCGAAAGGCTCCCGAACGAGAAGCAGCTCGTCCGCGAACCGCGCGTTACCAGCGATCAGCACGACGGCGGCCAGCAACCACCTCCGCGGAAGTGGACCGGCCAGAAACGGGGAGGCCGCGGCCACGATGGCCGCGAGCGGCCAGTAGGGAGTGGTGAACCGCCAATGCCCCGGCCAGCTGTCTCCGCCGACGTAGATCTGGTACGCGGTCGCCGCGCCGCACAGGCCGAGCAGACCGCGTCCCAGCGCCGGAGACGCGCGGAAGGCGGTCAGGGCCAGAATCCACAGAGGAAGAGACTCGATGATGAGAGGCGTCGAGAACGCGAGGCCGTCGAGAAGACGCGTGGCGAGAGGAATTCCCTCGAGCTTGAGGGTGTAGGTGTTGGGAAGCCAGGATCCGTAGTACAGCCTCTGGCTCACTTGCGTGGTGAGGAGAATCCCCGCGAAGATCGCGCCACTTTGCAGCACTGCCTTCCGCGGCGTTTCCATAAGCCACAGGCCGGCGAAGATCAAAGCCGCCGGCACCAGGGCGTCGGGTCGGGTCATGTAGGCGGCGCCGAGCAGCAGGCCGGAGAGCGACCAGCGCTCCTGCTGGATGGCCGCGATCGCACCCAGCAGCAGGAGAGTGAGCAGGCCGGTTTCCATGCCCATGAGCGCCCAGTAGGACAAAGGGTAGTACGCGAGGGTCGCGACGAACGCGAATCCTGAGGCGAATTCAGAGTCCGGGTAGAGGTGGCGCGCGATTCGCGCGGCCAGAAAAGCGCAGCCGAGGATGGTGGGGATGGCCAGCCATTGCACCGCCGTGACGCTGGCGATAGGCCCCAGGGCCCCGATGAGCGCGGCCATGAGCAATGTCATCAGGGGATTGGAGAATCCCTGGACGTACTCGCCGGCATTGAAGACCAGACCGTGGCCTTCGGCAAGGTTCCTCGCATACCGCATCGAGATCATGGCGTCGTCGAAAAGGCACGACCACATTCGACCATCCGGCGTGCGGATCCGGGTTGATGCAATAAAGAGCCCCGCCCAGGTCACGTAGGCGATGGCCACCGCGATGCGCCAAAGGCCTCGACCATGAATCACGCGTCAGACGCTATCACCTCGGTTGGCCGCTCAAGGCTGCGCGTCTCCGCGCGACGGCTATTCGTATCGCAGAGCGTCGATCGGGTTGAGAGCGGCGGCTTTACGCGCCGGGTAGTAGCCGAAGAACACCCCCACCGCGCCGGAGAAGCCGACGGCCACGACCATCACCACCGGCGAGATCACCGTCTCCCAGCCCGTGAAGTGGGCGATGATCTGGGCGCTCGCCACACCCAGGGCGATGCCGAACAGACCGCCCAGCATTCCCATCACGATGCTCTCGACCAGGAACTGAGTCAACACGTCGGAGCCGCGGGCTCCGATGGCCAGGCGGATGCCGATCTCGCGTGTCCGCTCGGTGACGGACACCAGCATGATGTTCATGATGCCGATGCCGCCCACCAGCAGCGAGATCGAGGCGATGGCGGCCATGAGGAGCGTCATCACCCGCGTGCTGCTTTCGGCCACCGTCGCGAGTTCCGTCTGATTTCGCACCGTGAAGTCGTCGTCCTCGTCGCCGCCGAGAGCATGCGATTCACGGAGGAGTGTGCGGATTTCGTCCTGCGCTGCCGCAATGTCGCCTTCAGACGAGGTGCTGGCCAGGATCTGCGGGATGCGAGGTCTT
>JAGNNV010000083.1:9041-13280 GCA_017990495.1 Vicinamibacteria bacterium
GAAGTCGTCGTCCTCGTCGCCGCCGAGAGCATGCGATTCACGGAGGAGTGTGCGGATTTCGTCCTGCGCTGCCGCAATGTCGCCTTCAGACGAGGTGCTGGCCAGGATCTGCGGGATGCGAGGTCTTGCGGTGAGTCGTGAAGAGGCGGTGGTGTAGGGAATCAGGATCACGTCGTCCGGGTCGTTGCCGCTCGCCGTCTGGCCCTTGGGCGACAACACGCCCGTGACCTTGAATCGTGTCGCCGCGATCTGGATCTCCTGGCCCACCGCGTCCTCGTCCAGAAAGATCCGCTTCGCTACCGTGTTTCCAAGCACCGCCACGCTCCGGGCGGCGCGAACGTCATCCGGGGCGAAGAAGGTTCCCGCGTCCGTCTGCCAGTCGCGGATGATCTGATAGTCGGTGTCGACGCCATTGATCGAGGTGCGCCAGTTGCCGCCCGCGGCGATCACCTGGGTCCGGCTCATGATCACGGGCGAAACCGCGGCCACGATCTGCGACTCCGCGCGGATCTTCTCCGCGTCCTTGACCGTGAGTGTGGCGAAGGCCTGGGCGCCCTGGCTGACCCCGCCCGCTACACTCGCGCCGGGCGTGATGACGATCATGTTGGTGCCCAGCCGATCGATCTGCGCGCGGATGCTCGAACGCGCACCGTAGCCCACAGCCACCATCACGATCACCGCGGCCACACCGATCACGATGCCGAGCATGGTCAGGACGGCTCGCATCTTGTTCTTGAGGATGCTCTCGATGGCGAGCACCACCAGCACTCTGGCTTTCATGCCGCGCCCCGCTTTCGCTCTTCGAGGTCCACAGACGCCTGGCGGCGGTCCGTCACCGGTTCGTCGCTCAGGATCTGGCCGTCGCGCATGTGGATGATGCGGGTGGCGTAGGCGGCCACGTCGGCCTCATGGGTGACGATGACCAGGGTGATGCCCTGGGCGTTCAGTTCCTGGAACAGGGCCATGACCTCGATGGTGGTCAAGCTGTCCAGATTGCCCGTGGGCTCGTCGGCGAGGATCAGAGCCGGTTCGGTGACCAGAGCCCGCGCGATGGCCACCCGCTGCTGCTGGCCGCCCGACAGTTCGTTCGGGAGGTGGTCGAGTCTCTCGCCCAGGCCCACCCGCGTGAGTGCCTGGATCGCGAGGGCGCGCGAATCCAGGGTGCGTCCGCTGCGATCGTAGAGCATCGGCAACTCCACATTCCGCACCGCGCTCGTGCGGGCCAGTAGATTGAAGCCCTGAAAGACGAACCCGAGTTTCTGGTTCCGAATGGCCGCCAGCTCGTTCCGCCCGAGTCCATCCACCCGCGCCCCGTCCAGGGTGTAGGTGCCCGAGGTCGGCGTGTCGAGGCAGCCGAGCAGATTCATCAGCGTCGACTTGCCCGACCCCGAGGCTCCCATGATGGCGACCAGTTCGCCGCGGTTGATGACGAGGTCCACGGACTGAAGAGCCCGCACTTCGTTGGTTCCGCTCACGTAGGTCTTCGTGAGTTTGTTCGTCTCGATGACCGGCTGGCTCATCAGGTCAGAGGCCTAGAAGGAGCCGCCGCCCGGTCCTCTGCGCGAGGCTGGAGTGGGGCTCAGCGGGTTCGTGGCGGGACGGGCGGCGGTGGAGACGACGCCGTCGATCACCTTCATGCCCTCGCTCAGTCCCGGTCCGGAGACTTCAGTGAAGACGCCGTCGGTGATCCCGACCCGGACGCGAAGGGTGAGAAGGCGTCCGTCGGGTCCCACGGCATAAAGCGAGCCCCCGCGCCCGGTGCGCTCGCCGGTCCGCTCTCCGGCCGCGCCGCGACTCCGTCGCCCGGAAGCGCGAGGCGCTTCGACCGCTGCAGAGGAAGCCGAACCGGAATCGCCGGCCGGTGACGCTTCGGACGACGCGGGACGTGTTTCGCGCGGAGTCGGAGCGGCGCCGAACCTCGCCAGGATGTCCTCGCTGGGGCGATAGCGAAGCGCCGCGTTCGCCACCTTGAGCACCCCTGCCGAGGACTTCACCAGAAAGTCCACCCGGGCGGTCATGCCGGGCAGAAGGCGACGCTCGGGATTGGCGAGCCGTACCACCACCGTGTAGTTGACGACGTTGTCGACGGTGGTTGATTGCAGGCGGACCTGCTGAACCTCACCGGTGAACGTCTGGCCCTGCAGGGCCTGCACGGTGAATCGGGCGGGCTGATTTTCCTGAATCTGCGCGATGTCGCTTTCGCCGACCTGAGCCAGGATCTGCATCTGGGTCAGGTCGTTGGCGATGAGGAAGAGTTGGGGAGCCGAGAGGCTCGCGGCCACCGTCTGCCCGTGGTTGACGTTCCGCTCGACGACCACGCCGTCGATGGGCGCGTAGATCGAGGTGTACGACAGGTTCTGACGCGCCCGCTCGAGGGCGATGAGCGCGGACTTCTCGCCGGCCCGCGCCACCTCGACCGCGGCGCCTCCCTGCTCGCTCAGGTTCTCTGGAATCAGCCCTTCCTTGAGCAGCTCGGCGTTGCGGGCGTCATCCCGCGAGGCCTGGGCAGTCAGGGCCCGGAGCCTCTCCAGATTCGCCTGGGCGTCGGCCACGCTCTGCCGCGCGAGCGTGGGGTCGATGCGGGCGAGGAGCTGGCCCTTCTTCACCTCGCTGTTGAAGTCGACGAGAAGCTCCGACACCTGCCCGGAAACCTGCGTGCCCACGCTCACCGTGTTCACGGCTTGCAGGCTTCCCGTGGCCGAAACTGCAGCCTGCACGTCGCCTCGCTCAACCGTGGTGAAACGGAAAGCGGGGGGATCGGGCGACAACGCGTATCGATCCACCAGCCACCATCCAAGGGCGAGCGCAGCCGCGAGACCGACAACGGCAAACACCCTGTTTTTGTTCGACATGACGGATCCTCAGCCCTGTGTCTGAGCAACCGCTGTGCCACAACGCTGGTTCCACGCGCGTGGGCTTTCGTCCGGTCAGGCTCCTTGGAGAGCCGAATCAGATCGTCGCTTTGTACAAACCGCCCCGCCCGGGGAATTACGGCTTGGGGGTGAGGTACAGGCCGGCGCCGGGCCCCACGGGCAGTCCGACCGCCATCCACCCGAGCAGGAGAATGGACCAAACGACGAGGAAGACCGTGGTGTAGGGGAGCATGGTGGCGATGACCGTGCCCATGCCGGCTCTCTTGTCGTAGCGTTCAAAGAAGGCCACGATGAGAGCGAAATACGACATCATCGGGGAGACGATGTTCGAGACGCTGTCGCCCACGCGAAACGCGGCCTGGGTCAGCTCCGGGGTATAGCCGAGGAGCATGAACATGGGCACGAATATCGGGGCCATGATCGCCCACTTGGCCGACGCGCTGCCCATGAAGAGGTTCACGAACGCGGTGGTGACGATGAAGCCGAACATGAGGGGCAGACCCCCGAGGCCCGAGGCCTTGAGCATGTCGGCGCCCTCCACGGCCACGATCAGCCCCAGGTTCGTCCAGCTGAAATAGGCGACAAACTGCGCGGCGAAGAACACGAGGACCATGTAGGTGCCGAGTGTGCTCATCGCCTTTCCCATTCCCGCGATGACATCCTTGTCGCTCTTGTAGCGGCGAGCGCCGAAGCCGTAGGCGATGCCGGTGAGGGCGCCGAACAGGAAGATGAGGGTCACGATGCCGGAGAGGAAGGGGGAGTGCAGCAGATCGCCCGTCTTCGGGTCGCGCAGGAAACCGTCCCCCGGGACCGTGCCCGCAAGCAGAATCAGGACGAAAAGGACCGTCGTCACGAAGGCCCAGCGAAGGCCGCGGCGTTCATCCTGGGTCAAGGCGTGCACCTCTTCAGCGGCCACGTCTCCCGAGTACTTTCCGAGCCTGGGGACCACGAGGCGTTCCGTCACCCACGTCCCCGCAGCCGTGATCACAAACGTCGAGGCGGCCATGAAGTAGTAGTTCGCCGCCGGGTTCACGCGGTAAGCGGAATCGACGAGTCGCGCCGCTTCTTCGGTGAGACCGGCGAGCAGCGGGTCGACGGTTCCGAGCAGCAGATTCGCGCTGTATCCGCCGGAGACCCCGGCGAAGGCGGCGGCGAGGCCGGCAAGGGGGTGGCGACCGGCGGACAGGAATATCGTCCCGGCGAGCGGCACGAGCAGGACGTAGCCGATTTCGGAGGCGGTGTTCGACATGACTCCGGCGAAGACGATCACCACGGTCAGGAGGCGGGGCGGCGCCGACATGACGAGGAGGCGCAGGGTGGTGCCGATCAGACCGCTCGATTCCATGACGCCCATCCCGAGCATGGC
>JAGNNV010000084.1 GCA_017990495.1 Vicinamibacteria bacterium
TCGGGCGACAACCTGTCGACGGAACGGGGCGCGCGTGTGGCTCCCTCCGGTGCTCCCTCGGGCTATCCCACGGCGAACTCGCGGTTCATTGAGAAGTCCTGCAAGAACTGCCACGTGAACCTGCACGGCTCCAACTCGCCTTCGGGCGCCTACTTCATCAGGTAAGCCATGAGAAAAGCAATGAAAGTCACCACCCTCACCCTCGCCGTGCTCATGGCGGCCCCGCTGGCCATGGCGCAGGACGCGCCGGCCACCAGCGGCGGCAAGATCACCGTCGGCGTCCTCGGACGGGACGATGTCGAGTCGTCGAAGTTCACGGAGTATCGCGAAGTCCCGAAGGGGGTCTTCGTTCCCTACTTCAAGCTGTTCTCGAAAGGCGAGAAGCTCGACTTCAACCTGATCGGCAAGAACGTCCGCCAGGATGACCAGAGCTACAACGGCTGGCTCAAGACCTCGTCGGTCGATGTGTACTTCGACTACAACCAGACTCCGCACAACATGGGGAACAACGGTCGCACCATCATGACCGAGGTTTCCCGCGGCGTCTGGACGATGAGCGACGCGCTGCAGCAGTCTCTCGGAACCGCCAACAATGCCACGCCGACCACGGGCCGGAACGTGACGTTCTACGATTCGCTCCTGGCGTCGTCGTTCGCATCGGCGGGCCTGGTCGACGTCTCGAAGACGCGCAATCGTGGTTCGGTGGCGTTTGACCTCGGGAAGAAGCTGCCCTTCGACCTCACCCTCACCTACATGCGCGAGCTGAAGTCGGGGTATCGCGGCGAGGATGGCGGCGGCATCTACAGCGCGGTGCAGAGCGTGGTGGAAGTGCCCGGCCCCCTCAATGAGATCACCCAGGACATCGGCGTCCGGGCGGCCTACAACTTCAAGAAGGGCAACCTCCACGGTTCGTTCTCGCGCAACGTCTACAACAACCGCGCGGAAACTCTCACCATCGACAATCCCTTCCAGTGGTTCGACACGCCGTACCTCACCTCTCCCGCGCCGGCCACGGGCGGTGGAACGCAGGCGCGCTGGATCAATGCTCCGGACAACGAAGCCAGCAGCGGCAATCTCGGGTTCCTGCTGAAGTTCGGCAAGCAGACCCGCCTCGGCGGCGATGTGTCGATGGCGCGGTGGACCCAGAACGCTCCCTTCTATCCCTTCACCATCAACTCGGCGATCCTGACCCCGAGCGGCGCCCAGGCCGACAGCCTTTCCGCCCTTCAGCGTCCTTCGCTCGACGGCAAGATCAACACCAGCACCCTGAACTTCACGTTCTCGTCGCGGCCGGTTGAGAACCTGGCGATCAAGGCGAACTTCCGCAGCTACGAACTCACCAACAAGACCAACCGCTTCGTGGTCACGGGCGATGTGGCGGCCTCGCCGGATCGCAGCTGGAACGTGGTGACCCCAAGCGCTGACGCTCCCTACGGTCACGCCACCGGAAACGTCTACGACAACAAGACCACGAAGTTCACCGCGTCAATGGCCTACGACTTCGGCGACCTCACCGTCGAAGCCCAGGGCCGGATGGGCCGTCTCGAGCGCACCAGCCGCGAAGCCCTGAAGGGCGACGACAACGGCTTCGCCCTCACCGCGCTCTATCACGCGAACGACCGGATCAGCTTCCGCGGCACCTACGACGACTCCAAGCGGACCGCGGAAGGCCACACGGTGTACGGGTTCCAGAACGACGAGGCGGAACGCAAGACCAAGCGCACCGGCATCGACGTCGAGTTCTCGCTGCCCAAGGGGGTCGATCTGACCTTCGCCTACTTCCTGCGCGATGTCGAGTACTCGAACCGCCCGGACCGGGTTCCCGTGACCTCGGGCGTGCCCACCGCGGGCGGCGTGGCGTTCCCGAACACCCCCAGCGGCCTGCTCGAAGCCAAGTACGACTCCTACACCGCGGAGATCGGCTACGCCCCGAACGACCGCGTTGAACTCGGCGCCTTCTACACCTACGAGAAGGACCGTACGGTCAACCAGTGGTCCACCACCACCGGCCTCAACCTGAACAACCTGCTCAACTACAAGGGCACGGACGAGACCGATACCTTCGGGCTGAACGCGATGTTCGAGCTGAAGCCGGAAGTGTGGAAGCTCTCGGTGAACGCCATGCGTCAGAAGGTGGATGGTCTGATGGACATCACCGCGCGCGAGGCGGGTTCGTTCTACACCCCCGGCCGCACCGGTCTGATCGCCGCCGGCCAGGGTGGGGCGCAGGACATCACCGACTGGGATGACACCGAAATCACCTCGGTGACGGCCCAACTCGACTACACCGTCACCAAGGCGTGGACGGTGTCCGCGGGTTACTGGTACGAGAAGTACGACTTCAAGGATGCGTACCAGGCCGGCACTTCCCTCATGCCGCAGTCGGTCATCCTCGTACTGAAGTCGAACGACGGGAACTACAACGCGAACGTCGTCTACGGCAAGCTCTCCTATCGCTTCTAGGAGGCAGAGGGCCGACGGCTCATGTCAGCGATCGGCTCATCGCACCCAGACGGACCGGCACCACCAGTGCCGGTCCTTTTTCATTTCACCGGCCTCTTCCCCCGCACCGCGAGGCCAAGCCGTTCTCCAGGAAGGAGATTTCCCTTGAAACTCAACCGTATCCCCGCCGTCTTACTAGCCGCCCAGTTCGCGCTCGCCGCTCCGACGCTTGCCCGCGCCGACGAGGGCATGTGGATGCCGCAGCAGATTCCCGAACTGGCCGCTCGCCTCAAGGCCATGGGGTTCACCGGCGATCCGAAGTCGTTCGCCGACCTCACCGGACAGCCCATGGGCGCGATCGTGTCGCTCGGAGGATGTACCGCCTCCTTCGTCTCGCCCGATGGCCTGATCGTGACCAACCACCATTGCGTCACTGGCCCGCTCCAGTTCAACTCCACTCCCCAGCGGAACCTGCTGCAGGATGGATACCTCGCCAAGACGCGCGATGAAGAACTCTCCGGTGGTCCCACCGCCCGGGTGTTCGTGACCACGTCGGTCACCGATGTGACCGTCCAGATCACCGGCGGCATCGACCCGAAGGCGACCGACCGTCAGCGCCTCGATCTCGTGGAACGCCGGGTAAAGGAGAAAGTCGCGGCCTGCGAGAAGAGCGGGCAGCGCTGCACCGTCGCCTCCTTCTTCGAGGGCCACAAGTACTTCGAGATCGCCCAGCTCGAAATCAGGGACGCGCGGCTCGTCTACGCCCCCACCGCGGACATCGGTAACTTCGGCGGAGAGACCGACAACTGGCGCTGGCCCCGCCACACCGGCGACTGGAGCTACCTGCGCGCCTACGTGGGCCCCGACGGGAAGCCCGCGGCATACGCGAAGGACAACGTGCCCTACAAGCCGAAGCATTGGCTGAAGGTCTCGACCGAAGGCCTCAAGGAGAACGACCTTGTCTTCGTCGTTGGTTATCCGGGCCGCACCCAGCGGTACCAGACCTTCAACGAAGTGAAGGAGACGACCGATTGGGGAATGCCTTTGTCCATCCGTCTCGCCGAGGAGCAGATCGCGTTGCTCGAAACCATCACCAAGGACAACCGTGACCTCGCCATCAAGGCGGCGGCGCGCGTGCGTGGACTCAACAATGGCCTCACCAATCAGAAGGGGATGCTCGAAGGCCTGCTGAAGGGCGGCGCCCTTGGCGTGAAGGAGAAGAAGGAGAAGGCGCTGGTCGACTGGATCGATGCCGATCCCGCGCGCAAGGCCAAGTACGGCGAGATTCTCCCCGCTCTGCACGCCTTGCAGGCCGAGGCGGAGAAGACCCGCGAACGAAGCAGCGTCCTTGGCGGCCTGGCCGGCGCCTCCACGTACCTCGCGTCCGCGCAGTCCCTGTATCGCCTCGCCGGCGAACGGCCCAAGCCTGACATGGAGCGGGAGTCCGGCTTCCAGGAACGTGATTGGATGCGGATCAAGGAAGGCCAGGAGCGAATTCAGCGGTCACTCGATGCCACTCTCGACCGCGGCCTCTTCCGTTGGGCCATGGCCCGCGCCGCCGCACTTCCCGCCGAGCAACGGATCGCTCCGCTCGATGCCCTGGCCGGACTGAAGCCGGGAATGACCAAGGACGAATCAGCCAGGTCGATTGATGCCTACCTTGACTCCCTCTATGCCGGCACCAAGATGGGCGACCTCGCCTTCCGCATGAGCCTCTTCGAGAAGTCGAAGGCGGACATCGAAGCTACTGGAGATGCCTTCGTGAAGCTGGCGGTAGCCCTCCATCCCATGGTGGAAGCCGCTCGTGAGGCAGGCAAGGCCCGGCAAGGCGCCTATCTGCGCTTGCGCCCGCGTTACATGGAGGCGGTCCTGGCTCAGGCCGGCGGACTCGCCGCTCCCGACGCGAACAGCACCCTGCGCGTGACCTACGGTCAGGTGAAGAGTGTCGAACCGCGGGACGGAATGGTGTGGAAGCCTTTCACCACCGTGGCCGGCGTGGCCGCGAAGCACATCGGATCGGGCGAGTTCAACGTGCCCGAGCGTCAGCGCGAGGCCATTCGGGCTCTGCGCGCGGGCAAGAGCAGCCCGTTCATCGACCCGAACCTCAAGGATGTTCCCGTGGACTTCCTTTCAACCGTCGACACCACCGGCGGCAACTCCGGATCACCCACTCTGAACGCCAAGGGCGACCTGGTGGGTCTTCTGTTCGACGGCACCTACGAAACCGTGGCTTCGAACTACGTGTTCGATACCATCCTGACCCGCTCGATCCACGTCGATGCCCGCTACATGCTGTGGGTCATGAGCGAGGTGGAAGGCGCGCAGCATCTCCTGCGCGAACTCGGTATCCAGTAGGCGGCCGAAGTACCCCTTGGCCTCCGGACTCCCCTTTTCGATAGGCGGGTCCGGGGGCTATTTCTTCTTGGGCTCCGCATGGAAGCTCTTGGCGATGATCATCCAGCGCCCGTTCTCCTTGAGCAAAGACATGTAGTCGACGAAGAACACGGTCGGATAGTCGAGCTCGATTCGTCCGAACGCGGCGTTGCCGACCACCTCGACGCTCGTGATTCGGCGCACGCGCTTCGCCTCGTCGGCCGGGGGCTTGCCGCTCGCCCGCGCGATGTACTCGCTGATCGGCGTGATGGTGATCTTGCCTTCGCGCACGAAGGTCATCCGCGCATCGGGATGAAAGGCCTTGCGGAACTCTTCAGGGTCGCCGGTGGCGTGGCCATTCAAATAGTGCTGAAGGGCCGCGCGCACGCCCGCTTCCTCTTCCGCCGCAGCGGTTTGAGCGAAGGCCGGTGCGGCGCTCAGTGCGAGTGCGAGGGCAGTGGCGGCAAAGGCAGAGGTCAAACGCATGGTGTTTCGTCTCCTTGAATCAAAATGTGGACGAAACAATACGAGGTGGTCCCGGTTTGCGTTTACCGGCGACCGCCGAGGCAGGAAGATCTGAGGAGGCCGGTCAGAACTCGGCTACTTTGAACCGACTGCTCTCGATGATTGCGCGAAAGAGATCCATCAGCTTCCGATCGTGCTTCCCGCCCTCCTCTTCGCGCAGCACCGCCATGATCGCCGAATGCGTCTTTGCGGGGTGGTATGCGCGCGTGGTGGACATCGCGTCATAACTGTCGGCGATTCCGATGATCCGCGAGCACAAGGGGATGTCCTCGCCCGAGAGCCTGTCGGGATAACCCGCTCCGTCGTAGCGCTCGTGGTGATGACGGATGATGAGGGCCGCCTCGGCCGCGCCCTCGATCTCGGTAGAGATGACGATGTCCTCGCCAATGGCCGAGTGTCGCTGCATGACCGCTGTCTCCGCATCGTCCAGGCGCCCCGGTTTGAGCAGGATGTGGTCGGGTACGCCGATTTTGCCGATGTCGTGAAAGGTGGCGCTCACCCTCAGGATCCCAAGCTGGGGCTCCGACATGCCGAGCTCGACTCCGATGGCCTGGGAAAGCGCGACCACGCGATCCGAATGGACGCGCGTATACAAGTCTCGGTGGCCCAGGGCCACGGAGAGAGCCTTGGTGTAGCGATGCAACGCGATGTAGGTCGGGTCAGCCGGGTTCAAGGGGCCCTTCTGAATCAAAGGTTAGCCGATAAGATCCCGGCGCCTTCATGAGCCATTCGTCTCATCCGCCGCGGTCCCTGCCACTCGCTGCGCGACTGACAGGCCTCCTCGAAGCGGCCATCGCGGGCGCTCTGGGTCGGGCGAGGGTGCAAATCGAGAATGCGACCGCTCTTTCGGGCGGCGGCGTTCGCGAGGTCTTAAGGCTGGAGACGCGGGAGGGCGAGTTCTTCGCGAAGTGGTCGGACGAAGGTCCCGAGGACATCTTCGTCTGCGAAGCCCAGGGCCTCGACGCGCTTCGCGCGGTGAGTGGACCGATCACGGTCCCGCGGGTGATCGCCGCTCGGCAGCGCGACGCCGAAACGCCAGGCTTCCTGATCATCGAGTACCTTCCTTCTGGCCCCGGGGGAGAGGCCGATGACGAGAGCCTGGGGCGAGGTCTCGCCGCAATTCACCGGACGACGAGGTCCACCTTCGGCTTCGATACGCCGTCCTACTGCGGCCCCACGGCGCAGGACAATCGGGCGAGCGTCACCTGGGCCGAGTTCTACCGCGAACGCCGCCTGTGGCCGCTGGTCGAAGCCCTGGAGCGCCGCGGAGGCCTCTCTCGTGCCGACCGATGCGTCTTCGACCGGCTGATGGAGCGACTCGACGAACGGCTGCAGACGGATTCGATACCCTCGCTGATCCACGGAGATCTATGGGCGGGGAACGTGCTTTCGACCACTCGCGGCCCGGCCCTCGTCGATCCGGCGTGCGCGTATGCCGATCGCGAGATGGAGTTTGGGATCACCACGCTCTTCGGCGGACTCACGCCCCGTGCGATCGCGGCCTACCAGGAGGCCTGGCCGATGCGCCCGGACTGGCGCGAGAGGAATCCCCTGTACCAGCTCTATCACCTGTTGAATCACGCGTTGCTTTTTGGCGGTCACTACCGCGGGGAAGCGCTTCGCGTGGCCGCGCGCTTCTCATGATTGAGCGTGTGAGCCTTGGATTTCACCCATACTGGATGGGCCTCGCCATCACCTTCCGCGCGTGGCGAACAGACCTTCACGGGCGGCCCAGAGCGCCACGTCTTCCTTGCGGATCGCTGCCGCCATGAGCGCTGGAAAACGGTCGGGGGTGCAGGCAAAACTCGGGACCCCGAGAGCGCTCAGCCTGGCTGCCAGACCAGCGTCGAAGGCGGGCGCGCCTTCGTCGCTCAAGGCCAGGAGAGTGATGAACTGAACGCCGCCCTGCACCAGCTCGTTCGCGCGCTGCAGCAGATTCTTCTCGACCCCGCCCTCGTACAAATCCGAGATCAGGATCAGGATGGTCTCCTGCGGTCGCGTGACGATCGACTGGCAGTACCCCACCGCGCGATTGATGTCGGTGCCGCCCCCGAGCTGGGTCCCGAACAGAAGGTCCACCGGGTCCTGCAGCTTCTCCGTCATATCCACGACCGACGTATCGAACACCACCAGCCTGGTGCTGACCGCGGGGAGAGAGGCCATGACCGCGCCGAAGATGCTCGAATAGACGACGCTCGCGGCCATCGACCCGCTCTGATCGATGCACAGGATGATGTCGCGCTGCGACCGCTGCGACTTTCGGCCGAAGCCGATGAGCGACTCGGGGACGATGGTCTTGTACTCCTCCTGGTAGTGCCGGAGGTTCGCCTTGATCGTCCGGTTCCAATCGATCTCGGCGAGACGCGGCCTTCGGTTCTTCGTGGCCCGGCTGAGCGCGCCGCTCACCGCGCTGCGCATGGGCTCGGCCAGGCGACGCTGGAGGTCGTCGACCACCCGGCGCACCACCATCCGCGCGGTCTCCTTCGTCTTTTCGGGGATCACGCTCGCCAGCGATATCAGGCTCGCGACGAGGTGCACGTCCGGTTGCACCGCCTCCAGCATTTCCGGCTGCAGGAGCATGTCTCTCATGCCCAGCCGGTCCAGCGCGTCCTTCTGCATCACCTGCACGACACTCGCCGGGAAGTACGATCGAATGTCGCCGAGCCACCTTGCGACCTGCGGCGCAGACCCTCCCGTGCCGCCTCGCCGACGCTGACCCAGTCCGCCCTCCTCGTCGGACTGATAGAGGGCGGAGAGTGCTCGGTCCATGGCCAGGTCATCATCGGCAAGACCGCCGAGCGAGGTCTGAGCCGCTTCGCCCAGGACGAGTCTCCACCGTCGCACCCGCTCTCGTTCCGCTCTTTGCGTGCTCACAGCTTTATCCCCAGGATGCGGCGAAGAGTTTCGACAGGCCGGGCGGCGCGATCGTCATTCCACGGAGGCGCCGCGGCCGCATGAAGGACGCCTCCGCCATTGGATCGCAGCGCCCGTTCTCCCAATTGGTGGCGTTCGGTCGGGGTGGCGGTCGAAAGAGCGCGACGGATGAAGGGCAGCACCTGCGTGAAAGTCTCATCGCTCAGGGCGGACATCCATGAGTCGAGCGAAGCCCAGAGTCGATCGTCGTGGATGAGCACGGTGGCGCTTCCGAACAGGAAGCCCTCGAGCCAGGCCGCGGCTTCCGGAGGTTCCGCGCCGCGCGAGAGGGCCCGGCTCATGCGGGCCGCGGTCTCCTCGGGGACCTCTGCCGCTTCATCGAAAAGGATCCGGGCCGAAGCACCGCACACCAGGCCATGAGCGCCGTGGAGCGAGGCCACCCGGATCAGCGCCGGCACCCACAGCGCTCGATGCTCTTCTTTCGAGATGAGCTGCAGCGCCTTGTGCGCGTTCGTGATCCGGCCGTGCATCAGCGAGGCGGCGCCGTCATCGAGCGACCCGCACGCACCGGCGAGGCCGACGCACGCGCGGACCACCAGACTGTCGAGCACGTGACCGACGAGCGACGCGTCGGTCTTCCGCACGTTGCCGTATCGGAAGATGTTGGCGAGCGCCGGTATCGACTCGAGGAGCTCCGAGACATCCGCCGACAGCGCGGTGAGGTCCTCGAGGGCCCGGGTGGCCACCGGTATGGCCGCTCCAAGACTCGCGAGGAGGACGCGATCGACGAGTGCCGATAGCTCGGGCAAAGAGGTCGCGGCGAGGGCGCTCTCGATGGCCCGCGCGGTCGAAGCGGCCTCGACCGTGCCCCCGAATCGACTGGCCTCGATGAGGCTCACCGCGAACTCGGGCTGCCACTGGATCCGCCACACTTCGTGGAAGCTGCCCTTGGCGCTGCGCCCTGTGAGCGAGACCCGCCCCCAGGTAATGCCGAGAAGATTCAGGCGGTGGAGGAGATGGCTCCGGGCGAGATCATTCTCGTTCCGCAGGTCGAGGTCGAGATCCTTGGCGAGCGCTTCCGGCTTGAGCCGGAGAGAGCGCTGCTGCCGCTCAAGGTCCTGCTGGAGGGGCACGGTCGGAACCTCGGCGGGGACCTTGCCGAGCCGCTCGCCCACGATCAGCCGCTCGCGAATGAGCCGCAGCGGCGCGTCGTCCCCGAAACAGATCACGCTCCGCACCGCCTCGTTCAACTCCTCGAGTCCCGGGCGAGGCCTTGATCTCAAGGCTGCGAGGGTGTCGCTCAGGCGCGTGGCCTCGATCACGTGCGCCGACGAACAGTCGATGTCCTCGTCGCGCATCAGCCGCGCGACCCGGGTCATCCAGGAGACCGAGCGGGACGTGTGGTCCGCGCTGTGTCCGCGCCAGAGGAACTCGTACCAGCCCGGAGAAGCAACACCCGCCCCGTAGCCGCTGGCCGCGGCGAGGCGACCATAGGTCCACGGCGCCCAGGTGGCGGAGACTTTCACCTTTGGAAGGCCCTTCATGAGGTCCGCGTCGGCTTTCGCGGATGGCATCTCGACCAGCGCCGGCACGTGCCAGGCGCCGCAGACCACCGCGATGTTCGCGAAACCCTCCTTCTCGGCTTCGCGGATGCGCTTTCGCATGAAGGCTTCTCGAATGGCCTCGCGACGAGCGGCTTCTCGCCCCAACCTCCGCGGCATCTCCGCCCGCAGGACGGTCATGGCTTCGCGGATGCCCTCGAAGAGGCTCGCGTGATCGTTGTCCCCCCGTTCCTCGACCATCTCGTTCCACCACGCCTCGCCGTCGCCGTAACCCGCGGCCCGGCCGAGCCAGTCGAGCGGGTCTTGAGCCACATCGATGCCCTCGCCGTCCGCCGCCTCAGCGTCCGATCCCGCGTCCGCTTCCGGTGTGATCGCTTCCGGCTCCGCAGCGTCCGGCGTCGCGGTTTTCGGGAGCGCGAGGGCCGCCGCCTCTTCCTTGCGCAGGGCGAGGTCGTGCGCCTGGGGCATGTCGATGAAGCGCACGGGCACGCCGCGGCCGAGGCCGTGCCTGATCGCATGCCACTCGGGCGAGAAACTGGCAAACGGGTAGAAAGACGCGAGTGCCGGCTCATCGGGGCAGTGAAGGAGCAGCGCCACCGGAGGCTCCATCGCGGCATTCAGGGCCCACTCGAGAACGCCCTCTCCCTCCGGAGGGCCTTCGATCAGGACACAGTCGGGCCCGATCTGCTCGAGCACGCCGAGCAGGGAGCGGGCGCAGCCCGGCCCGTGGTGCCTGATGCCGAAGTAGTGGATCAAGGGATTAGCTCACCTCGCGGCAGGCGCGATAAAGATCCTTCCAATCACTGCGTTCCTTCACCACCGCCTCGAGATACTCGTTCCAGACCACGACATCCTGGACCGGGTCCTTGATAACCGCGCCTACCAGGCTCGAGGCCACGTCCGATGCGTGCAGGGTCCCGTCTCCGAAATGCGCGGCGAGGGCGAGGCCGCTGTTCAAGACGCTGATCGCCTCGGCGGTGCTGAGCGTTCCGGAGGGGCTCTTGACCTTCGTCTTGCCGTCCGCGGTGAGACCCTCGCGCAGCTCACGGAACACCTGAACGACCCGGCGGACCTCCTTCAAAGCGGGAGGCTCGGCGGGAAGTTCGAGGGCCCGGCCCATCTCCTGGACGCGTTTGGTGACGATCCCGACCTCTTCCTCCTCGGTGGCGGGCAGGGGCAGCACCACAGTGTTGAAACGTCGTTTCAGGGCGCTGCTCAGTTCGTTCACGCCCTTGTCGCGATTGTTCGCGGTGGCGATCACGTTGAATCCGCGAATCGACTGCACCTCGCTGCTCAGTTCGGGTATGGGCAGCGTCTTCTCGGAAAGGATGGTGATGAGCGAATCCTGGACATCGGCGGGTATGCGCGTGAGTTCTTCGATCCGCGCGATCCGTCCCTCGCGCATGGCCCGCATCAGGGGGCTTGGCACCAGGGCATCGGCTGAGGGTCCCTTGGCGAGCAGCAGCGCGTAGTTCCAGCCGTACCGCATTTGTTCTTCGCTCGTGCCCGCGGTCCCCTGGATGAGGCGGGTCGAATCGCCGGAGATCGCCGCGGCGAGGTGCTCGGAAACCCAGCTCTTCGCGGTGCCGGGCACTCCATAGAGAAGGAGAGCCCGATCGGTGACGAGGGTTGCGACCGCGATCTCGATGAGCCTTCGGCTCCCGATGTATTTCGGGGTGACCTCGAATCCGTTACTCAGCTTCCCGCCCAGAAGGTAGGTTGAAACCGCCCAGGGAGAGAGATTCCAGTTGCCCGGTCGCGTTTTCGTGTCCGCCTTGCGCAGTTCCTCCAGCTCATTCGCGAATATCTGCTCGGCGTGCTCGCGCAGTGCTTGGGCCATGTGGGTGTTTCTCCTCAGGATGAAGCTTCAGGACGGAAGGCGATACAGGTCCTTCCGGTGGTCCAGGACAGTCAGGATTCGGCTGATGGTGTTGAGCACCGACGGGCTGCCCTCCGCCGGCCATCCCTTTGACATGGCGTCGATGAGCGACTCGGGCGCCGCGGCGGCGAACTCCACGAACTGACCGCGCAGCGTGAGGTCGTAAGCCGAGACCTCGAGCACCCCCCGCAGCATGATCAGGATCTGGGCCGCGGCGTTGTGCGACAGCGTCTCGCCCAAGGGCAGCGCCTGGAGCAGGCACGAGAGCGTTGCGGAGAGCGGTGCGGGATCGACCGACCGACGCATCAGGGCCAGGGCCTGTTCCTCCCGCGCCGTCTGGGGAAGGATCGACAGCAGCCGGTCGAAGGGCAGGGGACCCGCCTCGACCGGAGACGCCTTCAGGAAGGCCTCGGCCCACGACTCCTTTTGCTGAAGCTGCACGGCCTCAGCCCAGGCCGCGACAATCGCATCCTTCCAATCGGTGCTTCGGGCCCAGTCGAGGAGCTTCTCCGGCGTCATCGACGACTTCGCTTCCCACCACTCGAGAGGCACGCTCCTCGCGATCTGCCGCAACCACCAGGCGCGGGCCCCGTACTTCGAACCTTTGGGCGGCGTCTCTTCGATCAGGTCGCCTGCCCACGCCGGATCGAATGCCTCGGGTGGCTCGATCGACAACGCGGCGCTGCGCAGGAGTTTCTTCGTGACGGTCAGGCACGCGTCGAGTCGGCCGGCCATCCGACGGCACAAGCTGGACCCGGGCATTGAGGAGAGCAGTGTGAGCGAGGTCTGCCGCACCTCCTTGCTCTTGTCCTTGAGCAGGGTCTCGAGCAGAGGCTCGTCCTCGGTAGAGAGCCCTATGGTGAGGCACGCTACGAGCGCCGCGCGCTCGCGGGCGCCTTCGGTGGGGATCGCGTCTTGCAGCCAGATCCGAGCCGCCGCGGCGTCGCGACCGCGCATGGCCCCAAGAGCGGCCTTTCTTTGTTCGTGAGTTCCGTGGCGCCAGGTCTCCTCCTCCTGGCCTTCCTCCGCAACCCCTGTTGCGTAGGTCCACGACGAATTCTGCCCGGCGAGCCAGATGCCCCGTCGGCCGATCGCGGCGACAACGAACGGGCGCAGGGCTTGCTCGCGCTTGCCGCACTCGAGAGCCATGGGGAGGAGGCGCGCCGGCCAGCGATAGCCTCTCCTGGCGAGGCATCCCATGGCCTCGGCCTGGAGCCTTGCCGGTCCTTCCACACAGATGTCATTAAGCCGGGGGTGAAGCGCCGCTGGAACCTCGCGGAGAGGGGACGTGTCCTCGGGCGACAGGTCGGCCTCGGTCATCCGGGTCGGTGGTTCCAGGCCCGCGAGAGCACAGACCGCGATCACACCGGCCGCCTGCAGGGCCGCCTTCTCCGCGTTCTCGCGATCGATCTTCGAGAGCGTGGCCCCGACTTCACCGGGGAGGTCCGGCCAGTCGGGCGCGCGACGGCCGGTGCCGACAAGTGCTGAAGCGGCGAGTGAGTCGAGGCCGCTCATACCGAGGCCGTCTCCGTCCACGCGACCTCGGCGCCCCGCGCGGCCCACGCGGTGAGCGGCCGAAGCGC
>JAGNNV010000373.1 GCA_017990495.1 Vicinamibacteria bacterium
AGCAGGATGGTCAACAGGAACCCGGCTTGCACGATGTGCCTCGACCACTCGATGCGACGGCGTCGGGCCCGCAGCGCCGGGGCCTTGAGGACGTCTTTGGAGGAGGAAGCGTCGAGCCGGAAGAAGACGCTTGCCTCCCGGGCCGCGGTGCGGGCGAGGTCCACGAAGAGCACCGGATTCATGCCGAGGACTCTAATCAGCCGGCCAGAGGCGTCATATGACGCCCGTCATGCTTGAAGGGGTGCAAAGCCGCGACCGCGCGCCGCGAACTAAAGCGGCAGGTTCGCGTCCACTACCGCGAGGTGGGCTCGAAGCTCGAAGTGCTCCGCGCCGTGGGCGAAGGGCCGGCCGTTCCAGGCCTCGAACATCGGCTGGTGAGCAGGGGCGTAGCCGCTGTTCGGAAGCCAGGTGAGGTAGAGCCAGTGGAGAGCGCGTAGTTCGACGTCGATGCTCCCAGCGATGTCCACTTCCGCGACGCGCATCGGCTCGAACTCCGTGATACCCACCTCGAGGTCGCCCTGCGTCCCCCTCGGCACCTCGAGTCCGACGTCGTAGCGGCACTTCTCAATGGGGACGATCTCGGGATCGTCCCACTGATAGCCGAGCCATTGCCCATCGGCGAGACCGCGCTCCTCGGCCCAGGCTACGAGTCGGCTGATCGCATGAGGGACGCCGCCTTCATAGGGGCTTGTGACCCGGATGTAGGCGACCTGGCGAGCGGGAAGTTCGCGCAACCTAACGGCGAAGCCGTCGGGGTTCTCCGGGGCGGGCAGGCTCTCGAGCCGGTGGATCGAGGCCGAGGCGGACTCCAGCATGGCTTCACGCCGCGGCCGCCGGAAAGCCTCGGCGTCGAACGCGCTCGGCGGCACACCGTATTGCGCTCGGAAGGATCGCGAGAAATCGGAACTCGATGAGAAGCCACAGGCGAGAGCAATCTCGGTGAGGCTTGTGCCGGCGCGATGGGACAACAGGTAGACCGCCCGCTCGAGGCGAACGCGTTTGACGAAAGACGCGAGCGTCTCGCCCATCAGGCCATGGAAGATCCGATGGAAGTGATAGGGCGAAAAGCAGGCGGCCTTCGCCACCTCATCGAGGGGCAGGGGATCGGAGAGATTACGGGTGATGTAGTCGACGGCCCGATTGATGCGACTCACGTAGTCGGGATTCGCAAGATTTGGCAAGCCCGCCATTTCCACCGATTGTAGGCTGTCCGCACTATGACCAAACAACCCACCTCTCTCGGCGCCTTCTCCGTCAGCCTTGCCGTCAAGGACATCGGAGCTTCACGCGCCTTCTACGAAAAACTTGGTTTCACCGGCGTCGGGGGCGATTCCAAGAACTGGCTGATTCTCCGCAACGGGACCATCACCATCGGCCTGTTCCAGGGAATGTTCGAGCGCAACATCCTCACCTTCAACCCGGGCTGGGACGAGACCTGTGAGACCGTCCCTGGGTTCACGGACGTGCGCGAACACCAGCGTCGCCTCAAGGCCCAGGGTCTCGAGTTTCAGACCCAGGCAGACGAGAGCACAGAAGGACCGGCGAGTTTCGTCCTGGTGGATCCCGACGGAAACCCGGTCCTCGTCGACCAGCACGTGTAGCGCTATGTTGGCCACCGCACGGCGCGGGGCGGCTAGGCGAGGGCATGATTCCTGAAGCAGGGACGATGTCGAAGAGCCAGCCGGGAACCAACGCCGTCATGCCCGAGGCGTCGATCGCCTGGCATGCGCGTTCCGCCGACGAGAGCGCGAGCGAGCTGCACACCGACCTCGCCCGTGGTCTTGCGAGCCCGGAGGTCGCAGAACGTCTGACGCGTCACGGGCCGAACACTCTCCCCGCCGGGAAGCAGCGTTCGGCCCTCGCCATCCTCGCCCATCAGTTCAAGAGCCTCATTGTGGGGCTCCTGGTCGGCGCTTCTGTCCTGGCGCTGGTGATGGGAGATCACCTGGAGGCGGCGGCGATTGGGGTCGTGATCGTGCTCAACGCCGTGATCGGCTTCATGACCGAATGGAAGGCGAGAACCGCCCTCGATGGACTCCGCAAGGGCGCGGTTCGCGTGGCCCGCGTCCTGCGCGACGGCAAGGAAGGTCTTATCCCTGCCGAAGGCCTGGTTCCAGGCGATGTGGTGATGCTTGCCGCGGGGGACCGCGTGCCCGCGGACGGCCGGATAGTGGAACAGGCCCAGTTACAGGCTGACGAATCGGCCCTCACCGGCGAATCGCTGCCGGTCGGCAAGTCCGACGAGCCCATCACTCAAGGCGATGTCGCGCTTGGCGACCGGCTCAACATGGTGCACATGGGCACCGCCATCACGGCGGGCCGCGGCACGTTCCTCGTCACCGAAACCGGGACCCGCACGGAGATGGGCAGGATCGGAACGCTCATCGACGAAGTGGGCGAGCAGACCACGCCGCTCGAAGGGAAACTCTCGCAACTCAGCCGCGCTCTGCTCGTGGTCGTGCTGGTTCTTTGCGTGGTCATCGTGTTTGCCGGCTGGCTTCGCGGCCACGACCTCTTCCTGATGCTCGAGGTCGGCATATCCCTCGCGATCGCGGCGGTGCCCGAAGGTCTGCTGGCCGTGACCACCATGACCCTCGCGGTGGGCATGCAGCGCATGGCCCGAATGAACGCCCTCGTGAGACGCCTGCCCGCGGTGGAGGCGCTCGGTTCGACCACGGTGATCTGCACTGACAAGACGGGAACCCTGACCCGGAACGAGATGACGGTCCGCGTTTTCGAGATAGCGGGAAAGCGCATCGAGGTCACGGGCACGGGCTATGCCGCCGAAGGGGAGTTCACGCTCGATGGTCAAAAGGTGGACCTGGCCACGAAGTCGGGTGAGGCGGCTGCGCTCGGCCTGGCTCTCCGCATCGGTGCGCTGTGTAACGACGCGACGCTTGAACGCACGGGCGCCAGCACCAACGTTCTCGGCGATCCCACGGAGGCCGCGCTCGTGGTGGCGGCCGAGAAGTCCGGCCTGGATCTTCCCGCCCTGCAACGCGACTATCCCCGCACCGCGGAAATTCCCTTCAACAGCGAAACCAAACGCATGGCCACGGCGCACCGCACACCCGACGGGAAGGTGGTGGCTTACGTGAAAGGTGCCCCCGCGGCGGTGATGAAGGCGAGCGTATCGGTGCTCGGCGCGGGCGGGGTTACGCCGATGTCGGAGGAGGAGCGCGCGCGAGGTGGCGCGACCAACGACGCGCTGGCCGCCGAGGCCTTGAGGGTGCTCGGGCTCGCCTACCGCGAGTTGCCCGCGCAGCACGAAGACGCCGACTTCACCCGCGACCTGACCTTCGTGGGCCTGGTGGGCATGATCGACCCGCTGCGTGACGAGGCGAAAGCCACCATTGCCATCTGCCGCGAGGCCGGGATCCGCACCGTCATGATCACGGGCGACCAGCAGACCACCGCGGCCGAGATCGCGCGGCAACTGGGACTCGACCTGGACCTGCAGGGCAAGCCGCTGCGAACCGTGCACGCGAAGGACCTGGCCGGTCTCGATGAGGCGGGCTGGCTGGAGGTGATCAAGG
>JAGNNV010000374.1 GCA_017990495.1 Vicinamibacteria bacterium
ACTCGTCAGGGTCGTGATACGACCGGTCGTAGATGCCATGGCCGCCGCAGCTACCACACTCCTGCCGAGACCAGCCGGGGTAGATTTCAAGCCAGCCGCTCATTCCCGCCCCCGCTCGCTCAGCACCAGGGCCTGGCGCTCGGTGTCCATGGTCAACATGAGGTCACATCGGCTGATGATTTCCTGCTCCTTGGCGGCTTCCTCGGCCAGATCCCGGATGGTCTTCTCGTGCTTGTCGATCGTGGCGCGCAGGTGCTCATGGCGCCGGTGGGCGTCAATGCGGCGCTGGCGCACGAAATGCTGGAACTCCGCGACCTGGTCGGGCTCGAGCAGCTGCTGGGGTGGGTTGGCTTGAACGGCCTTGCGGGCGGTCATTTGTCATTCTCCGGTTTCGCCTTGAGGGCGGGAAGCCTAGCGGCAACTTCCTGCCGCGCGTCAAGCGGTGCAAGGTCAGTCATTGGCCCCGGCCTCCTTGCTTTCTGAACTCGTTGCCGCCATAGACGGGAAGATCTCGCCGAGTTCAACGTCCTCATACGAAACTGCCGACACGGAAGACGTTCAAAGCTGGGCTTACGCTTAGGCTGCAGGCTCTGTGAGCGCGGCCAAAGCGTCGCGGAGAGCGCCAATTGCCGCGGTGTGGGGTTGATGTATCGGATGGCCGAGCATGAATGAGCTGCGGAGGGAGCGACTGCCTGGCGACGTGTGCGTCCGGCGAAAGTCGGACGGACGGTTCCTGTGGACGCGCTTCGGAAATGTGCTTGTCAGCGAGACCCCAAAGTTCTTGCCGTCACGGGGCAGGGCGGCCCTGTCGGTGCGGTGCGACATGGGGCTTGATCTGGACGACGTCGAGTTGGTTGCGCGTGGAGAGTTAGCGGCGGTGGCTAGCCCGCCGCGCCCCGCATCCGCCGCGCAAACAGCTCGGCCGAGATAACCGCCAGCACGGCCTCGACGGTGCTGGTGTCCTCCCGAGCACGCAGGCGCTGCTCGAGGTGGCATCCCGCCAAGGCCGGCAAGATCGCCAACCTGGTGGATCGCTACAGGGTGATGCAGAGGCATATGAGGGAGAGGATGGATTAGCATGGGCGCACCAAAAGCCAGGTGTTAGCGCCGATGCTGCCGCGGGAAGGCACGTCCGGGTATTGGCCTTCCTTCCGCCAGAACCTCGATAGAGACGACGTAGCCTTTCTTGTCGACATAGCCCCATGCCCGCCATTGACGCTCAACGGCCTCGGCGGCTTGCGTTGCATCTCCCGCAACGACGTAGAATACCCCGCCGCCGGTCAGGGTGCACTTGAAGAGGCGTTCGCTCATACCTCCCCCCTGCTATCGATGGCACGGGTATTGGCCGTCTCAGATATGAGGGCGGAGACCGCATCGAGCACCGGCCGCTCAAGGCTGAAGAAGCCTAGCTGCCCTTTGCAGGGGACTAGTGGCAGCGGGAGGGCGTCCTTCAGGACAAAGCCGTAGTCGCCAAAGAACCATGGGCTGTCCATCTCGGTCACGCAATCGACGATACGCGACGCCCCGACAATGCCACCGAGCGGCATATTCTTCTCGCGGATCAACTCGCGATCCTCGTCGTCCTTCTTTCCGGCATGAACAAGGAACCAGCCCCGGCCGCGCGTTGGCCAGTCGCGGTTCTCCACGTCCTTGCCGTCATGGAAGATGTGGTGCGGATAGGGCTGCTTGATGCTCAGCGCTCGAATGCGCCCATCGGCCACCCTCTCTATCAGTCCCCGCAGGTCAGCCATGGGAGAGGGCTCCCTGAACGATGCGGCGTTCGCACTGAAAGCCGTCGCGGTATTCCCACGGCGCGACCACTCTGGCCTTACCCTCGGCAACGAGTTCATCGACCCACGCGATTTCCTGCGGGTGCGCCCATTCTTCCTGCGTGAGATGACGCCCGGCCGCGAAGCCGTTGACCATCTCCTCGCGCGTCATGCGAAGCTCACCGGCCATTGTTCTTCTCCTGGTGTGTGAGACGGCGGGCGAGGTCGCCTAGATCAGCGAAGATCGGCGCGATGGCGTGACCGGGTTTTGCGGAGATGTCTATGTTGCCGCACCTGTAGCCGGTCGGCGCGTCCTTTCCCTCGTTCTCCCGGAACCATTGCTGGAGCGGGACATCTGCGTAGTTGGCTTTCGAGGCGTAGAACGCCAGCCCCGCCTCCAGTTCGGCTATCCGCGCCTCGGCGGCTTCAAGGGCCTCGCGCATTCGAGCAACCTGCTCGGCAAGCGTCACATCGCCGCCGTCTGGCGGGTCCATGAAGCGCACCGACCCGATAGCCCCCGCAACCTTTGACAGGTCGCCCCATGCCTCATCCCGTTCCTTCTCCGCAGCTACGAGAGCGGCGGCTTGTGCGGTGAGGGTGGAAAGCGGGACGAGGGGCGTAAGCGATTTAGTGTACTCGTTGAAGGCCCACATCTTTGCGAGGACGGGGTCGATAGTTAGCTCGGTGCGCGAGGGGGAGTTAGGGTGCGTCTGAACCTCTACGCGCATCCACGCCACCGGCTCTACCGCTGTCTGAGACGAGGCGGGGGAGCGTCGGTTCCATGCATCAATGGCTTCTGGGTCGTAGCCGGGCTCTGTCTGGAACGAAACCTCGCAATCGGGGCACTCCACCTTTGTATAAGTGACCTGATTGTGGGACCACAGGCTCTCCGTCTCGTAGGTGGATATCCGGGGCTCGCCGCCGCAGAACGGGCACGGTTTCAGCGCCACCCCATTGCCGTCGAGAGGGCTAGACATCGGGCTGGTCATGCTGCCTCCATCGAACGGAACGGCAGCATGGGCGGGCGTTCCATGCCGGACGTAAAATCCTCCTGACCGCTGCTGAAGTATTCGACCTGAGCGTCAAACCAGCAGTCCCAGTGCCAAGCGTGGTTCTGGTGACGCCCGTCGTAGATAGACGCTTCGCGGTAGTAGACATCGCCGCGTTCGATCCTCTGCCAGCACCAGATGCATCGCTGAGGCTTGCGGGCCGCCACGAGACGTCGACTGAACATGTGGTAGCCGCTCACTTCGCGCCTCCCGTGGTGGAACGGGGGAGGGTTTCGAGGGCCGCCGCTGGATATAGCTGCACCGAGCCGGGCTCGTTCTCGCTCTCGACGTTGTAGCCTTCCGGCGTGAGGCCGGTGCTGTAGGTGCCAACGACGTGGCCGCGCCACGCGGAGCCCTTGATCTTCTGCACGCGATCCCCACGCTTGAACTTCGCCGCCGGCTGTTCTTCTGTCAGGGGGGAAGCTGAAAGGGCGCGGATGGCGGCGGCGTGCGAGATGTGATCGTCCTGTGCGTCGTGCATCCGGCGCGGCTCGTCGCTGTCGAGCGCAAGCACGCGGATGCGTTCCGCTTCCGCATCGTGCCACTTCGCGGCAGCTTCCAGCCCCAGCGTCAGCGCCCCCCGCACCCCCGGCTTGTCCGTCTCTGTGGAGCGGCGAAGGGCGATCAGTGTTTCATCGAGGCGCTTCCACAAGGGGTAAACGGCTTCCCTCGCCTTGGCGAACGCAGGACTGGACCACAACCCGAAATCCCCA
>JAGNNV010000085.1 GCA_017990495.1 Vicinamibacteria bacterium
TTACGCCGCTACTTCTCGGTCCGCCCGGAGGTGGCGCTGCCGCCGCAAGTTCATTTCCGCCATTCGGCGACGCGCGACCTCGAGGGCGCCGGCATCACGCGCGCGAAGAATGCCTTCATCGAAGAGATCGAAATGCTCCTTCCAATGGCCGCGGTACTGCAGCCACTCGGGGCGGAGGTCGATACGCGCGCCGAACTCGAGTATCTCCTCGGTCGACCAGGGCGTCTCGAGCGTGGAGATCAGATGCGCGGTTCGCCGGAAATGGTGGAAGACCACGGGACGGGGGCGGTCGAAGACGATCACCCGGCAGAGGATAGCGGACGCGAGGATCGGGACGGTCGCCTGGCGGGCTTCGGTGTCCGCGGACTGAGGAGTCCGGTCGCGAGCTTCTGGATCCAGCGATCCCTGGCCTCCTGCGAAACCAACTCGGCGAGGTGTTTGTCGATCTGACGCCGATCAGATGGGGAGGTTCCAAGATACGCATCTCTCAGAGCCGGGGTCGCTCCGGCAAGCTGTTCGAGCTCCACCGGCATCACGATCGGCGCCGGATCGACTCGCCAGATCTCCACCGGAATGACGTCGCCCACCACCAGACCCCGCGGCTTCCACACGGTCGCCGGGATCGACAGACGGTGACCGCCGGCGCGGACGGGAGTGAGCGTGCTGTCGAACTCGATTCCCAGAACGCGGGCGCGAACCGTGGTCCTGCGCCCCGCGTCAAGCTGCCTGCCTGCGGAAAGGGGAACGACCACGAAGCGGATCTGGGTGATCGTCCCCATCACGGCCTCGAACCGAACGATTCGGGTTTTTCCCCGGCCCGCTGTCATTGGCAGAGGATAGTCGGGTCAACCCGAAGCGCTGTGGCGGCGTGCTCCTGCCAGATGTCGGGCGACTACTTCCCGAGGCCTGCGGCTACGTCTTCCGCAAGGGTCTCGGCAACCGTCGCCCCAAAGTGTTTCGCCAGCATCTTGTGAAAGTCGCCCGAACGGATCAAGCGGCGCAGATACTCGTCGAGCGGCCCGACGAGGCTGGAGTCACGCGGCAGAGCGAAAGCGAAGTACGACCTCTCGCCGATCGGGAACGCCATGCCGAGGCCCTGGTTGGCGGCGAGGTGGTGCAGAACCACCGCGGAGTCGCAGGCAAAAGCGTGGGCATCTCCCTTCAGGAGCGCGTCGAAACCAGCCGCGTCCTCGCTGACAATCAGCGGAAGAACACCGGGCAGGGCGGTCACCAGCCGCTCCGAAATGGTTCCCTTCACCACCGCCACGCGGCGATCCTTGAGGTCAGCCGGGCTCGAGAATCCGGCGGAGGTCTTCTGAACCACCACGATGCGGTTCGGAAAATACGGGACCGAAAACCGGAAACGCGCCTTACGCTCTTCGCTGACCGTGACCGTGGCCGCACTGACATCGCACCGGCCCGCCTCGGTGTCCTTGAGGAGCTGGTCGAACGAGGGCGCCGACTCGAAGGTGAGCCTCCGCCCAGTGGACAAGGCAAAACCGCTCAGGATGTCGAACTCAAGGCCGCCCGGCTGACCTGCTGCGTCCTGCGCGAAGAAGCCTGGCGCCGGACGGGTGCATACTCGAAGGGCCGTGGGGCCCGCGTCCTGAGCGAGGACTCTCGCGTTCCCGGACAGGCACAACAAGAGGCTGAGGGCGGCGGTGCTTCGACCGAGCAGGTTGAGTGGTTCCATCCCCCTCTTATACCTTGCGGCGGCTATCCTCTCCGCAACCCCGGGCGCTTGGCTCCCGCCCGGGCCCAGCCAGGCGAGCTCAACTCTTACTGCGTGAAGTGTGACTACCTTCGGATCGTGATCGTGGCGTCGATTCGAGACTCGCCCGCCGGGGCCTTCGTCACGCCGGTGAGGACGTGGCCGCGGTCTTCCTCGGGGCCCGCGGTGATCGACCCCGGCTGGCCGGGGGCCTTGATCCTTCCGATGGCACGGGTGACCTCGAGGCCCTTTGGTTCAGCGATCACCACCTCGATGGATGGCTCGCCGGGCGCTGCGTTGGAGTAGACACCGCTTGCCGCCGGCGTAAACGGCGTGTCGGACTGTAAGCGCCACTCGATCTGGGTCGGTTCCTTGAGCGTGAATCGGTCGGAGATAGTGAACGACGACGTGCCATCGAAGGTGAAGGTCCGCGTGAACGAGGAGAGGGCCGCTACTTTCGGATAGGCGGCGGCGAGGTCGGCTTCGATGGTGATACCCGGGCCCTTCGGCGTCACGCTGCGGATACGAATGGCGTTGAAGACGGAGTAGGGCGCGCCGCGCCAGACGTCATGCTGGCCCTCGACGCCCTGCCCCACGCCGCCGAACGTCACGGTGTTGTGGTTCCGCGCGGTGGGCAGACCCGCGTAGCCGGTGTCGCCGGTGAGGTATCGGCCGTGGGCCCAGATGATGAAGCTGCCCGCGTCGGGATGAGCGTGACCGCTGTCGAGCGACCATTCCGGCAGCTTCGGCAGCAACGACGCGACGCGATGTCCCTCGGGTGGGCCGGCCTTGAATGCGAAAGTGAGCGCGTCTTTCTCCCACGAGGTGCGGTAGTAGAAGACGCCCATGTCCTTGAAGTGATGCTGCAGCGGGAAGGCGGACATCGGCGCGGGCTTCAATGCGGCATCGCGCCAGAGCAGCGTCCAATACTCCTCGAGATTGCTGTGGCCGAATTCGGCGTAGCGCTGCGCAATTGCCTGAGCCTCGGGATCCTTGAAGCGCGCGGCCACGCGGTACATGTGGTTGAAGTTGCTTTGCAGCGTGCCGCCCGGATAGGCGCGTTCGTAGTCGCCGCCTTTTTTGGCGCGCGTGACCGGGCCTTCCCAGATGTCGCCGAAGTCATACACGTTCTGTCCGTCAGGGAGAAGGGTGTGGGCGAGGTACGTCTTCCAATTGCGGAAGACATCGCGTTCCCACAGGCTCTCACCGGTGGAGTGTTCCCAGGCGTCGAGGAAGTGAACGAGCCAGGGCGTGGAGAAAATCCAGTACTCCATGCTCTCGTAGTAGTGGCCGTCAGGGCTCAGGAGCTGACCCGCGCGATGGTGGTGAGCGCGCGCCAGGGCGGCCCAGCGCTCGGCGTCCTTCGACTCCCCGATCAGCGCGAGTGCGGTGACCGCAAGGCCCGCGGTGGGAATGAAGTCGTGATTCTGGGTGAAGCGCAGTGTCCGGCCCGGCTTGGGCGCGAATGCGTCGTACACGAGGTTGGCGTGGCGTTCGAGCGAGGCGCGAATGTGGGCGCGCTCCTCGGCCGTGAACTCGGAGTACAGGAGGTCGTAGGCCCAGCCGATGGCGTAGAGAAGATGCCCGGCGGCGAGGTCGGTATTGGGCTTGTTGTAGGTGTAGCCCCAGGGCTCGTAGTCGATGGCGGCGAGCGTCCACGCCTTGGCGGCGCTCAAGTACTCGGGCTTCTGTTCGACGACATAGGCCAGACTCACTTCGGCGATCGCCAGGGCGACGTTGTTCTGGGAACGGCGTTCCTGAGGCCCGGGAGCGGGAGGTGGCGCGGCCTTCATCGCGGCGAGGTTCGAGATCACCTTCGACCACTCGGCGCGGTGGGTGGTGCGGGCGCGCTCGCGGAGGGTCTCGATCCCGCCTTTCGTGACGAAGACACGCGGATGCACACCCACCAGTTCCGGCTTGAGGGAGACCTTGTGCGCTAAAAGCTCGTCGAAGGTCGGAACCACCTCCTGTGCGCGAACCATCGGTGGGATCATCAGCGCGAGGGCGAGCGCTGCGGCGGTGGTCTTCATCGTCATCATGCGGTCTGTTCCTTCTGTTCGATCACGACACTTCCGATACGACCCGCGAGCCACAAGGTCACGACAAGCCCGAGCGGACCGAGGACGGCGGCGGTCAGGAACACCGGGGTGTAGCCAAACGCATCGACCACGCGGCCGGTGCCCCAGTTGAAGAGCACGCTCGCCACCGCGGCGGCGAGGCCACCGAGTCCGAAGACCGAGCCCACCGCGCTGCTTGGAAAGAAGTCGCTCGGCAGCGTCTGCAGGTTGTTCACCCACACCTGGAAGCCGAAGAGCACCACCGCCATCCAACCAAGTGCTGCGTAGGGATCGGTCGCGCGCATGGCGAGGATGCCCGCGGGCGTGAGCATCGCGCCGAAGATCATCACCGCCTTGCGCGCGCGATCC
The DNA here is from genome assembly GCA_017990495.1 of Vicinamibacteria bacterium. Classification (GTDB taxonomy): domain Bacteria; phylum Acidobacteriota; class Vicinamibacteria; order Fen-336; family JAGNNV01; genus JAGNNV01. The sequence continues at coordinate 4,138 of JAGNNV010000085.1, forward strand.
ACCGTCCAGCCGCGCGAGATGAGGGCGCCCGAGGCGTAGCCGCCGGAGAGAGCGCCGATGCCGCCGGCGAGGAACGGCAGCCAGGCCGACATGCCCACCTGCTGAAGGCTGAAGCCGCGCGCTTCTTGAAGGTAGGAGGGCAGCCAGAAGATGTAGAGCCACCAGATCGGATCTGTGATGAAGCGGCCCATTACCACCGCCCAGGTTTGCCGATAGCGAAGCAGTTGCCCCCAGCCGGGTCGCCACTCCGGACCCTGCGGTGTGGGCGAAGCGCCATCGAGGATGTGAGCGCGTTCCGCTTCGGTGATCCATGGGTGCTGCGCGGGAACCTTGAAGCAGACGAGCCACACCGCGAGCCAGATGAAGCCGAGGGCGCCCGTGATGATGAACGTCGGCCGCCAGCCGTAGGCCGTGGCCAGCCACGCGATGATCGGCGGCGACAACGCCCCGCCCACCGCGGCGCCGGTGTTGAAGATCCCCATACCCAGGGCACGCTCACGCGCGGGGAACCACTCGCCCACCACCTTCGCCGCACCCGGCCAGTTGCCCGCTTCGCCAAACCCAAGGAGGCCTCGGAAGAAAGCGAACGAACCCGCGGTGCGAGCGGTGGCGTGGGCGATGGCGGCGAGCGACCACACCACGATCGAGAAGACAAAGCCCAGACGCGTGCCGATGATGTCGTAAAGGCGGCCGGACACCATCTGGCTGATCCCGTAGAACACGAGGAACGCGTTCTGGATGGCCGCGTAGTCGGAGTTTGAGAGCCCCAGATCCCGGCTGATTTCCGTCTTCAGCACCGACACCGTCTGCCGGTCGATGTAGTTGATGACGGTGGCGAGGAAGATCAGGCTCACCATCAGCCAGCGAAGGCCCGAGATCTTCATCGCATGTTCATCCCGCCGTTGATCTCGATGGTCTCGCCGGTAAGGAAGGAGGCGTCGGCCGAAGCGAGGAAGGCAACCACGCCCGCCACTTCGTCGGGAGTGCCGGCCCGGCCGAGCAGAACGCCTTTCGCGGCGTTCTCGAACGCCGCGGGCGCGGTGAACCGGCCGTGGAACGCGGTCTCACCGATCAGCCCAGGGGCCACGCAGTTGACGCGGATACCGTGCGGCGACATCTCTTTGGCGAGGGCCTTGGTGAACGACACGACGGCCCCCTTCGCGGTCGAGTAGGCCCCCGCCCCGGGACCTCCGCCGTTCCACGCGGCGAGCGACGACATGTTGATGATTGTCCCGCCCTTCCTCGCCACCATCGAGGGCCCGATGGCGCGGCACATGAGGAACGCGCTGGTCAGGTTGACGTCGATCACCTGGCGGAAGAACTCCTCGTCCATCTCGAGCAGCGGCTTGCGCGCGATCAGGTCGCCCGCGTTGTTCACGAGAATGTCGATGGCGCCGAGACGTCCGTTCACCGCGTCGACGAGAAGCTGAACCTCCGAGGCCTTGGTCAGATCGGCCTGAAACGCCGCGGCGTCGGTGCCCGCGGCCTTGAGCGTTTCCACCACTTCGTCGGCGCCTTCGCGGCTCTTCATGTAGTGGACAGCGACGCGCGCCCCACGTTTGCCGAGGGTGAGCGCGCAGGCGCGGCCGAGACCGGCTCCGCCTCCCGTCACCAGTGCGACGCCTTGAATCGCGGTCATGGTCGTTACCTCTACTGTGCTGAACTTGGGTTTGCGTGGCCTCTGGAACTACCGGCCCAGCCAGCCGCCATCGACGGCGAGAATCTGGCCATTCACGTAGTCGGAGGCGCTGGAAGCGAGGAACACCGCAGCGCCGTCAAGATCGGATGTCTCGCCCCATCGCCCCGCGGGAATGCGCTCGAGAATCTGGCGATTGCGCGTCTCGTCCTTCTGCAAAGCCTCAGTATTGTCGGTTCGGAAGTAGCCGGGGGCGATCGCGTTCACGTTGATCCCCTTCCCCGCCCATTCGTTCGACATCTCGCGGGTAAGGCCCGCCACGGCGCTTTTCGACGCCGCGTAAGCGGGCACATTCAGGCCACCCTGAAACGAGAGCAGGGACGCGATGTTGATGATCTTCCCGCTCTGACCCGCGGCGAGCATGTGCCTGCCCGCCGCCCGGCAGAGACGGAACACCCCATGCAGGTTCACGTCGATGACCGCATGCCAATCGGCGTCGCTGGTGTCGACGGTGGGGCCGCGACGGATAATGCCCGCGTTGTTCACCACGATGTCGAGCCGGCCAAGTGCTTCGACGGCTTCCGCGACGAGGCGATCCGGTGTGGCGGGATCGGCCATGTCGCCGATCAGAGCCACCGCCTTTCGACCGAGCGCGCGCGCCGACTCGCACGTGGCTTCTGGGGGCGTCGCGTTGCCGTGAACCGCCACATCCGCGCCGGCCGCGGCCAGCGCCTTGGCGATCGCGGCGCCAATGCCCCGCGACGCCCCGGTCACCAGGGCCACCCGTCCGTCGAGTGAGAACAGGCGCGGGGACATTGGCTAGACCGAGGGATTGAGAAAGTCGTCGCGCCGCGGCGAGAAGATGTCGACGAGGATCACTTCCTCGTCGAGCATGGTGGCGCCGTGCCAGAAGCCGCTGGGGAAGAGGAGAACGTCGCCCGGTCCGAACACTTTCTCTTCGTCGCCGATCACGAAGCGGACGCGGCCTTTCTCAACCATCGTCATCTGCTCATGGATGTGGTCGTGGGCGGTGGTGACCGTCCCCGGCGCGAAGGTCAGCCGGCAGATCATCAAGGTGGCGCCGTAGATCATCTGGCGCACCACGCCCTCGGCGATGGTCTCTTTCGGGATGGTCGCCCAGTTCCAGGCCTGGTGCGCGACCTTGGTGGTGGTGGTCATACTCACTTCGCTTTCCCGGCGTCGAGGCCGGAGCCGGTTTGCCTGAAGTCGGGATGCACGTTCACCACGCCGAAGAGACGGTCCTCGGTTTCGCGGTTCGCGGCCATCATCCACAGGAAGTTGATCGAGCCTCCCGGAGCGGCGACGTTCGGGTGGTACCCCTTGGGCATCAGAACGACGTCGCCCTCTCTCACCACCACCGCGAGTTCGGGCGTGGTCTTGTCGGTGTAGACCATCTGCAGGCCGAACGAGGGCGCGGGCATGTCGATGTAGAGATACGCTTCTTCGGCGAGCGCGGCGTGCTCGTGGGGCGGCCAGGAAGTCCAGTTGCCGGGCGCGGAGAAGGTGACTCCGGCCATGATGCGGCCGGCCTGGATGTTCTTGCCGAACAGCACGTTCAGGGTGCGCTCGGCCGAAGCGCCCCCCGCCTTGAAGTGCAAGCCAGGATCCTTCTGAACCTCGGCGAACCGGACGAATTGAAGCGGATAGGCGTGATCGACGGGCGCCGAGATCTCGGCGATGTCGCATCCACCGCTGCCGGGGCGCACTTCGACCACACCGTCACGCGGCGTGTAGAGCGCATCGTAACGCCCCATTTCGAACGTCTTGCCGCCCGCGACGATCGAGGCGCTGCCCCCGAGAACGATGAGTCCGGTCTCATGACCGCCGGTTTCGATGGACAGCGGCGCGTCGCCCGCGTCGAGGATGATCCGGCCGTAGTGCAGGTGCTTCGCCGAGGTCTTGTCCGGGCTGACGGTGCGGGTCCGTCCCTTCTTCGACGCGGTGTCGCGGACCACGCAGCTCTCAAGGGTCAGGGTGGTTTCAGCGGTGGCGGTGCTCATGGGTCATTCCTTATTGGGGGGCGTGACGGAAAGAGTGATCACCCAGCTTCGGGGACGGCCGGGCTCGAGGCGCAGATTCGCGGCCTCGTAGACCACGTGGGTGGGGATGGCGCCGCGAGCCGATCGGCCGAGCGCCTCATCGCCTTGGTGGGTTTGAATCGAGCGGGCGAACCCAAGGTCGTCGCCCGTCGTCGCGACGTCGAGAACACCCTCCGGGCCTTCGAGTCGAACCGCAGGAACGGCGCCATCCAGAACCGTATGCGTCGTCGCCGTCGAGGGCAGAGCCCAGGAGGCGCGCGCAATTGTCGTGTCGCGAATCGCAGTCAGAGTTTCGACGCGGCTCAGTGTGGCGCCCTCGATGCGCCAGACCACCGACACCTCGAAGCCGGGCTCGACCCACTCGCCCACTTTCCCGCCCTTCGCCACGAAACGACGCCATGTCGCACGGACCGACCGACCGTCTTTCGCGGGCACGATCTCATCCGCGCTGTCTCCGGGGATGAGAACGCGGCCATCGGGCATCTCGAAGCAGGTGGTCGCCGCCGGAAAGGGCTGTTCGACGGGAGTGGCGAAACCGGGCAGCCCATGGGGCGCGGGCAGGTAGTCGGAGAAGCCCGGCCGCGTGCCCGTGGAGAAGGGCAGAGCGAAACGAAGCAACCCCTGACGGACCAACCACACTCCGGATGGCCGGTCGCCGTGACGGAAGAACTCAAACCGCGCCACGGCAGGGAGGGAGGGCGTCGCGGGAAACGAATCGATCCTCTCCTTTGCGAGCACCTTCATGAGCGTGTCGTGCGCCATCAGGGCCTTGCCGAAGAAGCCCACAGTCTGCTGCCATTCGCGATCCTTGGAAATGTAGGCGTAGTTGCTGCGGCCGGGGGCGAATACTGAAAGCATGTGCGCGTCCGGCCGGTAGTCGCGATGAAGCCAGCGCCAGGCGAGGTGATACTCGCTCACCAGATCCTCGATGGGCGCGGGCCTGAACCCGGGATGGGAGGCGAGGAAGGCAACGATCTCGAGAGTGTCGAGATAACTCACCACACCCAGGCTTCGTCCCCACGGGTAACCGTAGCCATCGGGGGAGACGAGGTCCCACCACACGCGCATCTGAGCGTTGAGCGAGGGTGAAAGCGCCCTCAGGAGATCCGCGCGACCCACCGTCTCCGCGGCTTCGTAGACATAGCGGGCGTACTCGTTCGAGTAGCGATCGTAGCGGCCCGTAGCGCCCGCATCGTCAGCGTAGAGCGCCCCTTTCGCAAAAGGCTCGGCCGCGCGATCGAGAAGCGAGTCGATGAAGGCGCGGTCTTTGATGACACCCATCTGAAACGCGAGGGTGGCAATGCGTGACGCCACGCCGAGGTAGTTCTCGGGCAGGTCGATCACCTGGCGCGTTTTGGGATCGTAGAAGCGCGTCGGGTCGAGCAGCGATGTCCACGCGGCGCGGCCCTCCGCATCGAGCGACTGCCAGAGCGGGTTCTTCGCGAGGTCGCGGCCGAAGTGCCGCAGCGCGAGCGCGGCGTAAAGCTGCGAGAACGCCTTGCTTCCCTTGCCCGATTCGATGATGCCCACGCGGCCCACGAGGGGGATGATGTCGCGACCGGCGACCGTGGTGGTGCCGCGGGTCTCGGCGTAGGCCGCAAGCGAACGCACGTAAGTGCCCCACGAATACTCCCCCGTGGTGATGGCGCCATGGACGCGGTCGGGCAGAGGCCCCTCCGCGGGGATCTGGGTGAAGTGAGACGCCACTTCCCGGTCGAAGAATGCGTCGACATCGGCCTTCAGCACGGATGTCTGGATGCGTCCGGTCTGGGCCTGGGCGGCGGTCGACGCCGCACTGAGCAGAGCCGTCGAAAAGAGGAGGGCGACCGCCGGTTGGCAGAGCTTCACGCGACTCCTCTCTCCGCGAACGAAGGTGCGGCCACGAGCGCCGCGGCGCCGCGGAGGCGCGGGTACTGCTCCGGCGGAACGATGGTGATGGGCGTCGCGCCGGCGGGCGGGGTGAGGGCGCGTTCGGCAAGAGCGGCGCGGACGGTAGGCTCGATGAGATCCCAGGCTGCGGTGATCTCACCGCCGATGTAGACGTGCGAAGGGTCGATCGCGTTCACCACCGATCCGAGGCCAAGGCCGAGATAACGCGCGGTGGAGAGAAGCGCCGCAAGCGCCTTGCCATCGCCGCCGCGGGCGCGCGCGATGAGATCGTCGACGGTGAGAGCCGCGATATCGGCGGAGACCGGACGGTCACGCAGGTCGCGGCCGAAGTAGCGCGACAGGGTGGCGAGGTTCGAGACGTACGCCTCCCAGCAGCCGGTGGCCCCGCAGCCGCAGCGCGGGCCGTCGATATTCAGAGGAAGGTGCCCGAACTCGCCGGCGATGTTGTGCTGTCCCCGGACGAGTTCGCCGCCCATCACGATGCCCACCCCGAGGCCGTCCGACACCGTGATGTACACGAAATTGCTCGGCGCCTTTGCGTCGCGGGTGGCCCACAGCTGCGCGAGCGCGCAGGCCTTGCCCGAGTTCTCGATCTGGACGGGAATGCCGAGAGCGGCGGAAATCGGATCGCGAAGCTTGACGTCCTTCCACCCCAGGTTCGGCGCGAGCAGAACACGCCCCGCCTCAGACTCGACCATGCCCGGCACGACGACACCCACTCCCTGGCACCGTCCCAGGTCTTTGTGCTCGAGCAGGATGGCCTTGATCCTCCGGACCAGGTCCGACACGAACTTCTTCGGATCCCGCTCGGTCGGAAAACTGGTGACGCTTGCGAGCTGATGGCCGACGAGGTCGGTGACCATGATGAAGGTGCGCGTGGGGCGGATGTCCACCGCGACCACGCAGCGTTTCCGTGAGTCGATATAGAGGAAGGTGGGCTTGCGACCCCGCTTGGCCTCGCCCGTAGCCCCTTCGAAGATCGCGCCCTCTTCTATGAGTTCGTTGACAAGGAGGCTAACGGCGCCGCGCCGCGTGCCCATGAGGCGCGCAAGGTCGGCCCGCGAGATGGGCTGGTTGGTACGGATCAGATTGAGCGCGATCCGGCGATTGATCTCCCGAGTGGTGCCGCGGGTGGCCACGCGCAGATTCTGGGGATGGATGGGCTTCATTTGTCTTCTTGTCGTTCAATATAACCCCAAGGGACGGACTCAACGCAAGTCTTTTTCCCGCCCCCGGAACCTGTTACGGCCTGTTTTGCTGGTTTATTGAGCCAATTCGATAAGGCCGACAGCGCGCGGGCATTTTCGGCCTGGCCAGATTTTCCCTTGACAGCCGATCAAAAGCGGGCATATTGTCCCTCGCAAAGACAAATGCCGGTGCGACCGGCCCGACCGATCCGCAACGCCCAGGAGGCTCGAATGAAGGCACTGCAAATGACGGAACCCACCCGTTCCACAAGGAGCGCGGCGATGGGGAGAACGGCCATGGCCCTGGTCACCCTGCTGGCGCTGGCGCCGTGGGCCCTGGCCCAGATCCCCACCGGGACCATCCTGGGCGGAGTGAAGGACAGCACCGGAGGCATCGTCCCGGGCGCCACCGTCACCGCCACGAATGTGGGCACGCAGTACTCGAGGAGTGTCACCACCGACGCGAGCGGTCAGTACGCGCTGCGCTTGTTGCCCGTGGGGAACTACGCGCTCACGGTCAGCATGCCCGGTTTCAAGAACTACTCCCAGACCGGCATCCTGCTGGAGGTGGGCCGCAACGCCCGCATCGATCCCGTGATCGAACTGGGCGCACTGACCGAGGTGGTGTCCATTGTCGCGGACGCGCCATTGGTAGAGACGACGTCCGCCTCCCTGTCCCGCACCGTGGGACAGAACGAAGTGCTCAACCTGCCCCTCGTGAACCGCGACCTCTACTCTCTCCTCAGTCTGACCGGCGGGGTCACGAGCAACGACAACTCGAACTCTCTGGGCGGCCCGGAGCAACTCACCACGATCAACGGATCGAGCAAGGCGCAGATGGGCAGCGTGAACTTCCAGCTCGACGGCGGCAACAACACCGCGGGCCTCCGAGGCACGGGTAATCCGGCGCCGAACCCGGAGGCGGTTCAGGAGTTCCGCGTTCTCACCAACGGCTACGCCGCGGAGTACGGTCGATACGCCGCGGGCGTCGTGGACGTTGTGACCAAGTCCGGAACCAACGAGTTCCACGGCGCGATCTTCGAATTCTTTCGCAACGAGAAGCTCAACTCGGCGCGCTGGGCGCCCCCCGGGGTTGCGGCCACCAACGACCCCCTGAAGCGCAATCAGTTCGGAGGCGCTTTGGGCGGCCCGATCCGGAAAGACCAGACCTTCTTCTTCGTGAGCTACTCCGGGCTGCGCCAGGAAGAGACTTACTACCGCAACAGCGCGCGGGTTCCGACGGCGCTCGAGCGCGGCGGCGACTTCTCGCAGTCGGCGATCAAGCCTCGCGATCCGGCCACCGGCCAGCCCTTCCCCGGCGGCATCATCCCCGCCGGGCGCTTCGACGTGGCCGCGAAGAACATCCAGGACAAGTTCGTCCCCACCTCGAACCTGCCGAACAGCTTCTACGAGGTGCGCCGCCCCGACCCCCTGAACACCGATGAGGCCACGCTCAAGCTAGACCACCGGCTCTCCGACGCTCAGACCCTGGCCTTGAGCTATTTCTACCAGACGGGCACGGACACTCAGCCCCTTTCGTTGAGCGGAAACATCCCCTGGGTCGACCGCGACTTCAAGTGGAATCAGCACAACGTGAATCTGGCCCACACCTGGACCCTCGGCCCCACGAAGATCAACCAGTTCCGCGCCACCTACATGCGCCAGTTCGGCGGGCGAGTGAATAACCCGACGACCTCGCTCGCAGACCTCGGCTCAAAGTTCGTTCCTCAGGGTGATCCAACACTCCCGCGGCTGACCGTGACCGGCTACTTCACGGGTCAGACTTCGATCGCCGGGCCCGACGCGGGCAGCGAATACTTCGGAGTGAAAGACGCGTTCAGCATGACCAGCGGCAACCACTCATTCAAGTTCGGCGCCGAGATCTCGTACGAGAAGATCGTGCACGACACCCTTCTCGACAACTACGGTGTTTTCGCTTTCACCGGCAGCAAAACCGGCAACGCCTACGCCGACTTCCTCCTCGGCCTTCCGAGCACCATGACTCAGGACGCCCCCGTCCGCAAGACGGACAACGGCGCCTACATCAGCCTCTTCGCGCAGGACGACTTCCGCATTCATCCCCGGGTCACGTTGAACCTCGGCCTGCGCTACGACCTCCAGTTTCCTTTTACCGACCCTGAAGACCGAAAACTCGCGTTCGTCCCCGGCCAGCAGTCCGTCGTGTCTCCCACGGCGCCCGTGGGTCTTCTCTTCCCTGGAGACGCCGGCATCAGCCG
>JAGNNV010000375.1 GCA_017990495.1 Vicinamibacteria bacterium
GCGCGCGCGGACGTTCTCCAGTGGCGCGCCCAGCCGGGGTCGTATCTCTTCATTCTGTTCGCGATGCTCCTGACCCTCGAGTCCGCGGGCTCGGTGCGCGGCGTCTTCGATTCACAGGTGATTCTGACCTCGGGTGGCCTCGGCGTGCATCTCATCGAGATGTTGACGGTGGTCTGCTGCCTGATGCTGATGTTCCACATCGTCGAAGCCCTCGACCGTTCCCGACGGCTCGGCATCCACGGGTTGATCGCTTCAAGCCCGGTGAGCGACGTCGCGATCATCCTCGGCCCTTGGTTGTCGGGCGCGCTGCTCCTTTCGACCACCCTCGCGTCCTGTGCCGCAGTGGCGGCGGCGATGCAGGCGCTGCAGCAGGCCGCTCCGGTCGACCCGATCCCATTCGTCCTCGTCTGGGGCCTTCTGCTCGCGCCCACCTTCGTGGCGTGGGCGGCATTCATCACCGCGGCGTTCGCGATCACCGGCGACCGACTTGTGACCTACGTGATCGGCCTGGCTTCGCTGATGGGAACCGCGGCTCTGCTCCTGAGCGGGAGCATGACGTGGCTCACCAACTGGCCTCTTTGGGGCGCCCTTCGGTGGTCCGACATGGGCCTCTTCGAGATGGACCGCCACGCGCTTGGACTGAACCGCGCCGTCGTTGCCGCGGCCGCGCTGTTGCTTTTCGCCGTCGCCGTCGCCGCCTGGTCCCGGCGCGATCGTGATCCGGTGGTGCGGCGTACGTGGCCGGTGGCACCGCTGGCCGGGGCCGCGTGTGCGCTTCTTGTTCCGGCTTTGCTCCTGTCGAGACTGATCGACGATGGCATCGATGGGAGGCGCGCCCGCGAGAAGGCCAAGGACTATTGGCGCCTGAACACCGCCTCGTGGGCCGCTGTGCCTCCGCCCGCTCTCCTCCGTGTCGATGCGCAGATCGAGCTCGAGCCGTCCCTGAGCCGGATGCGGGTGCGCGGCGTATTCGATGTCGAGAATCGCGCGGAAGACGCGGTTCGACGACTGCCCTTCACGGTGGGCCCGGGCTTCGAGGGCGTGACGTGGTCGATCGAGGGCGTACCGGTCGAACATGAAGACCGAGCGGGCCTCCACGTGATTCCGCTTCCTCGGCCTCTGGCTCACGGAGAGCGAACTCGCGTGGGATTCGCTTACGTCGCCCGGGCGCCCCACGGAGCGACGCGAAATGGCGGAGGCGCTTCCGAGTTCATCCTTCCCTCCGGCGCGGTCCTCGATACGCAAGGCCAGAACTTCCTTCCCACCCCTGGCATCGTGGCCGGGATCGGCGTTGATCGCCACAACCGGATCGAACCCGGAGAACCCTCGGACGACCTGTGGCGCGGTGTTCTGCCTCCGATCGCCGGGCCAGCCTCGGCGTTCACGGCGCGGATGGAAGTGACGGCGCCCGCGGGGTACACCGTCAACGGAGTCGGGCACAAAACTCGCGAGACTCGCGATGGGGCGCGCACCACCGTGGTGTGGGAGACGGAACACCCCGTACGCTTCCTCAACCTTGTCGCCGGCCGATGGACTGAGCGCAGAGGTGATGGCGTGGCCGTGTTCCATCATCCGTCACATGCGCACAACGTCGAAGCGATCCTGAAGGCGCTCGAGGTGTCGCGGCGTCGCTTCTCCGAGTGGTTCCGGCCCTATCCATGGAAAGAGCTGCGGCTCAGCGAGTTTCCCGACCACGCCGCTCGCGCCCGCGGCTTTCCCACCAACATCCCGTTCTCCGAAGGGATCGGCTTCCTGACCCGGCGCGATGGAGCGGGCGGAGGCGTCGATCTCCCCACCGTGGTCACCGTGCACGAAGCCGCGCATCAATGGTGGGCCCATCTCCTCACCCCGGGGATGGCTCCCGGCGCGGACGTTCTGCTCGAGGGCATGGCTCATTACTCGACGATGCTGCTCCTCGAAGCCGAATACGGGCCGCAGGCGCGCGCCGAGTTCGCTCGCGGTCTCGAATCGCGTTACACCGACGAGCGACGAGCGGACGCCGAGCGACCCCTGTTGAGAATTTCCGACGCCAGAGGCGTCACGGATGACACCGCCATTCAGGACAAGGGCGCCTGGGTCATGTGGATGCTCGATGCCCACCTGGGCCGAGAGGCCATGCTCTCCGGGCTTCGATCGTTCATCACGCGCTTCGAGGGGAGTCCAGACCACCCGGCCCTCGAGGATCTGATCGAGGAGTTGAGGCCGCTCGCCGGCTCGGAAACCGCCTATCAGGCCTTCGTGGATCAGTGGTTCCGAGGCGTCGTCCTGCCGGAGTTCCAGTTTCGCGACGCGCGCGTCGAGCGGAACGCCGCGGGCTGGACGGTCAGGACGACCATCGCCAATGTGGGTCAGGGTACGATGAGCGTGAATGTGGCGGCGATGGCAGGCGAGGCTGAGGTGCTGACTTCCGTCGCTCTCTCTCCCGGCGGGGAGGCGGTGGCGATCTTGACCACGCCTTTCGAGCCCGAGGTCCTTCGCATCGATCCGCGAGTGAGCGTTCTCCAGCTCCATCGTGACCGTGCGCAGCTGGTCCTGCCGCGGCGACCGTGACCGACCTCGAAATCGGCCTGGCCCGCGCGAACGAACTCTCGACTCTCCAGGAGATCGAGGGTCGCGCGGGCGACCTGTTCCGCGCGCATCCCGTGACCGCCGCCCTGAGTCTGTCGGTGACACCGATCGAACGGCTCGAGCGAGGCCGCGCCGAAGGCATGTTGTGGGTCGCGCGGGAGGAGGCCCGCGTCGTTGGCTTTGCGCTGGTGGAGGAGGACTCAGGCTCTGCCCACCATCTCGAAGAACTCGACGTCGACCCCGCCCGCGGTCGTCGGGGCATCGGTCGACGGCTGGTCGAGAAGGTCATCGAGGAGGCCGCGGCCCGCGACCGCTCAGTCACACTGACGACGTTTGGAGCGGTGCCCTGGAACGCTCCCTACTACGAACGGCTGGGCTTCGTGCGCCTCTCGGAAGAGGCGCTGGATGCCCCGTTGCGAGATCGCATGAGTGAGGAAGCGGCGCGCGGGCTGGTCCGCGCCGATCGGGTGGCCATGCGTTTCGACGCGCAGCATGAAGCAGTCGAGCGTTCGCAGGGATGGGAGGCGATCGCCTCCACATTCATGGACCACTCCCGGGGCACACCGGCGGTGGGGGTTGCGGTGATCAGGCGATGGGCCGCTCGATTTGGCCCCGGAGACACTCTTCTCGACCTCGCCTGCGGGCCCGGCACGGAACGTTCCGATGTTCTGCGCGACCGGGGGAGCTCCCTGTTTGCCGTCGACGCATCGCCAAAGTTGCTCGCGGCCTACCGGGCGCGCATCCCCGCCGCGCGAACCGCGTGGGAGGCGGCCGAGCGCACGTCATTCTTCGAACGGCCATTCGATGGCGTGCTTGCCTGGGGTCTGCTTTTCCTGCTTCCGGCGGACGCCCAGAAAGCGGTGATCGCCCGAGTCGCGAAGGCCCTTCGCCCCCGGGGAAGCCTGCTCTTCACTGCGCCGGCGCAAGCGGGGGAGTGGAACGATCTGTCGA
>JAGNNV010000376.1 GCA_017990495.1 Vicinamibacteria bacterium
TCCCGGGACGACGCTGAAGCGTTCTTCGTTCAAAGCGTTCCGATCACCACGATCAAGCATCCCATCTCGGCAAGGATTCTCCCAGATGTGGTTAGGATGACGCCATGTTCCTGACCACGAATGCCGTTGCTTTGCTCCTCCTCTCCGGCCCCACCACCGCGGTCGCGACTGAACCGCCCGATCGTGTCCTGGTGAACGCCATCGTCCACACCATGGATGACGCGCGCCCGCGCGCGGAAGCGGTGGCCATCACCGGCGGCCGGATCACCGGAGTGGGTTCGTCGCGCGATCTGCTCGCCACGAAAGGCCCGCGCACCGAGGTGTTGGATCTGAACGGGGCCACGGTGATCCCAGGCCTCAAAGAGAGCCACGGCCACTTCGTCGGCATGGGCCTCGCAAGGATGAGTCTCAATCTCGTGGGCACGAAGAGCTGGGATGAGGTGGTGGCGAGGGTGGCGGAGGCGGTGAAGACACGGCCCAAAGGCTCCTGGATCGTCGGCCGCGGCTGGCACGAAGGGAAGTGGGAGAAGAACCCCGCGCGGCTGGTTCGAGGCTTCCCGCCGCATGACGCGCTGACCGCGGTCTCCCCCGATAACCCCGTCTACCTCCAGCGCGCCGACGGGCATGCCGGCTTCGCCAACGCCGCGGCCATGGCGCTCATGAAGATCGGGCCGACGACCAAGGCCCCCTCGGGCGGCGACATCATCCGCGACGAGCAAGGCGCCGCCACCGGCGTTTTCGTCGACACCGCGCAGCGGCTCATCCAGCCTCCGCCCTCAACCGAAGCGGACATCCGCGAGGCCATCCGACTCGCCACCGAGGAATGCCTGAGCAAGGGCATCACGTTCTTCGATGACGCCGGCGCCGATCTCCGTACCATCGCGCTGTACCGCGAACTCGCCGAGAAACGGCAACTGGGCGTGCGTCTTTATCCCATGATTGGCGGGTTCGAAGCGCTCAAGCGGTTTGGTCCGCCCCAGCCGGGCGGCCCCGATTCGTTCCTGAGCATTCGCTCCCTCAAGCTCTCCATCGATGGCGCGCTGGGTTCACGCGGAGCCAAACTGCTCGAACCCTACGTCGACGACCCAGGCAACACCGGCTTGTGGGTGACCGACCCCGCGGTGGTACGCGCAGCCGCGCTCTACGGCATCCAGAACGGTTTTCAGGTGAACGTGCACGCGATCGGAGACGCGGGCAACCGCACCGTCCTCGACGCGTTCGAGGCCGCCTTCAAGGCGCATCCCGAGAAGAAGGACGTCCGCTTCCGCGATGAACACTCCCAGATCCTCGATGAGAACGACATTCCGCGTTTCGGTCGGCTCGGCGTCATCGCCTCCATTCAGGGTATCCACGGCTCCTCCGACCTGCCGTGGGCCTCACAGCGCCTGGGCGAGGCGCGAGTGCTCGAAGGCGCTTATGTCTGGCAGAAGCTCAAGAAGTCCGGAGCGGTGTTGATCAACGGCACCGATGCTCCGGTTGAGGACGTGGACCCGATCAAATCGTTCTACGCTTCGGTGACCAGGCAGAGCGAAGCCGGCGTTCCTGCGGGCGGATATCAGCCCGATCAGCGCCTGACCCGCATGGAGGCGCTTCGCTCCTATACGAAGGACGCGTATTGGGCCTCGTTTGCGGAAGCGAATGGAGGCGTGATCGCGCCGGGCCGCTGGGCCGACCTCACCGTTCTTTCGAAGGACATCATCAGCGTGCCCGATGCGGAGGTCCTCAAAGCCGAGGTGCTCTACACCATCGTCAACGGCAAGATCGCTTTCCGCAAATAGAGAATCAGCTCGTGGCCTTCAGTGCCGCCGGCTGAAGGCGATCCAGATCGGGCTGCAAGCGGAAGGTCAACATCCGCGCGTGCATGCGGAAGTCCCCACGCAGGGACCACAGGGGATAAGTGAAGGTCGCGGGCCGATTCCGCTCGACCACGAAGTGGCCGACCCACGCGAACCCGTAGCCCACGATGGGCGCGGCCAGAATCCACATCGGAGAGCGAAGCACGGCGAGAGCGGCGATGCCGTAGACGAGCGACGTACCCACGAAGTGAAGTCCACGATTCACGGGATCCCGGTGCTCCCCCAGATAGTGGGGCCAGAACTCTTCGAATGTCTTCAGGTCAGCGTTGATCATTCAACCCATCCTCTCATCACGCATGTTATCCAAAGCTGCTCAAAATCTTGACAGCAGGCGCGATGCCCCGTACCATCAAGACCAACGTAGTTCCCAATCATGTCCTCACGAATTGCCGCCACCGTTCTGGTCCCAAACCCGCATCCGCGGGACACGGCCTATGTCTCGATCGGAGGCCTGTCTCGCGCCACGGGTGTTCCCATCGAGACCCTGCGTACCTGGGAACTTCGCTACGGATTTCCCGAGTCGGTACGAAAGCCGTCGGGGCATCGCCTGTTTTCGGTTGTCCATGTCGAACGGATCAGGCGCATCGCCTCGGCCCTCCAGCGCGGGCTGCGCGCCGGCGAAGTGGTTCCGGCATCCGACGCCGTTCTCGATGCCCTGCTGGCCACGGTTCCGGTCAAGCCGGCCACGAGAAGTACGGCGCTGCCCTTCGACGCCCGGGCCTTCGTCGAACGTGTCCGGGGCTTTGATGCCGACCGGTTGATGCGCTCGCTTCACAGCGACCTTGCCCACGAGGATCCGCTTACCTACATCGAGACCCGCATCGTTCCCTGCCTCGAGGTGATTGGAGAGGCATGGGAAAAGGGTGAACTCGAGATCGCCCACGAGCACTTCGCCTCCGAGCGGATCTCCGACGTGTTGCGCGGAGCGCGGCTCCGGCTCGAAGAAACCGCAGCCGGTCCGCTGGTGGTGCTCGCCACCCTGCCCGGCGAATCCCACGGCCTGGGTCTTCAGATGGCGGCGCTCGTCCTCTCGGGCCGAGGCCTCCGCGTGCTCTGTCTCGGCACGGAGGTTCCCATCGCCGAGGTGGCGGTGCTGGCCGAGCGCAGCGGCGCGTCGGCGGTTGGCGTTTCGGTGTCCGTCTTCACCAGAGGGAAGGCCGCCCCCGCCTTGGCCGACCTTCGGTCGAAACTCGCCCGGAAGATCGAACTCGTGGTCGGCGGTGCGGGCGCTCCCGTCCCCGCCAAGGGAATCACGAAGTTCAGCGATCTTCGCGAGCTCGACGTCTGGGCGCAGAACCTGGCTCGTTAGTCGGCCTGCGCTAGCCCGGGCCATGTCTCCGGGTTGCGGCCGGGGAGTTAGAGGACCTATCCTGCTGCCTCTTTCTGGAGGACGGATGGAAACAGCCTGCACGCCGTGGTCGCGACCTTGAATCTCGGAGACTTCACCCCCGTGTTTGTGGCGATAGGTCTGTGGATCGCCTTCGTGGTCTACGGCCTGATCGCCCTGCGTCCCCATCCCAAGGGACTGAGCCCTCTCTTCTTCACCGAGATGTGGGAGCGCTTCAGCTACTACGGCATGCGGGCGCTGCTCATGCTCTACATGGTCGCCCCCGAAGACGCCGGCGGGCTCGCCTTTTCCAAGGAGTGGGCGGGCACCATCT
>JAGNNV010000086.1 GCA_017990495.1 Vicinamibacteria bacterium
ACGTCTCGCTCAACACCACGACGTTCGCGTTCTGTTCATCATCACTGCGCAGGAACGTGCGTCCGAGGATGGCTTTCACGCCCAGGACGTCGAAGATGCCGGCGGTCACCCACTGCCGGGACACCGTCTCCGCCTGGCCGTCCACGCCCGCCATAACCATGCCACCCACCCCCGGGGCGTAGGCGGCGATTCCCTCGAACGAACGGTTCCGCGCGAGCCAGTCGCGCATGTTGATCGGCGAAACAAAGGCGCGATCACCGTCCCGGCTTTCGTGGATCGAGATGAGCCGGTCGGGCTCCCCGAAGGGCAGGGGGCGCAGGAGGGTGGCGTCGACGAGAGCGAAGATGGCGCTGTTCGCCCCGATGCCGAGGGCCAGGGTAACCACCGCAATCAGGGTGAACGCGGGAGCGCCGCGCAGCTGGCGCAGTGCGAACTTGACGTCGTATCGGAACTCGTCAAGCCATTGGGTGATCTTCATTTCGCGGTCTCGCTTTCCACTCAGTTCCATCAGTTCACGTTTCACCGCCCGTACGTCTCCCATGCGCTTGAGCGCCTGCTCGCGAGCGACCTGAGGATCGAGGCCCCGCGCGATCAGCTCACGGGTGCGCAATTCGAGATGCAGTGCGATCTCCTCATCGACTTCCTGATCGACGGGCACCCGCCACAGCCAGGAGCGCAATGACCGCTTCATCACGCGAAGAGCACCTTCGAAACGCCCACCGAGAACTCCCGCCATGCCGCCGTTTCTTCGGCGAGCCGTTCACGACCCGCGGCGGTGATCCGGTACAACTTGGCGCGGCGCCCCAGCTCCGAAGCGCCCCACTCGGCCTCCACGAAGCCTTTGCGCTCGAGCCGGTACAGCGCGGGATAAAGAGAGCCGTCCTCGATCAGCACCGATTCGTCGGTGGCGTCCTCGAGGAAGCGAGCGATCGCGTATCCATGGCTCGGTCCCCGAACCAGGGTCTTCAGGATCAGCGCCTCGAGTGCACCGTGGAGCAGAGCGTTCGGTTTTTTGGACGAATTGGGGGCCATTGGGAATACCTAGATAGTCTTGGTACCCAGATAGACGAGGCAATGGGGCGGATGGTTCCTGCCGCGCGAAGAAATTTTCTCGAGGGCGCAAAGGAGGCCGACGAGGGGCGCGCTAGCGAACCCGGTTGCGGCCTTCCTGTTTCGCGCGATAAAGCGCGGCGTCGGCCTCGGCCACCAGCGAGGCCGGAACGTCTCCGTGCGAGGGGATGCACGAGGCCGCGCCCAGGGTGATGGTCACCACCGGGGCCACGTCGGAGGCGGGGTGGGGAATGGCCCGGGCCTCACAGGCGCGACGCAATCGTTCGGCGAAAGCGAGCGCGGCCTCGCGGTCAGCCGCGGGAATCAGGACCATGAACTCTTCCCCGCCGTAACGCGCGGCGAGGTCTCCGGCGCGACTCACCGACTGGCGGAACACATCCGCCACCGCGGCCAGGCACTTGTCGCCTTCCGGGTGGCCAAGCGCATCGTTGTACGCCTTGAAGCCGTCGATGTCGGCGATGACCACGGCGAGGGGCGTCCGGAAGCGGGTGGCGCGACGCCATTCCTTGTCGAGGGTCTCGTCGAAGCGACGGCGGTTGGCGAGGCCGGTCAGGGCGTCGGCGAAGGAGAGGCGTGAGAGATGTTCGTTCGCCAGCCGCAGCGCCTCGGTCTTCTCCGCCACCAGCCGCTCCATCTCGGCGTGCCGGGCGCGGAGATTGTGGGTACGCAGACGGATGAGCGCGAAAATAGCGAGAAGCGCTCCGACCACCGCGAGCACGATGAACCACGTCGTCTGATGAAAGTACGGCCGCACGGTGATGATCAGGGGCTCCGGCGCCTCGCTCCAGTGTTTTCCGTCGGTCGACGCGGCCACGCGAAAGCGGTAGACGCCATGGGGCAGCGCCGGGAAAGAAGCCTCCCGGCCTCGCCCCGCTTCCACCCAATCGTGGTTCAGTCCGTCCAGCAGGTGGCGAAAACGCACACGCTCGGCGTCCTTCAGCGTCATGGCGGTGTAGCGAACAGTCAACGGTAGCGAGCCCGGAGGCAGCACAACCCCGGCGGCCACCGATTCGGCTTTCCCGTCGACCTCCGCTTCATCGATCCTCACCGAAGGTGGCGCGCCCGAGCCGGGCAGATGCGCAGGGTCAACGATGACCAGGCCGCGGTAACTTGGCAGCCATAGATGTCCTTCTCTGTCGATGGCGCCCGCGGGCTGATGTCCCCCGGCGAAAGTGGTGCTGCGGAGCGAATCGCCCGGACCAAACCCGGCCGAGGTCACATTTTCCGCGCGGCCGTCCGCGAAGGCATTGAGTTCGGCGAGGGACACGCGGTAGAAGCCGCGGTTGCAGGTCATCCACAGATGTCCCAACCTGTCTTCGATGATGACCTGCGCGCTGCCATCCCAAAGGCCATTGATCGGGCGAATGGCGGTCAGTCTCCCGTCGCGCAGACGGTTCATGCCGTCGCCGTTGGTGCCGATCCACAGACTCCCCGCGGCATCCTCATAAAGCGCCATCACCCAGTTCGAGACCAGGCCGTCCTTGCGGGTGAAGGCCTTGAAGACGCCATCGCGATAACTCACGAGGCCTTGCCCGGGTGTTCCGAACCAGACCGTGCCGTCCCGCCCTTCGAGTATGGCCGACACGCCCTCCCGCGGCGCGCCCGGGTCCTGCACCTGCGCGAAGCCCTGCCCCGTGAACCGAGCAAGAGATGAGCGAGTGCCCACCCACACCGTCCCCGTGCGGTCCTGGGAAATCACACGAACATCGTTTCCGGGCAGCCCTCGGGCCGGCCCGTAGGTCTCCATCCGCCCCCCTGGCCGGAGCCGGACCACCCCGGCGGTGTAGGTGCCGACCCAGAGCGATCCGTCGCGATCCTCGTGGACGGTCGAAACCTCGTCGGTCGGAAGTCCTTCCGCTTTCGCGATCCTTGTGATGTTGAAGCCTTCAATGCGGTTCAAGCCACCACCCGCGGTCGAAACCCAGGTGACGCCGTTCCGGGCATGGAGCACCGAACGCACGTTGTCGTTCGACAAGCCCTCGGGTGTGCCGAAGACCACGAAGGCCCGGCTGCTCAGCCGGTTCATTCCGCCCACCCAGGTGCCGATCCACACGCTGTCCTCGCGGTCGACGGCGAGCGACCAGATCTGGTCGCCGGCCAGGCCCTCCGCGGTGGAGATCGAGGTGAACCGGCCATCGCTGAATCGAGTCAGGCCCGCGCCCCAGGTTCCGATCCATATCGAGCCCTGGGAGTCGCGGGCCAGGGCGGCGAGTTGATCGGTGGGCAAACCATCGGCCGTGGTGTACGTCCGGACCTTGCCGTGAACCACGCGCGCCAGGCCCCCGCCCGCGGTGGCTGCCCAAATCCCGCCCTCAGGATCAGCCAGGACGGCTCGCACCTCGAGATGGGGAAAACCGTTCGCGGGATTGAAGACTTCGAATCTCCCCCGCGCGTACGAAACGAGACCAGCGCCCGTGGTGCCGATCCACAGCGTGCCTTCCGAGTCGAAGGTCAACGTGCGCAGTCGACCCGTGGGCAGGCCGTCCGCCTCCTGCAGGAGCTTCGGCACGCCGTTGTGCCATCGCACCAGCCCGTTTTCGGTGGCCGCCCAAACCACGCCGTCCTGCCCCTGGGCGAATCCCCACACCCTTCGGCCCGCCGTCAACTCGTCGCCCAACACGGCCTCGAAGCGGCCGTTCAGATAACGCGCGGCCCCGCCGCTGTATCCGATCCACAAAGCTCCCTCCCGATCCTCCATCAGGCCGAAGATCGAACGCGAGGCCACCTGCGGCACCTCGGACGCTTCGAAGGTCTTGAAGCGGACACCGTCGAATCGGGCGAGACCGCCACCCGTGCCCACCCACAAATACCCGGACCGCGCCTGCAGTATCGCCTGCACCGTGTTGAGAGGAAGGCCCTGCTCCGTCTGCCAGCGATCGGTCTTGTACTGAGTGAGCGCCTTCCTTCGATCCGCAAGGTCGGCGCCGTGGACGGACGACAGCACGGCAAGCGTCACAGCGGTCAGAAGAGCGCGGCGCTGCCAGTGCATGGGTAGCCGAGGAGTCTAAACCGCTCCCGCGGCGGCGGAGGGTCGCTACAATCCCGCCATGATCGCCTCAGTGTCGCGTTCGGTATCTCTCCTGCTGGTCCTCTCCTGGGCCGTGGTCGGCGCCGCAAACCCGGCGACCGAGTCGGCCCTTACCGGCACGGTCTTTGACGATTTGAACCGGGACGGCGTCCGGCAGCCAGGCGAACCGGGTCTTTCAGGAGTGGTGGTTTCGAATCAGATAGACGTGGCCCGGACCGCGGCGGACGGAAGCTGGACCCTCCAAGGACCGGGGACCTTTGTGGTGTTCGTCACCGCGCCGCGGGGACGCGCGGCGGTGGGCCCCTTCTGGCGCAGCGTTCCGACGACGCCCGCAGCGCGCATCGACTTCCCTCTCGCCGAGGTGGCGGACCCGGATGACTTCACGTTCATGCACGCCTCCGACACCCACGTTTCGGAAGAGAGCCTGCCTCGCACCCGGGGTCTGATCGAACTGATCCGGGCCAGGCGTCCCGACCTCGTTCTCGTCTCCGGCGACCTGATCCGCGACGCGTTGCGCGTGGGCGAAGACGAGGCGGTGCGGCTCTTCGAACTCTACGTCAAGGAGATGGCCGCATCGCCCGCGACGGTGTGGAACGTGCCCGGGAATCACGAGATCTTCGGCATCGAACGGCATCACTCCCTGGTCGCTCCGAGCCATCCCCTCTTCGGCCGGAAGATGTACCGGAGATACCTCGGTCCCGACTACTACTCATTCAACCGCGGTCGCATCCACTTCATCGCGCTCAACAGCGTGGACATCTTCGACCTCTGGTACCACGGCAACATTGACGCGGCGCAGCTTGCCTGGCTGGAGAAGGATCTGGCCTTCGTGCCCAGGGGAACCACCGTGGTCACCTTCAACCACATCCCGTTCTTCTCCGCCGGCAACAGCGTGAACGGTTTCAGCGATCAAGGCGTGGCCCCAAGCACCATCCGCCTCGGCGACAAGACGGTCTACCGTCATGTCGTGGCGAATGCGGGGGAGGTGATCGAACGCCTCAAAGGCCACCGCTACGCGCTTTCTCTCGCCGGTCACAATCATGCCTTCGAACGGCTCTCACTCTCTCCCGACCCCGCGCACACCCGATTTCACCTCGCTGCCGCCATCATCGGTCCAAGGACGGGGCTGATGCCCTCGCCCTCGGGAGCGACTTTGTACCGGGTTCGGGGCGACCTCATCGATGACGGGGAATTCGCGCCCCTGGTTGCGGCCCCCGCGCGCTGATCGCCGGCCCTTTCCGCGTAGGCTTCTCCTCGAACGCCCATGGGAGAGGACCAAAAACACGGCGGCGCCGGGGGACACACTCACCCGCACTCGCATACGCATGGCCACGGCACGGGCGTGGCCCTCGCCCGCGCCCTCGCCCTGACCCTGGGGTTCGCCTTCGTGGAAGCCCTGGTGGGCGTGTTGTCCGGCTCGCTCGCCCTGCTCTCGGACGCCGCCCACATGTTGATCGACTCCGGCGGCCTCGCCATCGCGGTGGTGGCCCAACGTCTTGCCGCCCGGCCGCGCAGCGCCTCCCACACCTTCGGCTACCGTCGCGCCGAAGTCCTGGCCGCGGCGATCAGCGGCGGCGCTCTCTTCACCGCCTCGATCGGAATCATCGTCGAGGCCCTGGGCCGGCTGCAGACGCCGGGAGTCATTCGCGGCGATTGGATGCTCGCAACCGCGGTAGCCGGTCTCCTCGTGAATCTCGCTTCGGGCGCCGTTCTCCTGCGCGAGGCCCACAGTTCGATCAACGTCCGCGCCGCCCTGGCCCACGTGATGGCGGACGCCGCGGGTTCGGTGGCCGCCATTCTGGCCGCGGTCGCCGTCCTGATGTTCGGCCTGCCCCAGGCCGATGCCGTGGCCTCGATCGTGATCTCGGCGCTGATCTTGTGGGGTTCGTCGAAACTCATCCGCGAATCCGCGGCCATCCTGATGGAACAGACCCCGCACGGAGTGTCGGCTGCCGCCATCGAGGCCACCATCCGCGCCACCCCGGGGGTGCGTGACCTCCACGATCTCCACGTGTGGACCATCTCCGACGACTTCCCCGTGGTCACCGTCCACGTCGTGCTCGACGGCCTGGCCCACGGCACGGGAGTGGCGCGAGCGGTTTCGGAACGGGTGGCGAGCGAACACGGCATCGAGCATGTGACGGTGCAGCCCGAAGCGGTGCTCGAGGCCGAAGCGCCGCTGCCTATGCGCCCGCGGACATCGCGATGATGCGCTCCCGCGCCCTGGTTGCCGCCCTGACCGCGGCCGCCGCGAGCATGGCCGCGCAAGCCGTGGCTCTCGATCCCAACCGCGCCCTCACCCAGTACGTCCAGAACGTCTGGCGGGTGGAGCAAGGGCTCCCCCACAACACGGTCCGCGCCGTGGTTCAGGCGCGTGACGGTTACCTTTGGCTCGGCACCTACGCCGGCCTCGCGCGGTTCGACGGCGTGCGCTTCAAGGTCTTCGATACCGGCAACTCCGCCCTCACCAACAACGAAATCCGTGTCGTCCACGAGGATGCGCGGGGCGTCTTGTGGGTGGGCACCACGGCGGGAGGGTTGTACCGCGTGGAGCACGGTGAGTTGCGCGCCGAAACCGCGCCCATCGAGAACAAGACCATCAATGCCATCATCTCCACCGCGGATGGCGCTCTGCTGGTCGGTACGGGCCACGGTCTCTACCGCTTGTTCGGGGGACGCACCGAACGCTTCACCACCGATCAGGGGCTGCAGGCGAACCTGATCACCGCGCTCGCCGAGGGCTCGGGGGGCCGAGTGCTCATCGGCATGGAGCGCGGAGTCGATGTCCTGCAGAACGGCGTCATCTCGAGGGGCCCGGAGGTTTCAGGGTCGCGTCAAAAAGTCCAGTCGCTCCTCGTCGACAAAGAAGGCGGCCTCCTCATCGGGGGCGACCGTCTCGATCGGTACGACGCCTCGGGTCGACGCACGCTATCCCTGCCTGTGCCCTTCGACGGCATCCACGCGCTCTTCCAGGACAACGATGGCGTGATCTGGGTCGGCACTTACGGCTCGGGCATCGCCCGGCTGGAGAATGGCGCGCTCAACATGTACCGGCAGCAGGACGGGTTTCTTGATCGCCGGGCCTGGGCCATCGCGCCCGATCGCGAAGGCGGACTCTGGATCGGCACCCGCGGCGGCCTCGCTCAACTCCGCGACGGCGCCGCCACGTCCTTCTCCAGCGCCGAGGGCTTCGCGGGCGACATCGGTCGCTCGGTGCTCGAGGACCGGGACGGCGCCTTGTACTTTGGTTTCGACGGAGGCGTCTCCCGATTCGTCAATGGACGTGTCACCAACCTCGACCTCGGCCCGCGCCTTCGGGGCTCGACCGTCCGCGGACTCATGCGCGATCGACGGGGCGTGCTCTGGATCGGCACGGACCAGGGCCTGGCCGAGGAGGTCGGGGACGGCCGCTTCCGAGTCTATGGCGAAAAGGAAGGTCTGCCCGCCGGAGGGCGCTTCACCGTGGAGGATCGGCAGGGGCGGCTGTGGATCTCGAGCGGCGCCGGCTTGTGGCTCAAGGAAGGGGAACGGTTCCACATGCCGAAGTTCCTGCATCCCCTCGCCAACAGCGAGATCCAGGCCCTGCTGGTGGATCGCACGGGCGCCCTGTGGATCGGGACGCTGAATCACGGAGCGTGGCGGCTCGTCGGAGATCAACTCGAGCAGGTGCCCCTGGGCGGGCTGACCTCGATCGGGGTGCGCTCGTTCCTCCACGACGAGGACGGGGCCTTCTACGTGGGCACCATCGGATCCGGACTCTTCATCCGACACGGAGAGCGGGACTTCCGCGCCGTGACCACCCGCGAGGGTCTGCTCGACGACTCGATCTGGAGCATTCTCGATGACGGCCGGGGCCGGTTCTGGCTGTTGTCCGACCGGGGCGTGTTCCGTGTGGCCAAGCAGGATCTGCTCGAGTTCGCGGACGGCCGGCTGCCTCGGGTACGGCCCAACGCGGTGGTGGACACAACCAACGGACTGAAGAGCCGCGAATGCAACGGAGGCGGCGGCCCCGCCGGTTTCCTGACTCGCGACGGACGGGTCCTCGCCCCCACCGGGGCCGGCGTCGCCATCATCGAACCACGCCTTCTGATCTCCAATGCTCCCCCGCCGCCAGTTCAGGTGGAGGAAGTGGTGGTCGATCGGAATACGGTTTCGTGGTCGGGAGACGCGGTCGTGCCCGCGGGCGGGCGCGATACCGAGATCCACTTCACCGGACTGAGTTTTCTCAATCCGGCGCAGATCCGTTTTCGCTATCGCCTCGAAGGCCACGATGCCTTCTGGGTCGACGCGGGCTCGCGACGGGCCGCGTATTACGGCGGCCTCGCCCCGGGGACCTACACCTTCCGCGTGGCCGGCAGCAACGACGGAATCAACTGGAGCACGCAGGAGTCGGCAATCACGTTGACGGTGCGGCCGATCTGGTACCAGAACTGGATCTTCCGCCTGAGCGCGGCCTCTCTGGCTCTCGGGCTCCTCGGCGCGGGCTTCGCCTGGCGGGTTCGTCTCCTCGAGGGACGGGCCCGCGAACTCGAGTCGGTCGTCGCCGCTCGCACCGAAGAACTGGCGGAACGGAGCCGGGAATTAGAGGCCGCCAACGCGTCGCTCGGTCGCCTCGCCGTCACCGACGACCTGACCGGCATCGCCAATCACCGGCTCTTCCGTGAGTTCCTCGACCGGGAATGGGCGCGGTGCGCGCGCACCCGCGAACCGATCTCGCTGCTGATGTGCGATATCGACGACTTCAAGGCCTACAACGACGCCCTCGGCCATCAAGGCGGCGACGAGTGCCTGCGCCTGGTGGCGCAGACCCTGGATGCCGTGGTGAAGCGGGCGCCCGACCTCGCGGCCCGCTACGGGGGCGAGGAGTTCGTGGTGGTGTTGCCGGCCACCGGACTTGATGGCGCGATCTCCGTGGCCGACGCGCTGCGCCTGGCGCTTCGGGAACGGGCCCTGCCCCACCCGCGTTCCCGGGTGGGGCCCATCGTGACCATGTCCATCGGGGGCGCCACCCTCATTCCCTCGACGGATTCTTCCGTCGAGGATCTGATCGCGCGGGCCGACGGCGCGCTCTACGCGGCCAAACGGGCGGGACGCGATCGCGCGGTTGTCGGCTGAGCTAGCGGAGCTGGGCGTTGAGGGTGAACTCGGGCACGCTCGCGAGCGCCTTCGAAATCGGGCAGTTCTTCTTCGAGA
This sequence comes from Vicinamibacteria bacterium, assembly GCA_017990495.1. Taxonomy (GTDB): domain Bacteria; phylum Acidobacteriota; class Vicinamibacteria; order Fen-336; family JAGNNV01; genus JAGNNV01. The sequence goes on from JAGNNV010000086.1 coordinate 9,293, forward strand.
ATTCGACCTTCTCGTGGAACACCTCCGCGCTCACCCCAGGCACCACGGCGATCGTCTCCAACTCGATGCCCGTGATGGTGGGACCGGCGCCAAGGTGCACGGTGGCCGAGGTCACGATGCTCTCGGGCGGATGTCCGGCGCTCGTGAGCTGAGCGGCCAGAAACATCGAGAAACAGCCGGCCTGGGCCGCGCCGATCAGTTCCTCGGGGTTCGTGCCCGTGGCCGCGCCTTCAAAACGGGAAACAAAGGTGAAAGGAGCGTCGAAGTGCCCCGACTCGCCCTTCATCGTGCCTGTGCCCTCCTTGAGGGTGCCCGTCCATTTCGCGTGAGCCTTTGAAACTGCCATGTGTCGATTCTTCCTTTTAGGTTGAGCGCATTGGGCGAGGCCTCGAGGCGCCGCCGTCGCGGCGATGGTAGGCCCGGCGACGAGCTCGGGCCAAACCCGTTCAAGGCGTGATTAGAATTTCCGACCATGTTCATCGGACACTTCGCCCTCGGCCTCGCGGCCGGCCGCATGGAAAAACGTCTGCCCCTTGGAACCGCCGTCGTGGCCTCGCAACTGCCCGATGCCATCTGGCCCTACCTGCTCCTCACCGGCGTCGAGAAGGTGACGATCGCGCCCGGCGACACCGCGATGACTCCTCTTCGTTTCGACTCGTACCCCTGGTCGCACAGCCTCTTGATGGTGGCGATCACCGGTTTGCTGGCCGCCATCGTCTACCGGACTTCCGGCCGCGCCGCGCGGCCGGCGGTGTTTGTGGCCGGCCTCGCCGTGTCGCACTGGTTTCTCGACTTCATCACCCACCGGCCCGACATGCCGCTGTTGCCGTGGGGCGACCTCAAGCTGGGCCTCGGCCTGTGGAACTCGGTGCCCCTCACGGTGTTCGTGGAAGGCCTGATGTTCGCGGCCGCGGTCTGGTTCTACGCCCGCGGGCGACGGATGACGCGAGGCTTCTGGCTCCTGATCGCCACTCTCGGCCTCATCTACATGGGCAACGTTTTTGGGCCGCCACCGCCGGGAGTCAACGAGATCGCGGGTTCGATGGTGCTGCTGGTGCCGCTCGTGTGGTGGTGGGGCAACCGCTCCGGCGTTCCCGTTCCCGCTCAGTCGTCGTAGGAGCCTCGGCCGCGGTTCACTTTGCGCTTCGCGTCGAGCTTCTTGGCGTCGACCCGGCGCGCTTTGGCCGCCCGGCTCACCTTGGTGGGCCGGCGGGCCTTGGGCTCGATCCGCGCCTGTTCTATCAAGGCGCGCACCTTGGACAGCGCATCCTCGAGATTGCGTCCCTGGTCGCGGGTCAGCTGCGAAGTGACGAGAAGCCTTCCATCGGCATCGAGCCGCGATGCCGCGAGAGCGCGGAGGCGCGACCGGGCGCCTTCGTTCAATCCCGTGATCCTGGCGAGCTCGACCCGCAGTTCCACTTTCGACGCCACCTTGTTGACGTTCTGCCCACCCGGGCCGGAGGCGCGCACCCCTTTCCACTCGATGGCCGCGTCGGGAATCGTGAAGGCGGGAAGGCTCACGAGCGAAGGCTATCGCAAGCTCCTGCGCCTTCGGTGTTCCCTCGCCCGCTCGACGGCCGGGAACCTGGGGCATGGCCGGGGCCCGGCCCCGCCGTCGTAGCATTGGCCGCACCACGAGCGCGGGCGGCGCCCTCACCATCGATCATCAGGGAGATATTCCATGAACCGTCGTCTTGCCGCGGCTTTCACCGCCCTCGGCCTCGCTGCTTCCACCGCTTTCGCCCAGAGCCCCGCCGACAGCGGCGAGATCGACCGCTCGGTGGCCATGATGCGGCCTCTGATCGAGCGCTATCAGGCCGACCGCACCACTCTCGAAAGATCCTGGCTGGAAGGGCTCAGCGGGTTCGGAGGCGGCCGCGGGGGCGGGGCCGTTCCGATTTCGCCGCGGCAGTTCGCGCGCATGAAGAAGTTCCACTCGGACTGGCAGAAAACCCTGGGAGCGGTGGCTTTCGACAGCCTGGATCAAACCGGCAAGATCGACTACCTCCTGCTCTCCAATCAGCTCCGCTACGAACTGCGCCAGCTCGGCCTGCGTGAGAAAGAAGGAACCGAGATCGAGGGCCTGCTCCCCGGGGCTCCAGCCATCTTCGCCCTCGACGAGGCGCGGCGCTCGTTTCAGCCGGTGAAGGGCGATGCCTCCGCCCGAACCCTCAATCAGATCCTGAAGGACATTCAGGCCGCCCGCGCCGGCCTCGAAAAGCCCGCGACTCCTCCCACCCGCGAACAGGCGGTGCGCGCGACGGCGGGACTCGCGCGGCTCCGGACGATCCTCAAAGAGTGGTCGGAGTTCTACGGCGGTTACGACCCGCTCTTCACCTGGTGGACCGCGCAGTCGGTCAAGGACGTCGACCAGGCCCTCGAGCAATACTCGAAGTTCGTCCGTGAGCGCTTCGGCAGTTCGCAATCGGCGAGCCTGAACGCATCGGTGGTCAATCCCGTGGGGCGGGACATGCTTCTCGCTGACCTCGAGCGGGAGATGATCGCGTACACACCCGAGGAGCTCATCGCGATCGCGAACGCTGAACTCGCCTGGAGCGAGAAAGAGATGCTCCGCGCCTCGCGTGAGATGGGCTTTGGCGATGACTGGAGGAAGGCGCTCGAGAAGGTCAAGACCATGCATCCTGGTCCCGGCGAGCAGCCCCTCGCGGTGCGCGACCTGGTTCTCGAGGGCGCCGCCTACGTCGAGAAGCACGAACTCGTGACCGTCCCCGCCCTCGTGAAAGAGACCTGGAAGATGCAGATGCTCTCTCCCGAGCGCCAGCTCGTGAGCCCTTTCTTCCTCGGCGGCGAGACGATCATGGTGGCGTTCCCGACCGACACCATGACCTTCGAGCAGAAGATGATGAGCCTGCGTGCCAACAATCTCCCCTTCTCGCGCGCGGTGGCGCATCACGAGATGGTGCCCGGTCATCAGCTCCAGGGCTTCATGTCGGCGCGCTACAAGACGTATCGCGCGCCTTTCGGCACGCCGTTCTGGTCGGAGGGCAACGCCTTCTGGTTCGAGATGCTCTTCTGGGACATGGGCTTCCCCCGCACTCCGGAAGAGCGGATCGGCATGCTGTTCTGGCGGATGCATCGGTCGATCCGGATCGTGTTCTCCTTGAGCTATCACCTCGGGAAGATGTCGCCTCAGGAAGCCATCGACATGCTGGTGAACCGGGGTGGCCACGAACTGGGCAGCGCCACCGCCGAGGTGCGGCGGTCATTCGACGGCTCATACCCTCCTCTGTATCAGTGCGCGTACATGCTCGGCGCCCTGCAGTTCCGGTCGATGCACAAGGAGCTGGTGCTCACGAAGAAGATGACGAACCGCGCCTTCCACGACGCCATCCTGAAGTCGAATCGCATCCCGGTGGAACTGATCCACGCCGACTTCACAAACCAGAAACTCACCCGCGACTACACAACGTCATGGAAGTTCTACGGCCCCATCCCAAATTTGTAACTTTCTCGGCACCGAACCCGAGCAACCGCCAAGCCAATTGGACCTCTCGTCACCCCCGCGAAAGCGGGGGTCTAGCGCGAACGATCGGTCTGCGACCGCGACGTTAAGGTCGCGTTTCCGCGGTCCGTTGCATCGCCGTCCACAGCTCCCCGACGTGTTCGCGTTCCGTGAGCAGGGCGCCGATGCTGACGCGGACCATCCAGCGGCCATCGAGGGTGGCCGGGGTGACGTAGGCCTCGCCCGAGCGATTCAGCGCGTCGGCCCAGGCGAGGGTGTGGCGGTCAAGCGCCTCACCCTCGACGCCCGCCGGCTCGTGGCGCACGCATAACGTCTGCAG
>JAGNNV010000377.1 GCA_017990495.1 Vicinamibacteria bacterium
GTCGGCGTCTTCATTGCGAGGGCCGGCCGTGTCGCGTGGCCCGAAGCAATCCCCGCCCCTCACTACCAATCGCGGGGTTGGTAGTGGTCAGACGGGGTTGCTTCGTCGCAGTACCAACGGAGTGGCTCCTCGCAATGACGGCGGAGGCCTAAGTCGGCGCCGTCACCGTCCCGCGATCGCCAGCAAGCTCGGGATCGCGGCCATGTCGACGTTGCCGCCGCTCAGCAAGACGCCGACCCGCTTGCCCCGCAGGTCGACCCGGCCCGAGAGCGCTGCGGCGGCGCCCAGAGCGCCCGTGGGCTCGACCATGATCTTCATGCGTTCCCACAGGTGGAACATGGTGGACGCGAGTTCCCGGTCGGATACCGTCATCATGTCGTGAACGTGGGCCATCACAAGGGTGAAGGTGAGCTTGCCGAGGGACGGCGTGCGCGCTCCGTCGGCGATGGTGTCGGGGTTGGTCACGGACTGAAGAGTCTTCGTCTTGAACGACCGGGTGGCATCGTCGCCCGCCTCGGGTTCGACCCCGATCACCTTGCAATCCGGGTGAAGGGCGGCCGCCACCACCGCGCAGCCGGAAACCAGGCCGCCCCCGCCCACGCAGACGAAGAAATAGTCGAGGGGACCGGTTTCGCGAAAAAGTTCGAGCGCGGCCGTGCCCTGGCCCGCGATGACGTCCGCATGATCGTAGGGAGGAATGGTCACGAGACCGCGCTCCCTCGAAATCTTCTCGCCCAGCTCCTCGCGGTTCTCGAGGGCCCGGTCGTAGAGCACCACCTCCGCGCCGTATTCACGGGTGGCGCGCACCTTCACCCCGGGGGCATCGCGGGGCATCACCACCACGGTGGGGATGGAGAGCAGCCGTCCGGAGAGGGCGATGGCCTGGGCGTGGTTGCCCGAGGAGAAGGCGAGGACGCCGCGGCGGCGTTCCTCGGGCGAGAGGTTCGACAGGGCGCTATAGGCCCCGCGGAACTTGAACGCACCGGCCCTCTGGAAGTTCTCGCACTTGAAGAACACCGAGGCGCCGGTTTCCCGGTTGACGGTGCTCGAGGTCAGGACCGGGGTGAGGTGGGCGTGGCCCTTGATCCTCTCGGCCGCGGCTTCGATGTCGGCGAGGACGACCGGAAGCGCAGCCACTGGCCTCGCGCCTAGGCGACGTCGCGCAGTTTGAGGCCTTCGTCCTTGAGCGTCTTCAGCAGACCCTTCTTCTGGATGGTCCGAAGAGCCGACGTCGAAATTTTGAGCCGAACCGTTTGACCCGTCTCGGGCACGAAGATGCGCTTCGTGATGAGATTGGGAAGGAACTTCCGCTTGGTGCGGTTGTTCGCGTGGGACACGTTGTGCCCACTCATCGGTTTTTTGCCTGTGATCGCGCAGCGTCGCGCCATGACTTTTTGCCTCCAGCTTTCAGGAAACCCGCTAGGTACGGCGCGGGGAGCCGCCTATTTTGCCACAAGTCGGCGCTCGCCCGACAATCCCTTCCCCTCAGGCGGCGGTCGGGACCTTCAGGGCCTCGCGAAGCCGGGCCATGGAGTCATCGGAAACCAGGCGGAGACGGGTGAGGCGCTTCGCTCCCGCGCGGAGCAAAGGTGGGGCGGAAACCGCATCGGCGAGGATCACGTCGGCGGCGGCGAGAAAGCGGCGCCAGGTTTTCTCGTTGGCCAGGGGACAGATCTGGATATCGAAGTCGTCGGAGAAGACGCTCTTCAACGACACCCGGGCGAAGGAGAGAAAAAGAGGGCTTTCCGAGACCACCAGGGCCATCCCCGAAGTGATGCCTTTGGGAATCAGGGTCTCGATGGCGGGAAGGCCCAGAGTGAAGATCACCAGTCGCCCCAGCGAGGCCACCCCCTCGACCCGGCCCACGTGATAAGGCAGCACGGTAACCACGAGCCCCTCCGCGAGGCGCGGATTCGCGTCGAGTTCGTCGAGGTTAGCCACCCGGACATCGACCTTGAGGGCCTCCCGAATCTCGCTCGCGTAAACCGCGGCCATCTCACGAGACGGGTCGACCACGAGAATCCCTTCCGCCGCCCGGGGCTCGGCGAACCGGGCCACCGCGGCCAGGATGTCCTCCTTTCCGAGTCCGGTGGCGAGCGCTTCTTCCACCGCGGCGCGAAGGGTCGAAGCAACGCTCGCCTGAAGGGCCGTACGCCGTGGACGGGGCTCGACGAAGACCCCGGAGCCCGACCGCACCACCACATGACCCGACGCGGAGAGTTCGCGATAGGCCGCGGAAATAGTGTTCGCGTGGACCTTCAACTTGCGGGCCCAGCTTCGGATCGGAGGCAGGCGGGAGCCGCGGGGAAGCTCGCCCGAGAGCATGGCGAGCTCGATCTGGGCGCGGATCTGCTCCTTGACCGGGACGCCTGAGTTCCGCCTGATTCTGATCAACATCGCAATCCCCCGCCTAAAGGAGCGACCGGCCGTTTGGCCGTCAGTCTACGGCCCCTTTGGGGGGCTCAGGCTCCCTGGGGGCGGAGAACGACGGGGGCGCCTATGGCCGGCGTTTCTTCGCGGGCGGGCGAGGAAGGCGTCTCGGAAAGATGATCCGAGACTTCGAGAATGCGGCGCTCCTCGACCCGGCGACGATCCTGCAGTTCGGCGAAGCGCTCTTCGGCGTCCTTGATTTCGCGGCGCAGTCTTTCGACCTCGCTGCGCTTCTCGGTCACGAAAGCGTCGAGTTCCTGGCGGGCGCGAAGCACCGCGTCTTCGGCGCGCAGACGCTCGGCCTGCATTTCCGCTTCCTTGGCCAGGGCGAAACGCTCGATGGCGTGATCGCGCAGGACCGCGTCGCGCAGAACATCGGTGAACTCCACTCCCGCCGCTTCAAGAGCGGCCAGGACCGCGGCGGCGCGCTGCTCGGGGCGAATGGCCACGAGACGCGGGTGGTTGAGCATCGATTCGATCTTGTCGATCCCGTAACCGTGGGTGGGTGGCTCGATGCGCGATTCGCGGTACACCTCGCCGAAGTCCATGATGTCGGCGGGCAGCTTCGAGGGGCCCTGCTCCGCGGGCTTGGCATCGTATGCCTGAGGGAGGATCTCGACGAGACGTTCGCTCGAACCATCGGCGATACCCGTGGGTTCGATGAGACGGACCCCGCGGCCGACCAGAGTGCGGACCTTGCTCATGATTGCGACTCCGGTTTCTTCACGTCAGCGGGAGGCGTCACCAGAGTGACCTGCTCTTTCAAGGCGGCCCGATCCTCGGCGGCCGCGCGAAGTGCGGCCTCGATGCCGGAGTGGGACAACGGCTTTGTGGAGGCGCTCTTCTCCTCCGCGCTTTCGGTGGTTGCGGCAGCGGCCGCTTCAATCACCTTCGCCGGAGGCGGCATGGAAGCACGGGGCTTTTCGACCGCGGCGGCGGGAGCGGGCAGCGGCTCGACGAAGTAGGCGAGCGAGCGATAGAGCCGATCCTGCTCCATGCGCTTGCGGATTTCGAGGTCGGACTGGGCGCGCACCGCGCTGGTGCTGCCCTGGGCGAGTCGCTCGATTT
>JAGNNV010000378.1:0-1494 GCA_017990495.1 Vicinamibacteria bacterium
CAGGTGGCCGATCCGGGTCTGCGCACCGTGGTCATGAGTGATGACGGATCTCGCGCGGTGGGCTTCGACGACGCTCCCTACCGGCGCATGGTCGACTTCGACGGCACGTACAGCGACGTCTATCTGATCGACGCCAAGAGCGGCGAGCGGAAGCTGGTGGAGAAGAAGTGGCGCGGCGGGGGCTTTGGTCCCTCCTTCCAGTGGTCGCCCGCCGGCGACTTCGCGGTGTTCTACGCCGATCGCCACTGGCACGCGTTGAGCGCGGCCGACGGTTCGGTGCGCAATCTCACCAAGACCCTCCCCGTGGCGTTCCACGATGAAACCGACGACACACCTGATCCACCCTCGAGCAACGGGGCCGCGGGTTGGACGAAGGACAGCGCGTCGTTCCTGGTGAACGATCGCTACGACGTGTGGCAGCTCTTCATGGATGGCCGCGAGGCGAAGAACCTCACGGAGGGTGAAGGCCGCAAGGCGAAGATGGTTTATCGCGTTGAACGCACCGACGCCGTGGAGGAGGACGATGACGAACGGGGGATCGATCCTGGGAAGCCCCTCACTCTGCGTGGTGAGGACGATGTCACCCACGACTCCGGGTATTACCGCGACCATTTCGACGGCACCGCGCCGCCCGCGCGTCTCCTCTTCGGCGCGAAGAACTATCGCTTCGCCGGACGGGCCCGAGAGGCCGATGTGTTCCTCGTCGGCGCCTCGCGCTTCGACGAGTTTCCGGATGTGCACGTCACCGATTCGTCCTTCAAGACACTCACTCGAGTCACGAACGGCGGGGCGCAGATGCAGCCCTTCATTTGGGGCAAGGCGGAACTCGTCTCGTTCCGCAATGCCGATGGCGTGGCTCTGCAGGCCGGTCTGATCAAGCCGGAGAACTTCGACCCGAAGAAGAAGTACCCGATGATCGTGTACATCTACGAGATGCTTTCGCAGAACCTTCACAACTTCGTCAACCCAGGCCCGGGCACCAGTATCAACTTCGCCTACTACGCGAGCAATGGCTATCTGATCCTGACTCCCGACATCGTCTACACCCTCGGCCAACCCGGCGAGGACGCGCTCAAGTCGGTGCTGCCGGCCATCCAGGCCGTGGTCGATCGTGGCTTCGTCGATGAAGCGAACGTTGGCATTCAGGGCCACTCGTGGGGCGGCTATCAGATCGCCTGGATGGTGACCCGCACGAACCGGTTCAAGGCCGCGGAAGCGGGGGCTCCGGTGGGTAACATGACGAGCGCCTACTCCGGCATCCGCTGGGGTTCGGGTATGCCGCGTCAGTTCCAGTACGAGCAGACTCAGAGTCGCGTGGGTCCCTCGCTCTACGATGCGCCCCACAAGTACATCGCCAACTCGCCGATCTTCGAGATCAAGCGTGTGACCACGCCGCTCCTGATCATTCACAACGACAACGACGACGCCGTGCCCTGGTACCAGGGCATCGAGTTGTTCCTCGGCCTGAGGCGGAACGGGAAGGAGGCGTACCTC
>JAGNNV010000378.1:1594-3492 GCA_017990495.1 Vicinamibacteria bacterium
TCGAAACTCAGTCCTCCACCGCCCGCGTGGAGGTAGACCTGAGCGCGCTGCTTCGACGCCTCGTCCATCGAGGCCCAGTCGGTGGCGTAGAAGAGCCAGGCGGGATGGGTCCGTGCGCCCACGTAGACAGGTTCGCCCGACGAGCGCTCGGCGAAGGCCCGATAGGCGGCGCGGAAGTCGTCGCCGACCCAGGGTGATCGGAAACCGCGCCAGGCCTGGGACGCGAAGGGAAGGAGGCAGGCGCACCACGCGATCAGAAAGATACGGAAGTGGCGTGGGGATGCGACGGCTGGGAGGGAGAGCCCGATGCCCGCGGCCAACAACAAGAGCAGAAGGGGATAGAGGAACACCATCAGCCGGGGAACGCCCGCTGGGTAGAGCCCAAGGGCGGCCGCGCCCAGCATGATGAAGAGGGGTCCACCCAGGATCATGGCCACCCACGTCCCCCTCTTTCGGACCACCGCGGTCAGGCTCACCAGGAAGACGAGGCTGCCGATCAACCCGGGCATCACCCCAAGCCGCGCCAGCGCGGTCGATTCCGAAAACAGGGCGGGGATGAAGAGGCCTCGAAGCAGGAGCGGCAGGGCATTGAAGGAGGGGGCGGTGGGGGGAAGGAACCCCAGTTGATAGGCCTCGCGCACCAGAACGTCATTGGCCACGGGCCGAAGGATGGTGAGGTAAGCCAGGGTAAAGACACCAAGTCCCAGGACGCCGCCCGCGACAACCTTCATAAGGGAGGCCCGGTCGTCTCGGAAGCGCAGCACGAGGCCTGCCCACAGAGCCGCTCCCACAAAGACCGAAGGGCTCGAGAGAAGCAGGAGGACCGGCGCCGCGAAGGCGAGGCCAGAGAAGCCAGCGGGAGAGGGTCGATCGCCAAGACGCAGAGCCAGCCAGGCGAAGAGCGCGGCGGCGAAGGCGTCGACGCCATAGGGCTTGGTCTCGTTGGCGTAACGGATCAACGCAGGGGAGAGCGCCGTCAGAGAGACGGCGACGACGGCGGCGAGAGGGCCGGCGAGTCGATGGCCGACGAGCGCCATCAATGGAAGGAGGAGCAGGCCACAAACCATGGGCAGGGCCCGGAGCGCGGGCTCGTTCACTCCGAAAAGGACGATGGACAGTTTCTCGAGGAGCAGGAAGAGGATTGGAGAGTTCTGATGGAGGTCGAGGGGGAGAAGGAGTGCCCCGAACGAGCGGGAGGCGAGGTTCACCGCCAGCATGGCCTCGTCGAGCCACAACGACCGGTTGAACTCAAACTGCCGAAGGCGGAGGATCGCGCCGATCATGATGAACGCGATGACCGCGCCCGATCCCGCCGACGGCCGGAAGCGGCTCCAAGGCCTCTCGTGTTGGGCGGTCATCGGCATCGATCCTATGCCGGTTGATCGCCCTGGTCCCTGGCCTGACTAGAATCACGGCTTCCCGACTTCGCCGAGCGGCCGTCCCTTCTGGAGAACTGAATGATCGCGCCCACCAATCTTGACGAGATGTTCGGATCGATCGACATCTATCTGTTCGATCAGCTCCTGCGCGGTCGCCTGCCTCGCGGAATCAACATCCTCGACGCCGGTTGCGGGAGCGGGCGCAACATCCGCTACCTCATGGACGCGGGCCACGAAGTGTTCGCGGTCGATGAGGATGCCGACGCGGTCAGCGGAGTGATGCGGATGGCCGGGGAACTCAATCCCTCCCTGCCCGCTTCGAACTTCAGGCGCGAGGCCGTGGAACTCATTTCCTTTCCGGCCGCGTCCATGGACGCGGTTCTGAGCATCGCGGTGCTTCACTTCGCGCGCTCCGACGCGCAGTTCTCCGCCATGTTGGAAGCGATGTGGGGCGTGCTCAAACCCGGGGGCCTGTTCTTCTGCCGCCTGGCCTCGAACATCGGCATGGAATCACGCATG
>JAGNNV010000379.1 GCA_017990495.1 Vicinamibacteria bacterium
CCGTGGCCATGGAACTGCGACGTCGCAAGGCCCGGTATGGCCTCGCAACCGCGTGCATCGGCGGCGGTCAGGGTATCGCCATGATTATCGAAAGCATTCACTAATGGCTGACAAGAAGACGGTAGGCGTAGTCGGGTGTGGTTTGATGGGCTCGGGGATCGCGCAGGTGTGCGCGGAAGCCGGGCATGACGTGATCGTCCGCGAAGTGAACGACGCGGCGCTCGCCAAGGGCCTCGGTTCAATCGAGAAGTTCCTCGGCAAGAGCGTCGAGAAGGGCAAGATGACGGCCGAGAAGAAGGCCGAGATCATGGGCCGGCTCAAGGGCACCACGAAGCTCGAGGATCTCGCACCGTGCGACATCGTGATCGAGGCCGTGGTCGAGAACATCGCGCTCAAACACGAGACGTTCGGCGCGCTCAACAAGGTCTGCGGCAAAGACACGATCTTCGCCTCCAATACGTCCTCGCTCTCCATCACCGAGATGGCCGCGGGTTCGGGGCGGGCCGATCGTTTCGTCGGGCTGCACTTCTTCAATCCCGTTCCCCTCATGAAGCTCGTGGAAGTGGTTCGGGGCACGTTGACCAGCCCCGAGGTCTTCGAAACCATGTGCGCGTTCGGCGCGGGTATCGGCAAAACCGTGGTGCGCGCGACCGACAAGCCGGGGTTCATCGTGAACCGTCTGCTCGTCCCCTACATGGTCGACGCCATCCGCGCCCTCGAACAGGGTGTGGGCTCAGTGCAGGATATCGACGAGGCCATGAAGCTCGGCTGCGGGTATCCGATGGGCCCGTTCACGCTGCTCGACTTCGTCGGCATCGAAACCACCTACTACATCGCGAACATCATGTTCGACGAGTTCAAGGAGCCCCGTTACGCTCCGCCCACTCTGCTCAAGCGCATGGTGCAGGCGGGCATGTACGGCAAGAAGAGCGGCAAAGGCTTCTACGACTATTCGACGAATCCGCCCACGCCCACCAAGGGTCTGGTCTAGGTCATCATGGCTTACACCACTCTGCTCGTTGAGAAGAAGGACGACGGTATCGCCGTCATCACCGTCAATCGGCCCGACAAGCTGAACGCGCTGAACGCGGTCGTCGTGGGCGAACTGGACGCGGCGCTGGCCGAACTCGAGGCCGATGCTTCGGTCCGCGGACTGATCGTCACCGGCACGGGGGAGAAGGCGTTCGTGGCCGGAGCCGACATCTCGGAGCTGGCCAAGGCCACGCCGATCGAGGCGCGCGCTCTGGCTCTGCGCGGTCAGCGTGTGTTCGACCGACTCGAGCGCTTCCGCGGCCCGGTGATCGCAGCGGTGAACGGCTTCGCCCTGGGCGGCGGCTGCGAACTCGCCCTCGCGTGTCACATCCGCATTGCCTCCGACAACGCCCGCATGGGCACTCCTGAAGTGAAGCTTGGCCTCATCTGCGGCTACGCCGGCACCCAGCGCCTCCCGCGCCTCGTGGGCCGCGGCCGCGCTCTCGAAATCCTCCTCTCCGGCGAGATGGTGGGGGCGGACGAGGCCTTCCGCATCGGCCTCGTCAATCGCGTGGTCGCGAAGGACGCGCTGATGACCGAAGCGGCGGGGCTGATGAAGAAGATGCTCGCGAACGCGCCCTTGTCCCTCCAGTACACCATCGACGCGGTCAACGCGGGTCTCGACATGTCGTTCGAGGACGCGCAGGATCACGAGGCCACCCTGTTCGGCGTGCTTTGTTCGACCGCCGACAAAACCGAGGGCACCAGCGCGTTTCTGGAGAAGCGCCCCGCGAAGTTCCTGGGCAGGTGAAAACGCCTCCCGCGAACAAGACGGTAGCGGAAGGGGGACGAGGCCTTCGGGTCCTCGTTCTTCAATCGCGCTTCAACGATGCCGTGGTCTCGGGTCTCGCCGAAGGCGCCGCTGCCTACCTCACCGAGGTAGGCGCCACCTTCGAAGTCGAGTGGGCGCCCGGGGCCTTCGAGCTTCCGTTGATCGCCCAGACCGCGGCCTTCACGGGTCGGTACGACGCCATCGTCGCCCTCGGCGCGGTCATACGGGGCGAGACCGATCACTACGAGCACATTTCCCGGGAAGCGGCGCGAGGCGTGATGGACGCCTCGCTCACCACCGGCGTGCCCGTGGCCTTCGGGGTGCTCACCACCCAGAAGGAATCCCACGCCATCGCGCGAGCTCGCCCGGGCCGTCATAACAAGGGCCGCGAGGCCGCGGCGGCCGCGGTAGAAACCGCCCTCTTGCTGAAACGGCTGGTCGCGCCACCGAAGAGGAAGCGGTAATGGGTCAACGCTCCAAAGCCCGGGTCTGCGCGATGCAGATGCTCTACCAGCGCGAATGGTCGGGAGAAGCCCCGGCCCGCGTGATCGAGGACTTCTGGACTATGCGCAACGGCACGCCGGTGATCCGCGCCATGGCCGAGCGGCTCTTCCTCGGCGCCGAACGCGAGCGCACCGGAATCGACGCCGACATCACGAGCGTCATGACCAACTGGGAACTCGGACGCCTCGCCGCCATCGAGCGCAACGTGCTCCGCCTCGGGGCCTATGAACTCAAGTGCGAGGATGCCACCCCGGCCGCGGTGATCATCGATGAGGCCATCGAGATCTCAAAGCGCTACGGCGAGGCCGAATCGTCGGCGTTCGTGAACGGTATTCTTGATGCGCTCAAGAAGCGGTACCGCAACAAAGCCGCCACCGCCTGAACATCCCCGAAGCGAGGTTTTAAGAGTTGACTGACGAGACACCCGTCCAGAGCGGACCCGAACCCGAGCCTCCGGTCCCCGGCTGGCCGAAGGAGTCGGGCGAGCGCCTGGCCAAGGCTGAGGCGCTCAAGGCGCTCGGACACGCGGTCTATCCCAACAGGTTCGTGAGGACGCATGCCCTGGCCGCGATCATCAGCGAGTGGGGTTCGCTGAGCACCGAGGAGCTCGCGGCGAAGCCGATCGACGTCAGCATCGCGGGCCGCGTCCTCACCCTGCGCTCCCAGGGGAAAACCGGTTTCGCGACCCTCACCGACGGGGATGCGAACCTTCAGGTCTACGTCCGCAAGGACGGCGTGGGCGACCCGGCTTTCGAGGTCTGGAAGCTCGTGCATATGGCCGACTTCATCGGGGTGTCCGGCCGGCTCATGCGGACCAAGAGCGGGGAACTGACGGTTCAGGCCGCGTCGCTCACGTTCCTGTCGAAGGCTCTGCTGCCTCTTCCCGAGAAATGGCACGGGCTCACCGACGTGGAGACGCGCTATCGCCAGCGCTATGTCGACATGGTGGCCAATCCCGAGGTCCGCAAGACCTTCGTGGCCCGGTCGAAGATGGTGGCGGCGATCAGGCGGTTCATGGACGAGCGCGGCTACATCGAGGTCGAGACCCCGATGATGCATCCCATCGCGGGCGGCGCCCTCGCCCGTCCGTTCGTGACCCATCACAATGCCCTCGGCGTGGAGTTGTACCTCCGCATCGCCCCCGAGCTGTACCTCAAGCGCCTCGGTGTGGGCGGCCT
>JAGNNV010000380.1:0-1165 GCA_017990495.1 Vicinamibacteria bacterium
GGGGTGAAGCAGTAGACCTCTTCGGGATAGAGGTCGAGCTTGAGGGAAGTCAGGAACTCCTTGGGGTCTTGCACGTCTTCGAGCAACTGCCGGAGCCAGGCGAAGGTCTCATCGTCTTTCGAGGCCTGCTCGCCTTCCTTGTATTTCCAGTGCGCGGCGATGCCTTCCTCGGCGATCCGGTGCATTTCTTCGGTGCGGATCTGCACTTCGAAGGGCATGCCGTGATCGCCCACCAGGGTGGTGTGGAGCGAGCGATAGCCGTTCGGCCGCGGAATGGCGATGAAGTCCTTGATCCGGCCGGGCGCTGGTTTGAAGGAGTGATGGAGAAGGCCGAGAACCGAGTAGCAGTCGGATACGGAGTTCACCACCACGCGCAAAGCGATGAAGTCGTACAACTCATCCAGATCGATCTTCTGACGGATCAGTTTTTGCTGAATGGAGAAGAGACGCTTCACCCGTCCGTCGATCCGGGCCTCGATGTGGGCGTCCTTGATGAGGTCGCGGATGGTGGCGCTCATCCTCGAGATCACCGCTTCGGCATCTTTGCGCCGCGCTTCCACCCGCTTGAGCAGCGAGGCGTAGGCCTCGGGCTCGAGGTGCTGGAAGGCGAGGTCCTCGAGTTCGTTCTTGATCCGGCTCATGCCGAGACGTCCGGCGAGCGCGGCGTAGATATCCATCGTCTCCTGGGAGATCCGCACGCGCTTTTCTTCGGCCAGGTGCCCGAGGGTGCGCATGTTGTGGAGCCGGTCGGCCAGCTTCACCAGGATCACCCGCACGTCGTCGACCATGGCGAGGAGGAGTTTGCGGAAGCTCTCGGCCTGCCTCTCTTCCTGTGAGGAGAAGGTGATCTGCGAAATCTTGGTGAGGCCCTCCACAATGTGGAGAACCACGGGACCGAACTTCTCTTCGATCTCCTTTGGTGTGGCGAGAGTGTCTTCGAGGGCGTCGTGGAGCAGGCCCACGGCCACGCAGATGGGGTCGAGACGCCACGAGGCGAGAATGCTCGCGACCTCCAGGGGGTGCGAGAGGTAGGGCTCGCCGCTGGCTCGGACCTGCCCCTTGTGGGCCACTGCGGAGAACACGTAGGCCCGGCGCAACACGTCGAGATCGGCTCCGGGGTGGTGGAGCTGAACGGTTTCGGCGATCTCCTCGAAGCGGATCATCG
>JAGNNV010000380.1:1265-3485 GCA_017990495.1 Vicinamibacteria bacterium
GGGTGGTGGCGCTGGGGGACGCTCGCTACCCCGCGTCCCTGGCCGCGATCTACGACCCGCCCCCGGTTCTTTTCTTCCGTGGCACGCTTTCGGAAGGGGCGCGTCGCGTGGCCATCGTGGGGTCGCGCGGAGCCACACCTTCGGGAAGGTCGATCGCGCGCGACCTCGCCTGCGGCCTCGCCCGCCATGGCATTGAGGTGGTTTCGGGGCTCGCCCGGGGCATCGACGGCTCGGCTCACGAAGGCGCGTTGCTCGGCCAGGGCGCCACACTCGCCGTTCTCGGGTCGAGCGCCGACATCATCTATCCCGGTGAACATCGGGGCCTCGCCGGCCGCATCGAGGCCAAAGGCGCCGTGATCTCCGAACTTCCGCCCGGCACACCACCCGCCAAGGCCCACTTTCCGAAGCGCAACCGCATCATCGTGGGTCTGTCCGAAGCGGTCATCGTGGTCGAGGCGGGAGCGCGCAGCGGGGCTTCCATCACCGCCCGGCTCGCTCTCGACGAAGGGCGGGATGTTCTGGCCGTCCCGGGCCGCCCGGGCGACCCGCTGGCCTTCGGGCCGAACCAGATCATCCGTGACGGCGGCCTTCTGATTCGAGGGCTCCAGGACGTTCTCGACCACCTCGGCCTCGATTCGGAGACCGACGCCGACGATTCCGCTCCCACCGATGTGATCCTCGAAAAACTCACCGGATCGGCGGCCCGATCCATCGACCAACTCACTGTGGATACAGGCCTTGCCACACCCGTGCTGATGGCCCGTTTGTCGGCTCTGGAACTCGAGGGTCGCATCGAAAGATTGCCCGGGACTTTGTTTCGTAGCGCAAGTCCGGCATAACCTAGAAAGGAAACACCTCATCCAGAGCCAAGGAAGAAAGACCTTTCATCTTGCCAAATCGCCTCGTCATCGTTGAGTCGCCCGCCAAAGCCAAGACCATTAATAAGTATCTCGGCAAGGGCTACACCGTGAAGGCCTCCATGGGCCATGTCCGGGATCTGCCCAAGAGCAAGCTGGGGGTGGACGTCGCAAACGGCTTCGAAATCGACTACGAAATCCTGCCCGCCCGCAAGAAGATCATGGACGAGCTGAAGAAGGCCGCCAAGGATGCCGACGAAGTGTTCCTGGCCGCCGACCCGGACCGTGAGGGGGAGGCGATCTGCTGGCACCTGGCCCAGGAGTTGGGGGGAAAGAAAAAGACCAAGGGCCCTTCGAAGTTCAAGCGCGTGGTCTTCCACGAGATCACCAAGGGGGCCATTCAGAAGGCCTTCGAACATCCGGCCGAACTCAATATCCCCAAGGTCGATGCCCAGCAGGCGCGGCGTGTTCTCGACCGCCTTGTGGGCTACAAGGTGTCGCCCATCCTCTGGGACAAGGTGCGGCGCGGTCTTTCCGCCGGGCGTGTCCAGTCGGTGGCCCTGCGCCTCATCTGCGAACGCGAACGCGAGATCAAGGCCTTCATCCCCGAGGAATACTGGTCGGTCACCGCCTTCCTCGACAGCGGCATTCCGCCCATCGTGCCCGCCGGCCTCTCCCGCAAGAACGGCGAGAAGATCGAGATCACGAACGAAGCCGACGCCAAGATCGTCCGCACCGATCTCGAGAAAGCGGCCTACGTTGTTTCCAAGGTCACGCGGAAGGAACGCAAGCGTTATCCCGTGCCTCCGTTCATCACCTCGAAACTGCAGCAGGACGCGTTCCGCAAGCTGCGTTTCCCGGTCAAGAAGACCATGCAGGTGGCGCAGAAACTCTACGAAGGCCTTGAAGTGGGCCTCGAGGGCAGCGTCGGTCTCATCACCTACATGAGAACCGACTCCACCCGCGTTTCCGACGACGCTCTGGTGGCGGTGCGTGGCCACATCGGCTCGGCCTACGGAGACGAGTACCTCCCCGAAAAGCCCATCCTGTACCGCACGAAGGAAGGCGCACAGGATGCCCACGAGGCCATCCGCCCCACCGACCTATCGCTCACACCGTCCAGTCTGCGCAAGCACCTCGGCAAAGACGAGATCGCGCTCTACGAGCTGATCTGGAACCGCTTCGTAGCTTCGCAGATGAAGCCCGCGGTGTTCGACGAAACCGCGGTGGAGATCACCGCCGGTCCGTATCTGCTGCGGGCGCGCGGCCAGGTGATGAAGTTCAAGGGTTTCCTCGCGGTGTACGAGGAATCCATGGAAGAGGTGGCCAAGGCGAAGGCCAAGAAGGTCGAGGCCCAGGGCGG
>JAGNNV010000381.1 GCA_017990495.1 Vicinamibacteria bacterium
ACATCTCCGTGGCCACCACCCGCAACCACGTTCAGCACATCCTCAAGAAGCTGAACGTGCACTCGAAGCTTGAAGCGGTCGCTCTGGCCTTCCGCAACGGCTGGGCGTAGGTTTAGAACCGGAAACCGAGCGAGAAGTAGTAGCTCCGCGCCGCCTGGTAGTCATCCGCGGAGAGGGCGCGGCCGAAGTCGGGGCCGAGTTCATAGTGGACCCCTTCAGTGGGAGTGGCGGTGAACGGGTTGAACGCCTGCATGGTGCGGGCCGGGTTCTGGTTCGAGGCGGAGTAGACCGTCTGGTTCCCCGCGTTGTCCCGGGCGCTCTGGTTGAAGAGGTTGTCGACCACGATGCGGACGAAGAACTCGCCCTTCTTCAGGAAGCCCGCGGGCAGCGAATAGTTGAGCGACGCGTCGGTGGCCGACACCGTGTCGGTGGTGAAGATGCCGCGGCCACCGCCGTAGTAGTACGTCACCGTGGTGGGCGGGGTCAGGTATCCAGGATTCGTGACGTAGGGCCGCGCGTCCACCGAGCCGGCGGCGCTGTAGGGCTGGCCGGAACTCACGCGTTCAAGCACACCGACGCTGAGGCGCCCGGCCTTCGCGAATCTCTTGTCGAAATTGACCCACAGCCTCAGCTTGTGCCGTTGATCGATGGCGAGGTCGCCGGTGGGAGTATTCCAGCTCTCCTGTTTGTACTCGACGTAGGAGAGGAAGTCGTCCTGAACCGGGCCGCTGGCCTCGCTCTCGGGATTGAAGTTGCCGTAGGAGTTGGAGAGGGTGTAGTTGCCGCCCAGCGAGATCTGCTCGCTCACTCGGTACTGCATCTGGCTCTGCAGGGCCTTGTATTTTCGGTCGAGGGTGTTCGTGTTCACCACGGTGGCGAGATCGAATCGCCGGCCGGTGGGATCGGGCACAGTCACACCGGGCTGAATCTGGTCGGTGAAGAAGTTGTCGTAGTCGCGGTAGATCGCGTCGATGCGGTAAGAGCCTTTGCTTCCCAGCGTCCCCCCAAGGCCCAGGCTGTACTCCATGGTGCTCGGCGTCTTGAGGCCGGACGCCAGCTTGCGGTTGACTCCCGGGTACGTGGGATTGCCGCGCAGAGGACGATTGGTGCCGCCGTTGGCGTTGAACCAGGCGAACACCTGGGCCAGCGCCTGCTCCACGGGAACCGGATTCGGGGTGTTGAGATCAGCGTTGATGGAGGGCCCGCGGTAGACGTAGGCGAAGTTGCCGTTCCGGCCCGCGCCGGAGCCGAGGTCGGCGATGCCGCTGGTGACGGGCATGACGTAGCGCGCGAGACCCGCGCGGAAGGTGAGCCTGCCGTCTCCCTTGGGGTCGAAGGTGGCGGCGAGGCGCGGACTCCAGGCCTGGTCTTTGGTCACCACGTTGCCGCCCTGGTCCTTCTCATCGGCCCGATCAAACCGGCCGCCCACGTTGAAGCTCCAGTTCCGGTTGAGGGTCCAGGAGTCGTTGACGAAAGCCGAATAGGTGCGCAATCGGCTGCCCAGCGAGTCTTCGAGCACGGGGCGCCATTCCAGATACGCGCCGCCGGTGGCGGTATCGGAAGTGCCCTGCAGAATCACGGGATAGAGCACGCCGTTGCGGATGATGGTGTTGTTGGCGCGCAGGCGGAAGGCGCTGCCCGACTGGTAGGCGTTGTTCTTGCGGCTGTCGTTGAAGCCATCGACGCCGAAGACCAGGCTGTGCGAACCGAGGCTTGAGGTGGAGAGGAAGTACGAGCCCTTGAGGATGACGTTCTGGTTGTTTCTTGTCTCCTTGTTGAGTTCGCCCGCGGCCACTTCCT
Source organism: Vicinamibacteria bacterium (assembly GCA_017990495.1). GTDB lineage: Bacteria > Acidobacteriota > Vicinamibacteria > Fen-336 > JAGNNV01 > JAGNNV01. The sequence continues at coordinate 1,801 of JAGNNV010000381.1, forward strand.
CGGCGGAAAGGCCGCACACCGCGCAAAACGTGGGCGAGTTCCAGCGCGCGTCCCCACGGGAGCGATCCCAGATGGGCGTGCCCTTGATCACGTCGGTGAAGCGAGAGCCCGAACCCACGATTGAATAGCGGCGCTCGGAGAACTGGGCTTCGACGAAGAACTTCGGCGAGAGCACGCCGGTGTAGTTGGCGGAGAGCAGGTTTTCCGGGGCCCACGAATCGTAGAAGCTCGCGGTGTCCATGATGTCGCCGAAGGTGTTGTTGCTCTCGAAGCGATCCTTCTTGGTGTAGGCCGCCTTCAACGTGTGTTTTGCCGAGATGGCGTAGGTCAGCTTGCCCTCGTAGCGTTTGTCGTTCACTCCGTTGTCGTACACGATGTTGGTGAACACCGAGGTCTGCGCGGTCTTGTTGTCGGCGAAGCGGGCGGCGCCGAAGAACCACAGCTTGTCCTTGAGGATGGGGCCGCCGAGGGTGGCCTCGTAGGTCGGGACCACGACATTGCGGCGCGGATCGTCGGCGAGGTCTTTCTCGAACGGGGTCAAGGCGCGCCACTTGTCGTTGTCGAAGGTGACCCGCACCGAGCCGCTGAAGGCGTTGCCGCCCGACTTGGTGATGACGTTCGCGACTCCGCCGGAGAACCGGCCGTACTCCGCCGAGATCGCGGCGGTAGAGGTTTTGGTCTCCTCGATGGCGTCTTCGATGAAGAGCAGGCGCTCCTGGTTGCGCAGGGTCTCGTTCAGGACGACGCCGTTCAACAGGAACAGCCCCTCGTAAGAAGCCGCGCCCGAAAAGGTCACGTTGCCCGCGGGGCCGGTGCTGGTGGTGCCGGGGGCGAGGAGGACGGCGCCGCGGATATCGCGACCCACGGGCAGGCGCTCGATCTGATCGGCCCGATAACTCGCGGCCGCGGTGCTGGCCTGGGTGAAGTCGCCGCCCGCGTCGGCGGTGACCAGAACCTCTTCGGTGAGTCCGGCCACGGTGAGCCGCGCGTCCAGCGACACCGTTTCCGCGAGTTGAACTCTCAGGGTCAGGGTCCTGGGCGCGAAGCCGGACAGTTCGAACTTCACGGTGTAGTCCCCGGCAGGCAGGAACGGAATGATGTAGTCCCCGTTGGTGGAGGTGACGCCGGAGCGGGTTCCCTGAAGCGAGGGCGAGGAGGCGGTGACCGTGACGCCGGGCAGTCGGCCGCCCTGGGCGTCCTCGGCATGCCCGGTGATCGTGCCGGTGGGCGTGGTCTGGGCGAACGCCGGCGCGGGCGAAAGCGCGGCGGCGATCAGAACGGACAAGAGACCGACGAGGCTGCGTGATTTCATGGGGGGTCTCCTGGAGGGAAAAGCGGGGCGGATGATACGTGTCCGATCAATGAGTCGGGAGGACGTGATCGTTGTACCGGGCGCGCAGCACCTTCTTGTCGAACTTCCCCACCGAAGTCTTGGGAATCTGTTCCACAAACACCACATCGTCGGGCAACCACCACTTGGCGATCTGCGGCCGCAGGTGCTCGATGATGGCCTCGCGGGTGAGGCGGTCCTTCGCCTCCGCTTTCGGCACCACGCAGGCGAGAGGACGCTCGTCCCACTTGGGATGGGGCACGGCAATCACCGCCGCCTCGGCCACATCGGGATGGGCCATGATGAGACCCTCGATGGCGATGCTGGAGATCCACTCGC
>JAGNNV010000382.1 GCA_017990495.1 Vicinamibacteria bacterium
TCGATCGCTCCGATGATGGCGGCGGGCGCCAGGTGCATGTAGCGCTGGGTGATGGCCACGGAGCTGTGGCCCGCGAGGTCGCGGATCGCCGTGACCACCGCCCCGGCCATCGCCAGGTGCGAGCAGAACGTGTGCCGCAAGGTGTGTACCCCGTGCAGCGTCAGCTCGGCGCGCCTGTGTGCCGCCTTGAGCCAGCTCTTGGCGACGTTGCGAGTGATGCGCTCGCCCTCACGTCCGTACCGTCCGTTGGCGCGCGTGAGGACGCAAGTGCCCGCGGGCTTGAGCGCCTGCAGGGCGGCACGCAAGCGCGGCGTCATCGGCACCGAACGGGGCTTGCCGCCCTTCGGTGGGCCGATGTGTCCGTTCCAGTCTGCGAACTCCACGTGGACCTTGTTGGCCCCGTAGTCGATGCGGCTCCACTCGAGGGCCATGATCTCCCCGATCCGCATTCCGGCGTCGCCCCCGAGGAGCACGAGCACCAGGGCGAGCGGGTCACTGCCGGCTGCATGGACCAGCCGATCGTATTCCTCCGGAGTGTAGAAGGCGTGGCGATGGCCGCCATCTTTGATCCGCTTGATCTGTGGCAGGCTGGTCAGGTGCCCCTTCACCTGGGCGTTTCGCAAGATCTGGCCGAGCGCCTGAAGGATCTTGTTGATGGTGCCGGCGGCGAGGTCGAGCATCTTGATCTCGAGGATGTGGGCGTCGGTGATCTGATCGACGCGCAAGGCCCCGAACATCGGGATGAGGTGTTGCTTGAGGTTCATCTGCATGTTGGCCGCCGTGCTTGGTCGCAGTCGGCATGCCCGCACGTGTTCATCCACGAAACGGACAGCGAACTCGGCGAACTTCGGCGCGGGCTCCTTCTCTCTAGCGGATCGTCCCGTGAGAAAGCCACGGGCCTTCTCACGCGCCCAGCGCTCGGTCGAGGTGCGCGAGGCGTGCGGCGACTTCCATCGCCTCCGTACCTCTTGACCTTCCACGAGCATCTTGACGTCGGCCTCTAGTGTGGTGGTGCCCCGGTAGGGGGCGATGGTGATCTTGGTGATCTCTCCGGTCGAAACTGACATGGGGAACTCCATGACAGCTCACAAGCGCGCTCAACATACAGCGCGCCTGCGAGCGTTGCAATCAAAATCGCTAACCACTGAGTGCTACTGAGCACTACTCACGCAGGCGACCATCGTTTTCCATGCCAGCGACGATCTCCCGAAAACGGACCAGCTTACAGGCAACTGGAGCCATGGCGATCAACCACCGGTGACGCAGTTCTTGTGGGATGGCCATCAGTGCCGTAACGACCTCGGCGTCTCGCTCTGTGCCCGGCCGGTAGTGGTCAGGGTCCTGCCTCCAGTACGGGATCGCCTCAAGCGCCAGGATGCTTTCGAGCGTTGTACGGTCAAGCCGCTGATCGTTCGGGCTCGATCTTTCATCTGCGCGCCGTAGTACGCCATTCAGGCACGTGGCGCACACGACCTGATCGTCCGAGAATCGACACAGCCCTTCGATCTCTGGTCGCTTGCAGCAATTGCATTCAAAAACGTTCCTGGGTCTCCGATCGCCGATTTTGTCCGACGCGCGAAGTAGCCGACGAGAATGGGTGGCTTTGGCGACGCTCTCCACCAAGTCCTCCAGTGAAGCGAGCACAACATCACAGGTGATGAGCTTCAGCCGCCGCCATGAGAACGGTGGCCGATCACGATCCTCGTCAGGCTCGCCCCTGTCAGGATTAGAGGGTTCGACCGCAACGACCGCAAGCGCTTGGAGAGTCAGGCCCACCCCGCGAGTCATCAGGTGTCGCAAGAGGTGGACGGTCTGATGTAGTGGCGCTTTGACGGCAAGCGCCCCATATTGTGGCACGCGTGGCATGTGTCTCCTTGCCTAGCCCTGGCCGAGAGCAGCGATGATGCCGGCGAGCGCCGCTTCCTCGCGTGCACGGTAGTCCCGGTGGATGCCCCGGCCCGCGGAGCCGGGCACCTTCGGGAAGTTCTGGGGAGGTGGTGCACCGGGTGGGTGCAGGCCCACGCGTGCCAGCGCCTCGCTTACGACCCCGAGCAGGTCCTTGGCGCCGGCCGAGTCCACGTCGCTGGCCCACAGACACCCCGGCCGCATCTCCCAAAGCTCGGACCGGATGGGGATCCGGACGTCAGCGAAGCTGACACGCCCCGCGAGCGCCTCGGGCACCCGGAGTGGTAACGGGTCGCTCGGATCGGGCAGCCGCCGGTTCCACACGCAGAGCACCGGCCCCACGAGCTCCTCCGCGATGGCGCGCATCCCGTTGTGGAACGCCGTCGGCGAATCCATCAACATGACCCACAGATCGGGCCGGAGGGTGTGCGCGACGTTCGAGCACGCCCAAACGTCGACCACGCGCAGGTCCCACGGACCGGGCGGGACGTTCTCGGTCGCGTCCGCCCAGGGAAGGGTGGGCGTGAGGAACTCCGCCATGTCGTTGTTCTGGTCCAGCGAGAGCCCAAGCGCAGCGAACCCGAGCGCGTGGGCGTAGTAGACGGTATGGGAGGCGAACAGGGTGGATCCGACGCCACCCTTGCGGTTGAGGAAACAGATCGTTTTTGTTCTCATGATTGTTGGCTCCTATGTATGCACATCGTTGTGGCACCCTATGAGTGCCATTGACCATTGCGCGCACGCCATGGCCAGCGTCCCAGCACCTGAACCTCAGCGACCACGCGATGAAGCAGCAGAGCAGAGGCGAGCGACTCCAGCCCCGGGCGGGAGCGCGTGTTGCCGCCCAAGCTGTAGAGCTTGCCTCGCTGCTGCTCGAAGCGGGGTTTTTCGTCGACGAGGATAACGTCGATAAATGTGCTGCTGCGCCACCTGAAGGTGATCAGGCCACGGTCCAGTCGGGTGGTCGTGTAGTCCAGCTCCAGCCTGGTCATCATGTAGCCGAGCGCGGCTTCATCGACGAACAATTCCCCAGCGACCCAGGCGGCGTGCCCGTCTGGGTTCATGGGCAGGGGTTGGCGGCGCATGAGTCTCGTCTGTGCGTCGGTCTGGAGGTCCGGCCATTCCCCACCCCACGAGACGAGGTTGTAGTGCTCGAGCTCCACAAGGAAGTCCTCCAGCGTGACCTGGTCGAGCAGCGGAGTGATCGTGAAGAGCGGGCCCTCCTGCTCAGGGAAGTGGTGGATCCCGCTATGCTTCGCCAACTGAATCGAGCCGCGCTTCCAGGCCGGCACCACCACCCGATCGTTGACGTAGTCGGTCCCGTGGAACCACTCGAGCGAGGTGACCATCGCCTCATCCGCGAAGTAGTCGCCGGCGACCATGAAGTAGTGGCCTTTGGGGCGAGTCTTCGTCGGTAGCTTCGACGGCGGGTCACTCCATGAACTGGCAAGTCTCGGGTTGAAGGCAGTTGGGTGGAGAGGCTGCGGCTCCGGCGTGACCCCTTCGCGGGTCTGCGTCGGCCAGCTTGGGTAGGCGCCCCCACTT
>JAGNNV010000087.1 GCA_017990495.1 Vicinamibacteria bacterium
TCTTCGTCTCCCTGCTCGGCGCGCACCCCGGCCTCCTCATCGGCTACGCGCTGCTCAAGTTCGTGGTGAGCATCGCGGTGGGCATCGTGATCCTGCTCGGCACCTGTCTCACCTGCTGCATCGGCGCCGTGCCTCTCATCAACCAGACCTTGTTCCAGCCCATCTACTACGCCGAACGCGCCTGGTCGCTCAAACTCCTGGCCCAGCTCGGCGAGGATGTCTTCTCCAAACTGGGCCAGCCGCCCTTCGGCGGACCGGACGACGCTCCGACCGCGCCCATCGATCTGTCGCAGGTGGAGTACGAGAGATAACCACCGGCCGACGCCGCAGCGTTACTTCGACTTCATCACCCAGACGCCGTCCCACTTGCCTTCGGGCGGATGGGCCTTCAGGTATTCGCAGCGCTCCAGATAGACCGCAGCGAGCTTGTCTTTGGCGTGGAGCTTCAGGCACTCGTGGAAGGCCGCCTCGGCCTTGGGGAACTTCCCCGCGCGATAGTGGCCAAGACCCAGCGAGAAATGCTGGAGGCTCTCCCGCAGATTGGGGAAGCTCTCGTCGGTGTGGTAGTCGAGCACCTCGTAGATGGCGACGGGCTGGGTCTTGCCCTGCACCACCACCCAGTCGGCTTCGCGCATGCGATAGGTCCCGCGCAGCCGCTTGCAGGTCTTCTCGCTGATCAGGATATGGGCGCCGTACTGCTTGGTGGCGCTTTCGAGCCGGGCGGCCAGGTTCACCCCGTCGCCGATCACCGTGTAGTCCATGCGCTTGGGCGACCCGATGTTTCCCGAGACGATGGTGTCGGAATTCACTCCGATGCCGATGTCGATGGGACGTTTCCCGTGCTTGACCCGCTCGGCGTTGAAGGTGGCGAGGCTCTTCATCATGGAGATGGCCGCGCGCACCCCGCGGTCTTCATCGTCCTCATGCGGAAGCGGGGTGCCGAAGATGGCCATGATGGCGTCGCCGATGAACTTGTCGAGCATCCCGCCCTCGTGCTGGATGCAGTCGACCATCACCGTGAAGTACTCGTTCAGCAGGGCGACCGTGCCCTGGGCGCCGAGTTCCTCGGCGATGGTGGTGAAGCTGCGGATGTCCGCGAAAAGCACGGTGGCGATGCTGCTCTGCCCGCCCAGGATCTCTTCGCCCGCGGCCAGGATGCGATCGGCCAGGGAGGGATCCATGTAGCGCGACATGGTGGCCTTCACTCGTTTCTCCGAGCTGATGTCCTCCATGAGGATCATCGAGCCGATCTTTTCCTTCTTGGCGCTCATCAGGGGAACGATGGAGACGTTCACCGAAACCTTCTCGCCCCCGAAGACCATCTCGGCGTCCATGGAGATGTCGGTGGTCTGCGACTCGAGCACGCGGCGGATACGATCGATGAGCCACGCATTCTCGGCAGTGAAGAACTCCTCCGACGGCCGGCCGATCACCTGGTCGGCCTCGGCGCGCATGATGCGCAGCGAAGCCGCGTTGCAGGTGACCACGTTCCCCTTGATGTCGATGGTGAGCACGCCGTTCGACATCGACTCGAGCATGCTCTCGTTGTAGTTCTTGATGTTCTGGACATCGTCGAAGAGCTTGGCGTTCTCGAGGCAGATGGCGATCTGGGCGGTGAAGGCCTTGAGCCGGGTCTCGTCCTCGGTGTTGAAGGTGCCCCCGCGCTTGTTGAGGACCTGGGTGACCCCGATGGTCCGGCCGTCCTTGTTGACCACGGGCACGCACAGGATCGAGCGGGTGAAGAAACCCGTCTGCTTGTCGAAGGCCGGGTTGAACCGAAGGTCGGCGTAGGCGTAGGGGATGTTCACCGAAGCGCCGGAGGTGAACACCGCCCCCGCGATGCCGCTGTCGTTCGGGAACGAGATGCGGGCGGTGCCGAGGCCCTGGCCGATCTCGGTGTAGAGCTGGTTGGCCTTGCTGTCGTTGAGAAAGAGGGTGGAGCGCTCGGCGTTCAAGAGCGCGGTGACCGAGGTCATGATCTTCTGGAGCAGCGGCCCGAGCTGGATCTCTTTCGAGACATCGGAGACCACGTCGATGAACTTCGACTCCTGCTCCCGCGAGCGCTGGGCCGACTCCATGAACATGGTGCTCTGCAAGACGATGGAGGCCTGGCGGCACATGGCCTCGATGAGAACGAGGTCGGCGCTCGTGAACTCGCCGCCCTTCTTGTTGAGCACCTGGGTGACGCCGAGGATCTCGCCCCGGATCGTCCTGACCGGCGCGCACAACATGTTGCGGGTCTTGAAACCGGTGCGGTCGTCGACCGACCGGTTGAACCGCTCGTCCGCGTAGGCGTCGTTGATGATCTCGCCCACCCCGCTTTGATACACGTGGCCGGCGATGCCGCTGTCGGCCAGGATGCGGATCTCGCGGTCGGCCCCCTGGGCCACCCGCGAGAGCAGGTCGTTCGAATGTTCGTCACGCAGAAACAGGCTTCCCCGCTCGGCCCCCGTGGCCGCCACCGTCAGCTCGACGAGCATGCGGAGCTGGGCATCGAGGGTGCTTTCGCCCGCGACCTTGTTGGACACCCCGAGGAGAAGTTGCGCGGTCTCGCGCGTCGACAGGTCGAGGCTCTGCGCGGCTTTGGCCGGCCTTCGGCCCACGGGTGGTTTCACGCGACCGGCGCGTGGGGGTGGGGCGGATCGCTTCGCCGGTTTCACTCTCTCTCCTCCAACTGCTCACGCATCACGCGGATGGTTCCTTCCAGCTCGCGCCGCTCCGCGCCAAACCGGGCCTCGACCTCCTCGACCTTCTTGAGATGACTCTCGTTCACCGCTTCGAGGGCCTCGCGCAGGGTGCGCACGGTGGCCCGGAGCTGGGCGATCTCGGCGTCCGCGGCCGACCGCGATGCCGCGATGTCGTTGTCCCGGTTCTGACGCGCCTGGTTCAAGGCTTCCCGCAGGGCCACCACCGTCGCTTTCAGGTGAACCGGGTCGAGCGACTCGTCCGCGGCCCCCGCTTCGTCATTCAATGCACGCACCAGGGCAACGTACCACAAGCTCAAAGGGTGGGGCCAGAACCAGCCCGCGGTCCGACTCGTCTACACTCCGGCGTTTGGCGACCCCGAAACACCGCGGCGGATCGCGGCCTGACGTGAACGACATGGCCCGCAAGGGGCCGACAATGGAGAGTGTACGCATGAGTCGGAAGTTCCTGGCGGCCATCCTGATCGCAACCGGCCCGGCCCTCGCCGGCGCCCAAACCGAGACCGCGGGCCTCGAGAACTCGGTGGTCAAGGTCTTCTCCTCGATGCGTTATCCGGACCCCTACAAACCCTGGACCAAGCAGGCGCCCACCGAGGCCACGGGGAGCGGGGTGGTGATTTCGGGCAACCGTATCCTCACCAACGCGCACGTCGTGATGTTCGCGAGCGAGGTTCAGGTCCGCGCGAACCAGTCGGGCAACAAGGTGACGGCGCGGGTGGAGAGCCTGGCCCGCGACATGGATCTGGCGATCCTCAAGGTGGAAGACGAGTCCTTCTTCAAAGACCGCCCCGCCCTCCCCTGCATGAGCACACTGCCCGAGATCAAGGACGCGGTGATGGCCTTCGGCTATCCGGTCGGTGGCGACAGCCTTTCCGTGACCAAGGGCATCGTGTCCCGTATCGACTTCGCCCCTTACGGTTACGACCCCGCGGGCACGGGCGCGGCCGGGCTGCGCATCCAGGTCGACGCCGCCATCAACCCCGGGAACAGCGGCGGTCCGGCGGTGGTGGGCGACAAGATGATCGGCCTCGCCTTCGCCTCTTTGGGCGGGGCGCAGAACATCAGCTACATCATTCCCTGCGCCGAGATCGAGCCTTACCTCGCGGACATCGCGGACGGCCGTTACGACGGCAAGCCGGTGCTGCCCGATCGCCTGCAGACCCTCGAGAACGCCGCCCTGCGCACCTTCCTCAAACTTCCCAAGGACGCCCAGGGCATCGTGGTCGACGAACCGGCGGCGGTTCCAGGCGGAGCGGGACTGCGGAAATGGGACGTGATCACGAAGATCGGCGACAGCAGCATCGACGACCAGGGCATGGTGAAACTCGGCGCCAACAGCCGGGTCGGCTTCCAGCACCTGGTGCAGAGCGCCACGAAGGGCGGGAAGGTTCCCCTGACCGTGATCCGGGATTCCCAACCCCTGCGCCTCGACGTGCCGGTGAAGCCGGCCCGTCCGAACCTGATCCCGAGCCTCGACGGCAACTACCCCTCGTACTTCGTGTACGGTCCGCTCGTCTTCTCGACCGCCAGCACCGAGTACGTGGGCGGCTTCATGCGGAACCAGGGCATGGGCAACATGATGGGAGTGATGACGAGTTCGCTCGTCACCCGCATGCTCGAAGGGCCAGCGTTCCCCGGGGAGAGCCTGGTGGTCGTGGCTTCGCCGTTCTTCCCGCACCGCCTGGCCCAGGGGTACTCGAACCCCATGGGTCTTGTGCTTCATAAGGTCAACGGCACAAAGGTCAAGAGCCTGACCCATCTGGTGGAGATGCTGCGCGACCAGACCCAGGGCTTCATCACCTTCCAGTTCGAAGGTGTGTTCACGGAAACCCTGGTCTTCTCCCACTCTGAAGTCCTCGCCGCCACCGAGGCGATCCTGACCGACAACGGCGTGCGCAGTCAGGGGTCGCCCGACACCCTCGCGGTGTGGAACCTGAAGGCCACCAGGTAAGCGTTCGGGCGGTTCAATCCATGCGAAAAAGACTCCGCAAGAAACAAGGGGAAGGCGAGTTCGCAGGCTACGCCTTCGGCGTTTCCTACGTACTCGACGATGTGTCCAGCAAGCGGGCCAACGAGTTCCTGGACCGCTTCGTGGAGGCGATCGAGGCTCTGGGGCTCGAGTGCGGCGATGGCCGGCGCGAATGGGACTTCCGCGTGGCCTGCGCGAACGATCTCAAGCCCACCGAGGACCAGCGCGCGGGGGTGGTGGCCTGGCTCAAGAGCCGCCGGGAACTCGCCCGCTTCGACGTCGAAACCCTGGACTGAGGGCTCAGGCGGCGGGTCCGAGCCCGCCCCCCTCCTTGTGACGCTCCACGAAGCGTCACAAGTTTTGGGCAGACCGGGAACGAGACTCCCTAGCCTGCTCGGCATGGATGATTCGAAGCTGCGGCGCGGCGCTCTTTCGGATTCATGGTCCCACTCCGGACGGGCATCGGACGCAGGAGGCTCCGTGAGCGCGATTGTCGAGGTGAGGGCGGCGTCGAACGTGACCCCAACGTGGGGTCCGTCGACCACTCCGATCGCGACGGGGTAGCGGTTCGGCCAGGGCCGTCCCTCGGTGTGGGGACGACGGAGCCGAGGGCGGCCCTGGCCAATAGTCGGATCTGCCCCCCGTCAAGAGAATCCGTCAGTCCGGGGGAACCGCGCGGAGGAAGTCGAGCACGGCTTCCCTCCCGTCCCCCTCGAGGGTGACGAACTCCACCCCGAAGTTCGTGGGCGCCGTTTCCCGGGCCACCCGGCCACGACCCACCACGTTCCGCTTGCCGGGCAAGGTGAAGCGGAAGTTCAACTCGTCGCCCACGCGCAGGTTCTGCCGCGCGAACATCAACATCCCTCCGGCGCTCAAGTTGATGATGGCGGCAGGAATCTCCGACGCGGTAGCCACGTCGATGCGCGCCACCATCCGGGCATTCTGACGAACCGGCACGCTCAGCAGCTTCGAAAAGCGGCGGTCCCAGTCCGCGTCGGGGGGCAGGCGGAGGATCGCATTAGCGCCGGCCTCGCGCATCTCCTGGTCCATGGCCTGCGCCTCGCCCCGGGCCAGAAGCGCGATCGAGCGATCGCGGGTGGCCGGTTCGTGCCTCAGTTGACGGATGAAGTCTGACGCGGCGGGAAGGTCGCGATCGACCAGGATGACCTGAACTCCCAGGCTGGTGCTGACAAGACGCGCGTCGGCCAGGGTCCGGACGCGGTAGACCTCGATGCCTTCACGACCGATCAGAGTGGCCGAGAGTTCCGGCCGCAGATCGTGTTCGGAGCAGACGAGAGCCCGAAGCATCACGCGTCCCCCGTAAGAGTTCCTCATGAGGAGCAGGATAGGAGGGAGGGCGCCCTCCCTTCCGTCGCGGATGTCACATCTTCACGGCCGCGGGTGACCGGGGTCACCCTGTGCGTCACTTCTGCTGGAAGGCGCCTTTGACCATGTCGGGGCTGAAGAACGTCCCGGCGTCGCCTTCCGACGCGTAGCGGTAAAGCGCCGCGGCGTAGATCCCTCCCAGCGTGGCGCTGATGAGGGCGATACCCACCAGCGTGACCACAAGGCCCACGCCCACCATGGCCATCAGGGCCGTCGACTCCGTGAAGGCCGCGGCGATGAAGAGGATGAGGCCGAGGAGGATCGAACCGAAGGTCATCACGCCGAAAACCGCGCCCATGCCGGCATTCCCCACGATCTGCTCGCCCCACGTCTTGCGCAAGTAGGCCCCGCTCCGCTTGACCGCGTCGATGGGCCCCACGTCCTCGGCGGCGAGTACCGGCACCACCAGAAACGTGGCCAGGTTCCAGGCGAGGCCGACGAGGGAGACGACGATCTTGCCCAGAACGCCGCTGCGCTCGGAGATGCTGCGCAGGATCATGCCCACGGTGGCGGCGATCAGCGCGTAGCCCATGATCGGACCCAGGCGCGAGCTCGCGATGCGGAAACCATCGGCCACGGTGGGGTCGCCCCCGCGCAGCCGGATCAGGGCCGCCCCGACGAGTGCGGTGTTGCAGAAGAAGATGACGAAATACTGGACCACGTAGAACAGGAAGCCCACCACATAGCCGGCCAGAGGAAGGCCGGATTCGCCGCCGGCGGCGTCGAAAAGGCCCGCGAGCACGCTCGGCACCGCGAAGGTGATGAGGACCAGCACCGAAAGCGCGGCGGAGATGACGGGGAACACCATCAGCTCCTTGTCGGCGCGAAGAACCTCGGCGCTGGCCTTGACCAGAGCCCAACTATTGGAAAAGCGTTGGAACATTGAATCTCTCCTGGGGATGACCTTCCGGGTTGCGGGGTGTCTCAGAACTATACGGCTCCCGCGGGGTCCTGATGCGGCGCGCGTAGTACAGTGCCCGCGTTCATGGACGCTCCGACCAAGCCGCGTGTGTCCCGTTCGGCCGCCTGGCGCGAGGCGCGCGAACTGATCTGGGCTCACCGCCGACGCCTCGGGCTCGGCCTCGGGCTGATGTTGATCAGCCGGGTGGCGGGCCTCGTCCTCCCCGCCTCGTCGAAGTGGCTCATCGACGAAGTGGTCGGGAAGAATCGGGCCGATCTGCTGATGCCCATCGCCCTGGCCGCGGGGGCCGCGACCTTCGTGCAGGCCGTGACTTCGTTCGTGCTTTCGCAAACCCTGGGCGTGGCCGCCCAGCGCGCCATCACCGATATGCGCAAGCGCGTGCAGGCCCGGGTCATGCATCTGCCCGTGCGCTACTTCGACTCCACCCAGACCGGCGTTCTCGTCTCGCGGATCATGAACGACGCGGAGGGGATAAGGAATCTGGTGGGGTCGGGCCTGGTGCAACTGGTGGGCGGATTCCTCACCGCGGCCATGGGCCTCTCCGTGCTCTTCTGGCTCAACTGGCACCTCACCGTTGTGACCATGCTCGCCCTCGCGGTCTTCGGCGGGGGCATGGCCTATGCCTTCAACACCCTGCGGCCCCTGTTCAAGGAGCGGGGCAAGATCACGGGCGAAGTGATCGGGCGGCTCACCGAGTCCATCGGCGGGATCCGCGTGGTGAAGTCCTACACCGCGGAGAAGCGTGAGGAGATCGTCTTCACCGAAGGGGCGCACCGCCTCTTCCGCAACATCGCGCAGTCGATGACCGGCGTGTCGGCCACCACCGCGGGCAGCACCGTCATCATCGGGGTGATCGGCGTGCTCATGATCTGGCTGGGCGGCCGGGCCATCCTGACCGGCGACATGACCCTGGGCGATCTGGTCATGTACATCTTCTTCATCGGCCTCGTAGCCGCGCCCCTCGTGAGCATCGCCTCCATCGGCACCCAGATCACCGAGGCCCTCGCCGGCCTCGACCGGATCCGGGAGATCCTCGACATGCCCACCGAGAGCGACGACGACGCGCAGCGGGCGCCCATCGACCGCCTCCACGGCGACGTGACCTTCGAGGACGTCTCCTTCGAATACAACCCCGGCGTCCCCGTGCTCAATCACGTCTCGTTCACCGCGGCTTCGGGCACAACCACCGCCCTCGTGGGCTCGAGCGGCTCCGGCAAGAGCACGCTCATCAGCCTGGTCATGGCCTTCAACCGCCCCAGCCGCGGCCGCATCCTCATCGATGGCCGGGATCTTTCGGGTGTCCGGCTGGGCGAGTACCGCGCTCAGCTGGCTTCGGTGCTGCAGGAGAACTTCCTGTTCGACGGGACCATCGTCGAGAACGTGGGCTACGCGAAACCCGGCGCCACGCGCGAAGAGGTGATGGAGGCCTGCCGGGTGGCCCATTGCGACGAGTTCATCAAGGCCTTTCCCCAGGGTTATGACACCGTGGTCGGGGAGCGCGGGATAAAACTGTCAGGCGGCCAGCGCCAGCGCGTTTCGATCGCGCGGGCAATTCTCGCGAGCCCGCGCGTGCTGATCCTCGATGAAGCCACGTCGAGTCTCGACAGCGAGAGCGAAGAGATGATCCAGGACGGGCTACGACAACTGCGAGCGGGGCGCACCACGTTCGTGATCGCGCACCGCCTGTCGACCATCCGCAGCGCCGACCAGATCCTGGTGCTCGAGGGCGGAGCCATCGTGGAGCGGGGCGCGCACGCGGAGCTCCTCGCCGCGCAAGGACGGTACCGCCAGCTGTACGACAAGCAGTACCGGTTCGAGGCCGACCGCTTCATCAACCCCGGCGAAGACTTCACCGAGGAACCCGAGAAAGCGAAGTCCCCGCCCCCGGTTTCGAATCCGCTGTAGGCCGTCTTCGAGCCTGCTAGTCTCCACCCAACCCAAGGAGGGCCCATGCTCGGTCTACTCGCCGTTTTTGGTCTCGTGCTTCTTCAAGAACCCGTGCGGACTCAGGAAGACCTGCAGGCGAAGCAGCGGCTCCAGGAGTCGGAGCAGCACTACCGCCTGGGCGTGGAAGCGCTGCAGACGGAGCGTTTCGACGAAGCGGAACAGGAACTTCGCCGGGCGATAAAGCTCGATCCCAACTCGTATCTCGCCTACTTCAGCCTGGGCAAGACCTACATCGCGCTCAAACAATACGACGACTCGGTCCGCGCTTACCTCGCCTGCCGCCAGGCCTGGGACCGCTCCGTGGCGGACAGCACCGAGCGCGGCCTCGACCGGGAAGCCCGACGCGAGGATCAGCTCCGCGTGCTCCAGGACCGGATTCGCGAGCTGGAAACCGCGCAGCGGTCGGCCCGTTCCGACGTCGAGCGGCAGCGCCTTCAGGAGCGTATCGGCATCATCGAGGTGGGCATGAGGTCCATCGAACGGCTCCGCGGAAGCGATCACGGGGTTCCCGACCCGCCCGCGGAATTCGCGCTGGCTCTCGGCTCGGCGTACCTGCGCGCGGGCTCGGTCGATGAAGCCGAGAAGGCCTACCGCGAAGCGCTCAAGCTCCGCCCGAAGTACGGGGAGGCCCACAACAACCTCGCGGTGATCTGCATCAAGCGGGGCGACTACGAGGACGCCTATACGCACGTGAAGGCCGCCCAAAAAGCCGGCTTCAAGGTCCACCCTCAGCTCGTGTCCGATATCGAAGCCGCACGTCGCGCCGGCGGCAAGTAAGAGAGTCGCCCCTCGCGGCGAAGGGCGGCTTCAGCCGACGTGGATCCTTGGGCGCTCCTCGGGATTCCGCACGGCGCGGCGCAGGACCTCGCGCGTCACCGGAGCGGTGTCGCCCTCACCGAGAAAGACGTACTTCAGAACGTAGACGATGGGGTTGCCTTCGGTCCAGCCGAAATAGGCGTGCGAAATCTGGCCGGACAGGGTTTGCGCCTTCAGCAGGATCGCAGCGATGGCGTTGGGAATGGCGGGCGCGGTGCAACGCAGGATCCGGTGTGTCCCGATCTTGACGCCGCGCACTTCGATGTCCTCCTCGAACGCGGACGCGTCGCCTTGGATCATCTCCAGGAAAACCACATCCTCGTCGCCCTGCAGCGAGTGATCTTCACGGGCCTGTCTCTCCTTCCGGTCGTACTCCTCGATCGTCCGCTTGTCCGGGCGGTGGGCGATGATCCGAACGGGGGCGGGGGCGAATGAGGAAAGGAACCCGAGCGCCTTCGGCGAGAGTTTCACCTCCCCCACGCGCAACTCCGTCGACCGCATGGCGCGCGAGGTGATCGACACCAGCACGATGCCCCCGATGAAGAACGAGGCGATCTTGAGACCCTCGGGCCGCTCGATGATGTTGACGAGGGTGGTGTAAGCGAACACCAGGGTCATGGCCCCGTACAGCCAGCGCACCGGGCGGCCGGCGTGGGCGATGGTCACCGCGACCGCGGCCGAGGTCATGAGGACGAGGACGCCCGTCGCATAAGCCCCGCCCTGGGCATTGACGTCCGCGTTGAAGGCGTAGGTCACGATCAGGCTGATGAGAGTGAAGACGAGGACCAGAGGCCGGTTCGCTCGCGCCCAGTCGGGCGCCATCCCGTAAGGCGGGAGATAGCGGGGAACGAGATTCAAAAGCCCGGCCATGGCTGAAGCCCCGGCGAACCACAGGATCACGATGGTCGAGACGTCGTACAGAGTGCCGAAACCGTCGCCCAGGAAACGGTGGGCGAGAAAGGAAAGCCCGCGCCCATAGGCCTCGCCGCCCAGTTCGAACTCCTTCGCCGGAATGAGGACGGTGGTGACGAAGGACGAGGCGATGAGGAACACGCTCATGATCAGCGCGGCCACGGCGAGGAGCTTGCGGGTGTTGCGGATGCGGCCGAGCGGACGGCCGGGAGCGTCGCTCTCGTTGCCCCGCACCAGGGGCATGACCGCCACTCCCGTCTCAAAACCAGACAGTCCCAGGGCGAGCTTCGGAAACAGGATCAAGGCGATGCCGACCGCCATCCACGGATTGCCATGCCGGGTGAGAAGTCCCTCCCACCACGAATCGATCAGCGCTCCGTGAGTGAGCACCTCGTTGAGAGCCACTCCCACCACCACCACGTTCAACGCGAGGTAGAGGGCCACGATGAACACGGCGATCCCGATGGCTTCACGGAATCCCTTGAGAAAGACGGTTCCGAGGGCGAGCAGGAGCATCGAAGTGACGAGCACAGGGTGGTGCTCGACCCAGGCCGGGACGTAGGGGTTCTCCGCGATGTGGGCGGTGGCGTCGGCGGCCGACATCGTCATGGTGATGATGAAGTCGGTGAACGCAAAGCCGAGGAGGATGAGAACGAAGACCTTCCCCCGCCATCTCGGAAGCAGCTCCTCGAGCATGAGGATGCTGCCCTGGCCATGCGGCGAGTGCTTCGCCACCTGGGCATAGATGGGAAGGGCCACAAAGAGGGTGACCAACACCAGGATCAAAGTGGCGATGGGAGACAACATGCCCGCTGCCAGCACGGCGATGCCCGGCTGATATCCGAGCGTCGAGAAGTAGTCGACCCCGGTGAGGCACATGACCTGCCACCAAGGAGCCGTGGCCTGATGGTGAGAGTTGTCGCCACGCCCATGGAGGAGCCAGTCGCCCAGCCACCGCCCGTCGCGGGACGGGGGCGGGGCCGGAGCTATTGATTCCGAAGGGTCGGCGTCCCCCGAGGCGCTCACGGTATTTTGACTCGTCATGATCTGTCGTCGTCCGGCCCAAAACCCTGAATCAAACCGGTCGCAGCCAGATCCTACGCTGCGGATTCTGTCCGACGACCGCAGATTGGGCGACGATCTTGACGCCTTCTTAACGCGATCGCCGCCGATCTTTACGATTTCTTGATGGGGAGAGGCCGCTCAGGAGACGCCATAGAACACACAGCCGCCGCGAAGGCTCCAGGCCGCGGTGCGCCCCCAATTGCTGGTTACGAGACGGCGATGCGCATCCGCGTCGAAGCCCGCGGCGAGTTGGTTGTGAAGCGGGATCTGCACGCGCCAGGTCGCGAGCCAGTTGAAGGCGAGCGGCGCCACGCTCGCCACCAGCCACGGCTCGCGCTCACCACGGGCGAGGAGGAGCAAGGCCGTGACCAGCTCGACTGCCATGAGCGGGGCCACGACCCAGGTGATCTGCCGCGTGTGCCGCGCGTGGTAGCGGCGGAATTCTTCGCCGCCGACGCTTGCGAAGAGCGGATAGTGCACCACCTGCACCGTCCAGATGAGGCCGACGAGGGCCCAGGTCGCGGCGGCGTGGGCGGCCAGCAGCGCGCTCATGAGGCGACGGGCCGTCCGGGCCGGGCGTCAGCGCCGAAATCGGGGTGATGCTGCTCCCAGGCGTATTTCAGGATGAGGGCGAAGGGCGTCCACCAGATCAGATCGTTCGTCACGCAATTCAACGCGAACCCCCACGGAAGCGCGCCCGTCCACAGCGCCTGCGCCATGCCGAGCGGCCCCAAGATCTTCCCCAGGAATCCAACCAGCAGGATGGGCCAATGCCGCGCGGGATCGAAGGCCGCGATCGCATAACAAATCCCATAAACGCCCACGATCATCCCGATGCATTGCCAGAGCTGCGGGTAGTTTGGGAGAGGCATGTCGAGCCAGCGAAAGATCGCGGCGGGAAAAACCACAACGAAGGCGCCCCAAAGAACGTTGTAGGCCGCCGCCGCGATGAGAACGTGTCGCATCCAGCGCGGCGCGGGCGTAGTCATGCTCATGGTGTCCCCGAACGATAGCCCGCCTGAAGATTGCCCCGTGGCCGGCCGGAAGAGGGATTCGACGCCGCACGTAGTAAGGCGCGCCACGGGATCTGGCGGC
>JAGNNV010000383.1 GCA_017990495.1 Vicinamibacteria bacterium
CGGCCGCAGATCTTTCTTGCCGACCTCCGCGGGGGCGAGCCCTGGAAACTGTCGGAACTGAAAGGGGGCGTGTCGGCCTTCGACTGGAGCCCGGACGGAACCTGGATCGTCGCCCTGTCCGCCGACGCGCCTTCGGAAGACGAGGAAAAGCGGACCAAGGCCAAAGACGACGAGCGGGTCGCCGATCAGGATCTCCGCATGAGCCACCTCCATCGCATCGATGCGACGTCGCGGGAAACGAAGCGTCTGACCGAGGGGAACTTCACCCTCGCCGACGCGCGGATCTCGCCCGATGGGATGGAGATCGCCGCGGTGCGACGGCCCACTCCGAAAGCCGACGACGGCAGCGGATCGGACATCGTGCTGATGCCGGCCGAAGGCGGCACGCCTCGTGTTCTTTTCGAGAACCGCGGGGCCGACACTTCCCCCCGCTTCTCACCCGACGGCAAGACCATCGCCTTCGTGACCCGCGACGGCAAACTCCCGCGGTCGGGCACGAACACCCTCGCCATCATCCCGCGCGCGGGCGGAGTCCCGACGAAACTCACTCCGGTCGACCTGTCTCCGGGAGCGATCTTGTGGTCGAAGGACGGGGCCTCCATTTTCTTCACCGCCACCGTCGGCGTGGAGGGCCGTCTCTACTCGGTTTCGACCACGGCCGGCCCCACAACGCCTCGGGAACTGATGCGGGGGCCCTTCATGGTCTCTTCGCCGGCACTGTCGAGCGACGGAGCCTCGCTCGCTTTCCTGCGCCAGGATCCGCGCTCGCCGAACGATGTCTACCTCCAGTCGCTCGATGCGAACGGCGCGGCCACTGCCTCCGCGCCGAAACGTCTCACCACACTCGAGCCTGGCCTCAGCGAAGTCGTCATGTCGGTGACCGAGGTCGTGCGTTGGAAGGCTCCGGATGGCCGCGAGATCGAGGGCCTGCTCCATCGGCCTGCAGGGACGAGCGGGAAGAAGCTGCCCCTCGTGGTCCATGTGCACGGCGGACCGGCCGGGGCCTACACCCTGTCCTTCGCCGCTTCGGCGAATAACTACCACCACATCCTGACCGCGCGCGGCTACGCGGTGTTCCAACCCAACTTCCGCGGCAGCACCGGGTACGGCGATGCGTTCATCCGCCTCAACCGGAACGATTGGGGCAAAGGCGATTTCCTCGACATCATGAGCGGCGTCGATTCGCTGATCGCGAAGGGCGTGGCCGATCCAGAGCGCATGGCCCTGCACGGATGGAGTTATGGCGGCTACATGTGCGCCTGGTCGATCACCCAGACTGCGCGCTTCAAAGCGGCGAGTTGCGGCGCCGCCCTCACCAACCTCATCAGCATGTACGGCACCAACGACATCCCCTCGACCCTCGATGATTACTTCGGCGGCGGCCCCTACGGAACGCCCAATGTGGACGCCTACTGGAAGGCCTCGGCCATGGCCCACATCACCAAGGCGAAAACGCCGACCCTCATCCTGCATGGCCAGGCCGACGATCGCGTGCCCCTTGGCCAGGCCCAGGAGTTGTACCTCGGCCTGAAGCGTCAGGGTGTGCCCACCGAACTCGTGACCTATCCGCGTGAACCTCACGGCTTCCGTGAACCGAATCACCAGGTCGACAAGATCGAACGGGAACTCGCCTGGTTCGCGAAGTGGGGTGTGAAGTGAGGCGCGCGCTTCTTATCCTGCTGGCCCTTCAGGCACTCACCGCGTCGGCTGACGCGCGCGTGCCTTCCATCGACGAGATGGTGGCGCTCAAGCGTGTGTCTCAACCCGCACTCTCGCCTGACGGGTCGCGGGTGGCTTTCGTGGTGCGCAAAGCCAACTGGGACGACAACGCCTTCGAAACCGAGATCTGGATGGCCGACACCCGCGGCGGCAAACCCATGCTCTTCACCGGCGGAAAGAAGTCGTCAGAGTCGCCGGCGTTCTCGCCGGACGGATCGTTGCTGGCCTTCCTGTCGGATCGGGAAGGCAAACGCCAGATCTACGTGATGAACCTGTCAGGCGGCGAATCTCGCGCTCTCACGTCCGCGGAGGAGGGCGTCTCCCGCTTCGCCTTCTCCGGCGACGGGAAACGGATCGCCTTCGTGGCCTCCGATCCGAAGACCGAGGCCATGAAGGAGCGGCAGAAGACGTTCGGCGACGTCAACATCGAGGACGAGGCCACGAATCCGCGACACCTCCACCTGGTCAACGTGGAGACCGGGGCCGCGAAACGTCTCACTTCCGGGACCTTCGTGGTGGGCGACTTCGACTGGTCGCCGGACGGGCGCGAGATCGCATTCGATTTCAGCCAGAGCACCGATCCCTCGTTCAGCGTCACCGTCGACATCTCGGTGGTGGACAGCGAGACGGGAACGGTGCGGCCACTCGTGGCCCAGGACGGCCCCGACGCGAGTCCGCGTTATTCCCCCGACGGCCAGCTCGTTGCCTTCCGCACGGCCATGGCGGATGTGGCGTCCTTCTACTACCGCAACGGCCGCGTGGCCACGATTCCCGCGCACGGCGGACCGATCACCGCCCTGACCGTGGGCTTCGACGAAGATCCGCAGCTCCTCGCCTGGAACAGGAACGGCCTCTTCCTCGCCGCCAACCAAAAAACCGAGGCCGGTCTTTTCCGTATTGACCATGGCGAGAAGATGGTTTCGCGCGTGCCCCTCACCATGCCCATCGCCGCCGGCTTCTCCTTCAGCGCGGACGGGGCGCAGGTGGCCTTCGTGGGCAGCTCGGCCACCGCCTACCCCGAGGTTCACGCCGGGCCGGTGGGCGGCGCGGCGCGCAGAATCTCGAGCGAAGGCTCTCAACTCGCCTCGATGACCCTGGGCACGAGCGAAGTGGTGGCCTGGAAAAGCGCGGACGGGACGGTCATCGAGGGCGTGCTGCGCAAACCCGCGGGCTGGAAGCCAGGGGTCGCCGCGCCTCTCCTGGTCGTCATTCACGGCGGACCCACCGGAGTGTCGCGGCCCAGCCTCTTCGGAGCCACCTACGTCTACCCCATGGAGACCTGGCTGGCCAAGGGCGCGCTGATTCTCGAACCGAACTACCGCGGGAGTGCTGGATACGGCGAAGCTTTCCGTTCCCTGAACGTGCGCAACCTCGGCGTGGGCGACGCGTGGGACGTGATGTCCGGCATCGACAGTCTCATCGCCAAGGGATTCGTGGACAAGGCGAAGGTCGGTGTCATGGGCTGGAGCCAGGGCGGCTACATCTCGGCCTTCCTCGCCACCCACGACTCGGCCCGCTTCCGCGCGATCTCGATGGGCGCGGGGATTTCGAACTGGGTGACTTACTACGTGAGCACCGACATTCACCCCTTCACGCGTCAGTACCTCAAAGCAACGCCCTGGGACGATCCCGAGATCTACCGCAAGACCTCGCCCATGACCTACATCAAAGGCGCGAAAGCGCCCACCCTCATCCAGCACGGCGACGCCGATCAGCGAGTCCCGGT
>JAGNNV010000384.1 GCA_017990495.1 Vicinamibacteria bacterium
CCCCATCTCCGCGTCCTGGTGCGCACGCGGCATCGCTACGACGCCTACGAGATCATGGACCAGGGAGTGAAGGACGTCTACCGCGAACACCTCGACACCTCGATCCGTCTCGGAGTGGACGTGTTGCGCCTGCTGGGCCATCGCGCCCATAGCGCCCATCGCGCGGGCCAGCAGTTCCGCGAATTCGACGAAGCGGGGATGGCGACCCTCGCCCCCCTCCGTCACGACAAAAAAGGCTACGTCAGCAGCGTGCGGGCCATGATCGCGCTCCAGGAACAATTGCTCGCGTCCGACCAGCGGCGCGAACAGGGATCGGGAGATCACGCCTGGGACTCTGAGGAGCTGCGCGCCGCCCTCAAGTAGGCCTCGACGGCGCGGGCCTATACTCCCCTCAATCGAGTTCCTTTGGCGGAGGGCCTGCATCCATGAGTATCCTCAAACCCCTATGCGTCGCTTGCGCGATCGCGTTCGGCCTCACCACGGCCGGCCAGTGTCAGGACCTGGCGATACTCGCGAAGAAGGAGAAGCAGCGGCAGGCCCAATCGCGTGCGGAGGGAGGCGGGGCGAAGGTGTACACGGGTTCCGGCAGCTCCGCCACCGCCGATCCGTCTGCCTCTCCCGATTCGCCCGCAGCCGCCTCGCCCGCGGCCAGTCCGGGCCAGGGCAATGGCGCGGACAGGGCGAACGGTGGGTCCCCAGCGAGCGGCTCGAGGAACCGGCCTTCCGTATCCCGAGGCGAAACCGGGCGGCCGGGCGCCCGGTCTTATCGCACGGTGAACGTCACGATCTACGTCACATCGTGGTGCGGTTACTGTCGGAAGGCCCGCGCCTTCCTGGCCACTCAGCCCAACGTGAATGTGGTGGCGCACGACATCGAACAGAGCAAGGCCCGGCACGCGGAGATGCTTGCGAAGGCCGGAGGGGAAACCGGAGTCCCGGTGATCGACGTCGAGGGGATTGTTCTGAGGGGGTTCAGCGAGTCTTCAGTCACGAACGCGCTGGACACGATCCGCAACCGCTAGCTCGCGGCCCGGTCCGCGGGGTGGATCCGAGCGCGGCCTCAACTTCTGTCGTGCTGAAGGTAGTACGCGCCGTTCTTCGTCTTGAAGAACGCGTCGAGGGGAATTTCCTCCTGCTTCAGGAAGCCCATCTGGGGCAGGACGCCGTCCCGCACCATCTCGATCACAGCGCACAGACTCGCCGCGGTGGTCCAGCTGATGGCCCGCCATTCCTGGCCCGCGACCTGCATCTGAGGATAGGCGCGCACGAACTCCTCGCGCGAAAGCTGGTCGCCCTCCCAGCCCTCAACCGCGGCGTGGACAAACACGTAATCCTCGGCAACCGGGGGCAGGGCATTCTTCATGATCCGGCCGAGCTGGTCCCGGTCTTCCTGCATGCGCATCTCCTGAAAGAGGAACTTGATGTGCTCGAAGTGACCGAGGTAGCGCATGGTCTTGTAGTGGAGGGTCTCCACTTTCCCGTCATAGGTCTCGCACATGGTTCCGAGTCCCCCTGACGTGGTGGCGGCCTCGAGCTGCACGCCGTTGATCACGATCACCTCATAACCCTCGAGCGCGGGCACCATCTGGCGTCGACCCATGCGGATGACTTCGCAATCGTTGATGTACTCGTTGATCACGCCCTCGGGGCTCCAGTTGAAGGCGTAGCCGAGTTTGCCCCGGGGGTGTTTGGGCAATGCGCCCACTTTCAGTTCGATGCTGCGCAGGCGATCGAACTTCCTCGCGAGGTTCGCGCCCACGATCCCGATGAAGCCGGGAGCCAGGCCGCACTGGGGCGCCATCACTCCCTTCGCCGTCTTGGCGAGTTCGCGGATCTGGTCGGTGGTGGCCACATCCTCGGTGAGATCGAAGTAGTGGATGCCTGCAGCGTGGGCCTCGGTGGCGAGGGCGATATTGAGGTGAAAGGGAAGGCAGCTCACCACCGCGTCGGTGGCGGCCAGGTGCGGGCGAAGGGCTGAAGGATCGGCGAGGTTCGCCACCGCAGTGTCGAAGGGCAGACCGGGGCGGGCCACGGCGTCGAGCCCCATCACCTTGAAGCCGCTCTCATGCAGCAGCGTGCCCACAAGACTTCCAACCTTGCCCATTCCGAGGACGACCACGCGATGCAGACTCATTCTTTCTTCCTTTGCTCCGTTCTTGAAGGCCTATTCTCTCCCGCCGCCCCTCCTGACGGGGTGAGGCGGTCGAAGTTAGGATCCATGGAACATGCTTGACGAACTCAGGCGCTTTTTTGCCCCGCCTCCCGGCCGCATCGACGCGGGATCGGTGAGGATGCGCCTCCTGAGCCGGGTCCTGAACGTGCAGATCGCGGTCGGCCTGGCCCTGAGCCTCTTCTACCCCGACCGTTCGGTGTCGGGGATGGCGGTGAGCGCCGTGGCCTTCGCCACCATTCCGTTGGCCCTCCTGCTCCGGGGGTTCATGCATCGCGGACGCGTCCGCCTCGCATCGTGGATCTTCCTGATCACGATCTCCCTGATCGCTCCCGGCCTGTCCGTCTATCTCACCGGGTCGGTGGCGGTGGTGTCGGTCAGCGTGGTGCAGATGACCATGATCGTCATGGCCGGACTGCTCCTCGGAGGTCGGGAGGCCCTGGCCTTCGCTGCCGTCATTCTTTGCGGTAATGGCGGCTTCTTCTGGATGGAGGGCCTGCGGGTCCCGTCCCGCGCTCCCTCGCTGCAGGGAGCCTGGGTCCTGCAGGCCGTCTTCTACTCCGCCACCGCCGCCCTCCTGGCCCGCGCCATCACCCTGACCGAAGAGGCCTTCGAATTGGCCGCCCGGGAGGCGGCCGAGCGACGGGTGGCCGAAGCGGCATTGCGCGAGAGCATGGAGCGCTATCGGCTCATCACCAGCGTCAGCTCCGACTACGCCTTTTCCACCGAACTCGAGAGCGGGCCCGGCCTGCGCCTCAACTGGGTGGCTGGCGCGTTCGAACAGATCACCGGATTCACGTTCGACGAATACGTGGCCCGGGGCGGCTGGCGCGCCGCCGTCCACCCCGACGACCTCGACCAGGATGACCAGGACCTCCTGGCCCTGCGAGGGAATCTCCCCGTCGCCACCGAGATCCGCACCATCTGCAAGGACGGCAGCCTCCGCTGGGTGCGGGTGTACGCCCACCCGGTTTGGGACGAGGCCACCAATTCCCTGGGCGGCATCTTCGGAGCGGTTCAGGACATCAGCGAGAGGAAGGCGGCCGAGGCCGAGCGAGAGAAGCTCATCCACGAACTCGAGGCCCGGAACGCCGAACTCGAGCGCTTCACCTACACGGTCTCCCACGACCTCAAGAGTCCGCTCATCACCATTCGCGGATTCCTCGGCCACATCGAACAGGCCGCCCGGGAGGGACGCCTGGAGGCGGTGCGCGCCGATATGGACCGGGTGTACAAGTCGACCGCCAAGATGCATCAGCTCCTCGACGACC
>JAGNNV010000385.1 GCA_017990495.1 Vicinamibacteria bacterium
GCGATGGGGAGGTTCCTTGGGTCGATCGATGGCCTCGGGGTGAAGGGGGGCCGGCCGGCCGCCGCGGCCCGGGCTCGAGCGTCGGCGCCGGCTTCTACGCCGTCCCCGTCCCCGGCTCCAACGGCCTCGGTTCGCCTCGTCGTTTCCCCGACTCAGGACTCTCTTGAGGTTCGGCCCGTAGCTCCCGCGGCCCCCCCCCGCCCCGCTCGCGATCACGCCCTCGTCGAGTCCGCGCTCACCGCCATCCTCGAAGACATTGGCGACTGCAAGCGCTGTCGGCTGTGTGATGGGCGCACCAAGATCGTCTTCGGCCAGGGCAGTCCGGCCGCCGAGCTGATGTTCGTCGGCGAGGCGCCCGGCGCCGATGAAGACGCCTCCGGTCTTGCCTTCGTGGGCCGGGCCGGGCAGCTTCTCACCGACATGATCGAAAAGGGCATGAGGATGCAGCGCGCCGACGTCTACATCGCGAACGTCATCAAATGCCGGCCGCCCGGCAACCGCCCGCCCGAAAACGACGAGATTTCCACGTGTCAGCCCTTCCTCGAAGCGCAGATCCGGGCGGTCAACCCGCGCGCGATCGTGGCGCTTGGGGCCACCGCGGGCAAGTTCATGGCGAAAAGCGGCGACCCCATTTCGAAGATCCGTGGACGCTTTGCATCCTGGAACGGCATTCCCGTGATGCCGACCTATCACCCCGCCTACCTGTTGCGAAATCCGGCGGCGAAGAAGGAAGTCTGGGCCGACCTCAGGCTCGTCATGGACCTTCTGGGCACGCGCTCCGAATAGTCGGGCCTCTGGGCGTCATGCAGCAGAAGTCCCTTCCGGGAATCGAGCCAGAGAAGGCCGCTACGACCGCGTCTGACCGATGCGTCGAGGTGGCCCTGCCTCTGCCTCTGATGCAGGCGATGACCTACCGGGTTCCCGCGGGCTGGCCCGCGGTGCCGCGTGGCTCGCGGGTGGAAGCGCCTTTCGGCAAGCGCCGGGTGATGGGCGTGGTGGTGAACGCCGAGGCCGTGGCGCGTGAAGGTGTCTCCCTCAAGAACCTCACCGCGGTGTTCGATGAGGAGCCGCTCGTCACCGATCGGCTGCTCGAGCTGGCGCTCTGGGTCGCTGATTACTACATCGGCCCCATCGGTCAGGCCACGCGGCTCGTGGCTCCACCCGGCGGCGTTCGTGTCTCGAAACGCGTGGTCGGACTCACCGGCGCGGCCCGGGAACTGGGTGCGGCCGACGATCCCGTCCTGCAGGCCCTGCGGGAAGCGGGCGGGAAACTTTCGGTCGCGGCGCTGTCCGCGCGTCTCGACAAGGACGTGACCTCCCGGCTGTTGAAGCTCGACCAGATGGGTCTGGTCGACTTCGAGGTCGAACTCGCGACCTCCGACTTCCAGCGCGTCCAGGTCGCCCATGCCCTGCCTGCCCTCGAGTCCGCCGAACTGAGCGGCCGTGCCCTCGAGGTGGCGACGGTCCTCAAGGAAGCCGGCGGCGTGGCTCCCGTGCGGGATCTTGTCGGCGATGCGCCCTCGCGACGTCCGGCCCTGAAGTCGCTCGAGAAGAAGGGGCTCGTCACCATCGCCCTCGAAGTGCTCGAGCGGCGGCCCGACCCGAGTTCGCAGCGCGCCTTGCGACCGGCGCCTCTGGAGGAGCGCATCCTCACCGCGGAGCAGTCCGAGGCAGACACCAAGGTGGCGGTCGCTCTGGGCGAGGGTGCTTTTGCGCCGATCCTGCTCGAGGGCGTTACCGGCAGCGGCAAGACGGAGATCTACCTCCGCGCCGCGCAGAAGGCGCTCGAACTCGGCAAGACCGCGCTGCTTCTGGTGCCCGAGATCGGCCTCACCTCTACCCTGGTGCGCGCGGCCCGCGAACGTTTCGGCGAGGCGGTGAGCGTCCTTCACAGCGACATGGCCGAGGGCCTGCGCCACGACGAGTGGTGGCGGGCGCGCAGGGGCGAGGCCCGCGTGGTGGTGGGCGCGCGGTCGGCGGTGTTCGCGCCCTTGCCGAATCTCGGCCTCATCGTGGTCGACGAAGAACACGACTCCGCGTACAAGCAGGAAGACGCGCCGCGTTATCACGGCCGCGACGTGGCCGTGTATCGCGCCCGGCTCGAGAAGGCGGTGATCCTTCTCGGCTCGGCCACGCCCTCGATGGAGTCGCGACTGAACGCGATCAAGAGCCGCTACACCTGGCTGCGCCTGCGCACTCGGGTGGGCCCGATGGGCCTCGCCCGCGTGCACATCATCGACCGCAAGAAGCAGAAGGTTCCGACCGCGATTCTCACCCCGCCCCTCATCGACGCCATCGCCGAGCGGCTGTCGCGCAAGGAGCAGACAGTGCTTCTCCTCAACCGTCGCGGCTACGCCACGAGTCTCGTCTGCCGCGAATGCGGGGCGGCCGCGCAGTGCCCGCATTGCTCCGTGGCCTTCGTCCTTCATCGCCGCGGCGAGCAGGCGCAGTGCCACTACTGCGGCCTCATGAAGCCCACGCCCACGCGCTGCAATGCCTGCCGCGGCGACTATCTGCGGCTTCAGGGTTACGGCACGCAGAGAGTGGCCGAGGTGTTGCTCACGACATTCCCCGAGGCCATCGTCGATCGGATCGATCGCGACATCGCGGGCCGGAGGGGCGCGGTGGAGGAGGTTCTCCACAAGTTCGAGAAACATGAAACCGACATCCTCGTGGGCACACAGATGATCGCCAAGGGCCACGACTTCCCGAAGGTGACCCTCGTCGGTGTGATCGACGCCGACGTCGGCCTCGGCCTGCCCGACTTTCGCTCCGCCGAGCGCACGTTCGCTTTGCTCACCCAGGTCGCGGGGCGCGCGGGCCGGGCCGATCTGCCCGGCGAGGTGCTCCTGCAAACCCACAATCCGAAGCACTACGCCATCGAATACGCGCAGAACCAGGACTACGACGCGTTCTTCGATCGCGAGATGGAGTTTCGTCGGACCATGGGCTATCCGCCGCACGACGCCATGGTGAACATCCTCTTCCGCGGTCCGGTCGAGGACGAAGTGGCGAAGAACGCGCGCAGCATCGCGCGAAGGCTGAAGGCGAAACTCCCGACCGGCGTCCTCGGCCCTTCGCCCTCGCCGCTCTCGAAGGTGCGCGACGAGTTCCGCTATCAGGTGGTGGTGAGGGGGAAGCGGGGCGTGATCCGCGAAACCGTGCACGAGGCCCTCATCGCCGAGTTCGGGGCCATGAGATTCCCCGGCGTTTCCGTGGACGTCGATCCGCTGAGCCTCATGTAGCCGCCTTGAATCTCATCATTCTCGAACCTCACGAGATCGCACCCGACGGCCTGGCGCGAGTCTTCGGTCCCCGCGCGATTCACATGACGAAGGTCCTCGGTGTGGTCCCGGGGCAGACGGTGCGCGTGGGCGTGCTGGATGGCGCCCTGGGCGTGGCCACCGTCCGGTCGATCGAAGGCGGCGTGGTTGGA
>JAGNNV010000386.1 GCA_017990495.1 Vicinamibacteria bacterium
GCCAGCCATCCACAAGGTCGCGATAGGCCTTCTGCGAACCCGGTGAGGCCTTCGCGGGCAGGACGGCGAGGATCTTCGGTTCGCCGAAGATCTGGCCGATCGAGGGCGGTGTCTCGCGCGGATCGAGTTTGCGGAAGACGTCGAACTCCGGATCGATGTCGATGGAAAGGGGCTCGTGCTCCGCGGCGAAGGTGAAAGTAAAGGGCGCGTTGGCCCCGCTCAGCGCGACCTTCTCGACCTGGGTTCCGCGGGCGGTGCGGATGACCAGGGGCACCTGGAGCAGGAACGGCGCACCGGCCTGGGTCTGCTGCAATGTCCCCGTGAGTTCGAAGCCGGTGGCTGTCTTCTTCACCCCAGTTCCCGAAACGGCGAGGGTGGCGGCGCCGGGACGCGTGATCCAGTCATCGAAGAAACGTTTGAGGTCTTTGCCCGACACCGCCTCGGCCACCTTCTGGATGTCGCGGAAAGTCGCGCGCTTCTCCCGGAATTCCCGATAGAAGCGCTGGATCAGCTTTTTGAAGTTGTCGTCGCCCAGTTCGTGGCGCAACATGTGGAAGCCCATCATGGTCCGGCCATAACCCACGGCCTCGGTGGCCGCGGAATGCCGCGAGCGGAACTCGGTGAGAGGGAAGTCGCGGCCGTCCTTTACGAAGTCGCGGTATTTCTGCAACGTCGACTGTCGGTATTCGCCGCCCTTGCCGCGCTGCTCCTGGATCAGGTGATCGGCGAGGTAGGAGGTGAGGCCCTCGCACCAGTTGCCGCTCTCGTAGTCGACGAACACCGAGTTGCCCCACCAGTTGTGAAGGATCTCGTGGGGGTACGACGAGGCCAGGATGAAGGGGAAGCGGATGATCTGCGGCCCGAGCAGGGTGAAGCTGGGCATGCCGTAGCCCGTTTCCCAGAAGTTCTCGACCAGCGCGAACTTGCCGTAGGGGTAGGGCCCGAGCAGAGCGCGATACATCTCGATGTACTGCGCCGTGGCCTCGAGGTACTTCGCGGCCAGGGCGTCGTCCTTCTCGTGGATGTAGACCAGAGTTTCCACTGCGCCGGCCGAATCGCGATACACGCGCAGGGGGCCTCCCACGAGGTAGATCTCGTCCATGGGGCCATGCGACTCCCAGCGCGCCTTGCCAAGGGCATCGCGGGACGTTCCGTTGCCCTGGCTGATCACGTGCCAGCCTTCGGGCTGCGCGATCTCCATCTTGAACTCGATGAGTTCGCGACTGACGTAGGGATACCAGAACCCGCTGCCCGCCAGATACACCCCCTGATCGTTCAGCAGGCCGGAAGTTTCGCGGAAGCCGCGGGTGTACTCCTCTTTTTGATCGCCCAGGCCGAAGTCGAAGACACCCTCGTAGGACAGCTTCACCGAAGAGGGCGAGCCGGCGGCGCGGTAGCGCTTGAGCTTCAGCCGACCCGACCCGGCCTCGCCCGCGTTGATGCCGAAGAACTTCTCTGTCTCGCCGAGGGGCACTTCGGAAACTGCGGGTTCCGAGGCGACCACGCGGAGACTGCCGTGCAGCAGGAACTCCGCGGGGGCATCCGCGGGGAAGGTGACTTCATCGATGACGGTGAGCCTGTGCGTCTTCGCGTCCAGAGTCACCCGCAGGTCATGACGGACCCTGGCGAGCGAGGCCGTGGACGTCTGGGCCCACGTGGGAAGAGGTGCGGCGACGAGCGCCGCGATCAGAAGACAGGAGGCGCGCATGTCGGTGACCTTCCTTTGAGGAGGGGTACGGCGGATCGAGGCTAGAGGGTGCGTCGGAAGTAGGCCACGAGAGTGACCTCCTCTGTTCCGCGGCGGACCTTGAATTCTGCGGAATCACCCCACCGCTTTTCGGACATGAGCCTGTTGGTGATTTCGCTGTCGGTGAGGGCCACGCCGTCCATGGAGATGAGCACGTCGCCCACCTTGAACCCGGCCTTGGCCGCGATCGACGTGGGTTGGACCGCGATCACCGGGTAGGCGTTGTCTTTCTTCTGGCCGGTGGAGAAGCCGAGGGTGGGGAAAAGCGGCGCCTTCTCGGGAGCCACACCCCATACGAAGTTCGCGTAGGAACCGCGCACCTCGGGCTTCTCGCCCTTGTCGCCTGCCGCGGCCATGGGAATGACCGAGGCCATCTTTCCGTCGAACCAGAGGCGAGCCTGACGTTCCGCGCCGAGACCGTAGGCCACGTGGCCCGAGCCGATCAGCACCACCATGATGGTGTCCTTGTCGCCGTGCTTGGTGAGGGCCTGAACCGCGTTGTAGCCCATGGTGGCGTCCCAGGTGGCCTGGGCGTTGAACATCATGTTGAACTGTTCGTCGGTCATGCCGGTCGTGTGGAGCGAATCCTCCGGGGCGAAGTACGCCTTGAAGAGCCGCTTGTGCTCTGGACTGTCGGTGTCGATCTTCGCGGGGATGCGCGCCGCTTCTTCCGGGGTCAGGTTCGCGAAGCCTTTCTTCCGTACCGCCGCCACCACTTCGCGGGGCGTGTTCACGCCGAACATGCGGATCTTGCGATCGCGCGCGAAGGTGAAGATGTCGCGGTAGTAGAGCCAGTGGTAGCCCCAGTTCTTGTACCAGCGGGAGTCCTTGAGGAAAGCGTCCTCGCTCAGTTCGCCGGCCGACCACTTGTCGAGCCAGGCCTGCTCGGTGTAGGGATACATCTCGAGTCCGACGAAGACCTTGCGGCCGGCGGCGGTGAGCTCTTCGATGAGACGCCGCTGCACGTTGTGGTACTCCATCGACGTGTGGCTCTCGCCCACGAAGACCACGCGCACTCCGGCGAGGCGGGCGGCGAGTTCCTTGGGGGTGATGATCTCGCCGGTGGCGGCGTCGTTGATGCCATCGAGCGTCACCTCCACCATCTTGTCCTTGCGCGCGGGGTCGCCGATGGGGAGATTGGACGGCTCCTGTGCGGCGGCGCTGAGCGGGCAGGCTAACGCCAGGCTGAGGAAGAAACGCTTCATGATCGGACCTCGGATTGTTTAACGCGTCCAGTCCATGTCGATGGTGATGCCGGCGAGGTACGTGCGCGGCGCGTTCCAGACCTGGAGGACTTCATTGGTGCGGGGGTTGCCCTGGAGATCGACGTTGTAGATGTCTTTCTTGTCGAGCAGGTTGTTGACCTGCGCATACAGGTTGAAAGCATACGCTCCCTTGGTGGCGACCTTCTTGCTCGCCTGCGCGTACCAGAGGTTGTATTTCGGGGTGTAGCTCGTGGCTCCCACCGCGGCCGGGACCTTGCCATTCAGGTTGCCGCGGATGTTGGCGCGGAGTCCGAGACGGGGGTTGGACCACAGCAGCTTCACGAAGGCGGCGTGTTTGGGGAATCCGCCGATTTCGACGCCCTTGTCGTCCTCACGCTTGGTGTAGGTGTAGGAAACCGAGGGTGAGAAACCGTGCGGCAGATTCAACGCGAAACTCGCGTTCGCGCCGATGGAATCGAACT